>NZ_SEWF01000011.1 GCF_004168285.1 Emticicia agri | reverse complement strand
TTTTTTTGATCTCTATTTTAAATTCCTGCTCTGCTATCTCAATCATTTTCTGATATGCCTCAGCTCTTAAATTAGCTTCTGCTAACTCCTTCTTAAGTCTATCAAGCTCTGATTCCTCAAATTGTACTTTTTTTGGTTTAGGTTGTGGCATTTGTAAACTAAGTTGCTCTTTTAAAGATAACGGCTTTATTTTATCTTTCAAACCGAATTGTCGTAACCATATTACGATCGCTGTTCTGCATTGTACACCATTTCTTCTTTGTATGGCTATTTTTGTCTCTGAACTATTCAGATATTCTTGGCATACTCTCCATTTAAAATCTAAATCATAGTGCAATTTGTTTTGGTTGTAACCTGAGCCTTTGTTTGTCTTTGTTCTTGCCATGTTTTTATTTAGGTTTGTGTAAACCTATTTCAGGACAAGACACTGAACTTTGATTTAGCCGCGCGGCGTCCGCTGATTAAATGATTATAGTGATTTTTTAATGAAACGTCTTTTAAGTCTAAGTTCAATTGAGCCTTCAACCGTACGAAGGCTGCGCATTGCAATTCAGTTCAATCATATAATCAGCGGACGCCGTGCGGGTAAATCATAGTTCAAGACTCAGTTTCAACCACTTACAAAAAATATTTCCCCAATACTTTTCATTCTACCATAAAATTCTTACCTTTGCACCCTCATTTTTGAGGACAAATTTAAAATTCTTAATTAAACACTGTTTTTAGTATGTTTCAAAACCAGTATGAGACAGTTTTCATTTTAACTCCCGTTTTATCTGAAACCCAGATAAAGGAAGCTGTCGAAAAATTCAAAAAAACATTGACTGATAATGGTGCTGAGTTAGTTCATGAAGAGCATTGGGGTCTTCGTAAATTGGCCTATACCATTCAGCACAAAAACACGGGTTATTATCAGTTGTTCCAGTACAAAGCTGATGCAAAAATCGTAGCAGTATTGGAAACAGATTTCAAACGTGATGAGCGTGTTATGCGTTATTTGACTACGAAATTAGACAAGTATGCTCTTGACTACAGCGATCGCCGCAGCAAAGGCTTAATCGGAAAGAAAAATGTAGAACCTGCTAAAGCTGAAAAAGCTGAGGCAACAACCGAAGAAAACGCATAATGAGAAATAACACAATGTCATTGATAAACGACCCGGTAGATAGAAAAGATACGGCTCGTAAAAAATATTGCCGCTTCAAAAAAGCCGGTATTAAATATGTAGATTATAAAGACCCGAATTTCTTATTGAAATTTGTGAATGAGCAAGGTAAAATCCTTCCTCGCCGTCTGACGGGCAATAGCCTTAAATTCCAACGCAAGGTTTCTGTAGCTATCAAACGTGCCAGACACCTGGCTTTATTACCATTCGTTGCAGACGGACTTAAATAATTTAGTGATTTAGTGAATGAGTGAATCAGTGATTAAGTAGCTTAAGCTACCGTGAATGAATGTGGTTTAATAATCACTCAATCACACAATCACTCAATCGCTCAATCAATAAAATATCTCATTCACAAGTAAGAAAAATGGAAATAATATTAAAAACTGATATAGTAGGGTTAGGCTACAAAAATGATCTGGTTGTTGTAAAGCCAGGTTATGCCCGTAACTACCTTATTCCGCAAGGCTTTGCACAATTAGCCACTACGTCGAATCGTAAGGTTCTGGCAGAAAACCTTAAACAAGCTGCTCATAAAGCCGAGAAAATCAAAACTGAAGCTTTAAATATAGCAGAAGCTATCGGCGGTATCGAAATCACTATCCCGATGAAAACCGGTGAGAGTGGTCGTATCTTCGGTCGTGTAACTAACACACAAGTGGCAGATGCCTTGAAAGAAAAAGGATTTGACATCGACCGCAAGAAAATCGCTTTAGAAGACATCAAAAATGTAGGTGATTACTCAGCTACTGTTGACCTTCATAAAGAAGTGAAACAAAAAGTAACTGTAAAAGTAGTTGCTGAAGCATAATCGTAGCACATACGATATATTTATAAAGGCCTTTCTCTTCAGGGAAAGGCTTTTTTGTTGGATTTTTTGTTTTTGAAATTTCTCCCTACCTTTACAAAAAAATAAATATAAGTAATCCTTCAAATTCTTGAGAAACCATGTAATGCGTATCCAGACATCATCGACAGTAACTTGCTGATAACCAGCAGGCTGCTATGGTATTGTTTAGGATTTAAATTAATTACAAAATGGCAATTTCAAGAAAATATGGAAGAACGTACCATTATCCGTTTTCTCCCGGTACGACTTCCGACGATAGAATCAATTATACTTACTGGAATGATTTCCAACAGGTACCGCACATTGTACACACCGAAAAACTCGACGGTGAAAACAATTGCCTGAGCCGCTATGGGGTTTTTGCCCGTTCGCATGCTACCCCAACCACCTCACCTTGGACACAACAGATACGTCAGCATTGGGAGCTTTTGAAAAATGACTTAGGCGATTATGAGATTTTTGGCGAAAACCTCTACGCCATTCATTCCATTGAATACCTGAAACTTCCGGCGCATTACTTTGTTTTTGGGATAAGACAATTAGATTACTGGCTTTCATGGGAAGAAACCCAATTCATAGCCCAGCTATTTGATTTACCCGTAGTAAATGTATTGGGCGAAGCAACGATGCCTGTATCTCAGAAAGAATTTGAGGCAGATATATTGGTGAAGATTTCGCAACCCAGCGTGTTTGATTCAGTAGATATAGCTACACAAAAACCTTGCACTATTGAAGGCATTGTGAGCCGTAACATGGCTGAATATCCGGTGGATACCTTTGCTGCAAATGTATTGAAATACGTAAGAAAAGGACACGTAAAAACCAATGAACACTGGACACGTAACTGGAAACGTGCTCCCCTGATACACGAAAAAGGAGGTGGGCTATGTGGCAATTAAGCAAAAACAAAACATGGGAGCATCTCTATGAAACATTCTTGTGGGTGCGTGATATGCGAGGTGTGCCGCAAGATGCCCGACACCACGCTGAGAGAGATGTAGAAATACATACCCGAATGGTGGTAGAAGAAATGGGTAAACTACCCGAATTTCAGGATTTAGATGCACAGGCACAGGAAATTCTATGGGCTTCTGCCTTGATGCATGATATTGAGAAACGTTCTACAACGGTTCTGGAACAGGATGGAAGCATCACGTCAAAAGGACATGCTAAAAAAGGGGAGCGGACAGTCAGACAGATATTGTATCGGGAGATACCGACACCCTTTGGCATTCGTGAGACAATAGCTAAACTAGTACGTTATCATGGCTTACCTTTATGGATTTTTGAAAAAGAAAATCCTGAAAAAGCATTGTATCAGGCAAGTTTAGCGGTGAATCTGCAATGGTTAGTACTTCTGGCAAAAGCTGATGTACTGGGCAGGGAATGTGCAGATAAAGCGGATTTACTTTATAGAGTGGAATTATTCAAAGAGTTTTGTATAGAAAAGGACTGTTGGGGTAAACCCAAGGCTTTTCCCTCTAATCTGGCAAGGTTTGAATATTTCAACAAAGAGTCACGCAGTGCTGACTATGAACCTTATCAGAATAAAGATAGTTTCTTTGAGGTAATTGTTTTATCGGCTTTGCCGGGTACAGGAAAAGATACCTATATTCAGAAGCAGCTGGGAGATATACCTGTTATTAGTCTCGATAATATCCGCAGAGAGTTAAAAATAAGCCCGACTGATAAAGAGAATAATGGCAGGGTGATTCAGTTAGCCAAAGAACAGGCTCGTGTGTATTTAAGAAGGAAGCAGTCTTTTGTGTGGAATGCTACGAATATCACCCGTCAGAACCGCCAGCAACTGATAGATTTAATGGTTACTTACGGGGCAACAGTAAAGCTGATTTATCTGGAAGTGCCTTATCTTCAATTGCTCAGTCAGAACAGAAACCGGGAATATGTAGTGCCTGTGAATGTGCTGGAGCGGATGATAGAAAAATTAGAAATACCGCAAATTGATGAGGCACATGAGGTAATATATGAGGTAGCAGGATAGGCGAGAGCCTATCCTGTTTTTTATATCCTATCCTTGTAAGTTCTGAATCCAAATTTCTTCAACAACTCAAACTCATCATTCTCTTTCCAGATACCTATTGATGGTAGCCCGACACCATTGAATGTTGTCGTTTTTACCATAGTATAGTGTATCATATCATCAAAAACCACAGTATCGCCGATTTTTAAAGGCTGGTCGAAAGAATAATCACCCATAAAATCACCTGCCAGACAGGTCATTCCTCCCATGCGGTAGGTAGGTTTACCTTCTACAGCATCAGTTGCTCCCCAGATACGTGGTTTATAGGGCATTTCAAGCGTATCAGGCATATGAGCGGCAAAAGACACGTCCAGGATTGCTACATCAATCCCCTGGGCATCAACAATATCTAAGACGGTAGATACCAGATACCCCGTCTGCCAGCCGATAGCTGAACCGGGTTCAAGAATCACTTCGATATGATAGGTTTCCCGCAGTCGTTTAATCTGTTTTATCAGGTGCGCATGGTCGTAGCCTTCACGTGTCATCAAGTGTCCGCCACCCAGATTCAACCATTTAATCTGGTGCAATAAATCACCGAATTTCTCTTCAATATGCACTAAAGTACGCTCTAAGGTATAAGAGTCGTTTTCACAAAGGGTGTGTGAGTGTAAACCCTCAATACCTTCAGGTAGTTTTTCGCCTAATAAATCTCTCGTAATACCCAGACGTGAACCCGGAATGCATGGGTTATACATATCAGTAGAAACCTCGGCATATTGTGGGTTGATTCTTAATCCACATGATATTTTTCTGCGGTGTTTTTCTATCTGAGGCTTAAACTGATTCCATTGATTCAACGAATTGAACGTAATATGGCTGCTATAACGCATCATATCGGCAAACTCAACAGGTTTATAAGCAGGGCAGTAAGTATGAGCCAGACAACCCATTTCTTCTACAATCAGTCGGGCTTCGTTTAATGAGCTGGCTGTTGCACCTGACAAATATTTATACACCATCGGGAAAGTGGCATACATCGAAAAACCTTTCAGAGCCAGAATAATCTGTGCGCCTGATTCATTTTGTACACGATTCAGTAATTCAAGATTCCGACGTAATAGTTTTTCTTCTAAAACATAAGACGGCGACGGGATTTTAGCTATATTAATGGCCATTTGCTGAAATTAATCTAATTGACTGCAAAATTACTCATTTTCTATCAGATTTGACGGATTTGATTGGTTTAGCAGAAATATAATATAACTAAAATTATTTTGCCACAATGTACACAAGAGGCACGATGTTACACTATCTTTTTATTGTGTAACATTGTGTTACCCTTGTGTACATTGTGGCAATTAATTGTTGCCAAAAAAACAGTCCGGGCGAAAATCACCCGGACTGTCGGTATTACCTCAAATAAAAAAATTTTGACGAAATCGAAATACTTCATTTCGGGGGGCTTCGGGGCATTAATTGTGTGCTCATTTGCTATTCAAGTTTAAATGTTACTGGTAATGTAAATCTTACTCTCACGTTTCTACCGTTTTGTTTTCCCGGAATCCATTTTGGCATCAGCTTCACTACTCTGGTAGCTTCTTCGTCCAAACCAAAACCTACACCTTTTACTACTTTTACATCAGTAATACTGCCATCTTTTTCGATAACAAAACTCATATAAACGCGTCCGCCTACATTGTTTCTCTGCGCTGCTGATGGATATTGCAATGTTTTTCCCAGAAATTTGTACAGTTCACTTGTACCACCAACAAATGACGGATTTACTTCTACTGTTATAAATTCCTTATTTTCATCTTCTACTTCTGCAATCTTTGTTTCAACCGGAGGAGCAATTGCCGGGGGGGCTTCGGTAATAATGCTTGTTGCATCTTCTCCAGGCGTTGTTGCAGTACTAATAACTGCGGTTTCCATTTCCTCTGGTGTTGGTGGTGGTATCTCCTCTTCTGTATTTTGTACTACTTCTGGAGCTACATACTGAATAGTTCTGGCACGCTCAACTTCTCTTGGTGGCTCCGGCTCCGGAAGCGGTTCAACTGGCGGAATTTCATCCGGTTTAATAAGCCCTGGATTTAACTCAACGATAGTTACTTTTTCCTCTTTATCTTTCTGATGTGCAAAAATGTAAGAAGTAATAAAGAGTGCTGAAAAGAGCGTGATGCCAATCCACATGGCACGGTTGACAGTAGAAGTATAAGTTTTTCGAAGCTCATAGGCTCCATAGTTTTTGTTTCGGTGCTCGAAAATAATCTCATCGAGCGTCACAGGCATTGTTGCCGGAACATGGGTTTCCATTTTTTTGTAAAGTTTAAGTTGAACATTTGTAGTTTTTGTTGGAACTACGATACAACGTTAAGAAACAAAATTGATTCCTGCAAGAAAAATCAATAAATATTTAGATAATTATCTAAATATTTATTTTGATGAATTCAGTAAATAGATTTTGCCGAATGTTAAATCATGTTTATGATGAGAATTGTATAAATAGGAGAGAGGTATTTTGGTTATAGTAGGAAGGTTGTTAGACGATTGTCTAAATTTAAGGGCCTCCTGATAAATTATATCTGATTTATCAGGAGGTCCAAGCTGAGAGGTTACTTCAAAATTTTATAATCGTAAATAATTTTTAAACATACTCTCAATCATCCTCATCTTCCTCTTCTTCTTTCAGCATTAAAAAAGCACTTCTTTTAGGCGCAGGCATGTGGCTTTTTAGTCCTTTTACCGACTGCCATACAATCTGGCTGAATTCTAAATCATTAATTAAATCGGGCTTCGATAAATCGAACTCTGAAGATTTAATTGAGTTCCGGTTGACTGCCACATTGCGTTCATCTAAATTAATATTATTTTTTAGCGCAGTAAAAGGCTTGGTATTAGCCGTTTTACTGAAACAACGCCACATAGGTGTAGCAGCGGCATCGTATTGACTCATCGGCGGAATTCCTAAAATTAACTCCATAGTACGCAACATACTTGAGGTTGAATACATGGTATGGTCAACATATCCACGTTTTACATACCCACCGGCTACGTAGGCAGTTGAACGGTGCGCATCTACGTGGTCTGACCCATTCTGGGCATCATCTTCTAAAATAAATACAACAGATTGTTCCCAGATACCAGATTTAGAAATATGTTCAACTAATTTTCCAACCGCAAGGTCATTATCAGCCACCATAGCTTCGGTGGTTGGCATACCTACTCTTGCACCTGCCGTATGGTCGTTTCCGAGACGAACGATGCTTAATTGAGGCACGCTGTTTTTAGCTAATAAAGAATCAAAATCGGCTTTCCAGGCATCTACACGGGTTATATCTTTAATAGAAAGATTATAAGGCGGAAATTTCAGACTACAATTGTTTTTCAGATTGGGCATTTTTGCTCGTTGCTCCGAAAATTCGCCATACGACCTGAAAGTGACACCCACCCGATGCGCAAAATCCCATATAAAGCCATTTTTCGGATAGGCAATTTCACGGCTTCCTTCATAGTCATAGGTACCGCCACGCCCACCATAGCTTGTTACCCAGGTTTTCTCTACATAGTCGTTGGCATAGGCAGCCATTGACCAGTTGTGTCCGTCGGCACTTACTTCGGCATCTACATAAAAATTATCTAACAAAACAAACTCATTTACTAAGGCGTGCTGATTTGGCGTAATCCGTCTGGGAAACAAGCATAATGTAGTATCACCATTGCCGGTTTTTACATCGCCTAAAACCTGGTCGTAAGTACGGTTTTCTTTAATGACATAGAATACATATTTGATAGGCGATTTCTGACCTAATTTGGTCGGAATCGGGTTTCCTTTCTGGCCTTCGCTCTCCAGTTCCTTAGCTTTATTGTAGGGCGTATTTTCATAGACAATTGTTGAGTAATCGGCTAATGTTTTTTCGTCAGGGAAATTAAAAATCGATAATGTTCCTTTAAACAAACCACCTATGTACTGCGTACCCCTAACAGCCTCGGGGTTGGCTCCTTTGAATTGCGGACTCTTGGAACTTACCGGATTTGGCCCTTTGGGGTTAGCCGAAGAGGAAAGTCCTTTGCCATTCGTTACATACACTTTATCACCGATTGTTTTGACAGAAGTGGGATACCAACCTGTAGGAATAAAACCTAACGAACGGCTTTTTCCTTTTTCTTCTACCTCAAAAACAGCTAAGCAGTTATTATCAGCATTGGCTATGAAAAGGTATTCTTCATCATCACTCAAGGCAACGCCATTGGGTGTTGAACCAATAGGTGAGTCTGGATAAAGTGCGCAGGAAAGCGTTTCGATGCGTTGTTTTAGTTTGGTATCAATGAGGGACACCGTATTGTCATTTCCATGAGAAACATAGAGGTACTGCCCATTTTTGGTAAGTACCATGTCGTTGGGGTTTTTATCAACTGCTATTTCGTCAATGATTTTCGCCGCCGCAATATCATATATCAGTACTTTGGCTCCACCCCAAAGCGATATATATAACAGGCCTTTATCGGGCGAGAGTATGCAGGTATAGGCCTCTGCGGCAAGAGGTATCTTTTTCAGAATACTTTTTGAAGCAATATCTAACTGATAGAGTGTATTATTCTCTTTGGCAACTACAAAAATATGCTTTTCGGTGGCGCAGAGTCCTGCTGGTGAAACCTTTACAGGCCAGGGTTTATCCAGAATAATCTCGCCTTCCTTTTGCAGTTGGTTATTTTCAATTTTATAGATATTAATTTTATTGTCATTTCCTGCAGAGGCATAGAGGTGCTTTTCGTCAGGGCTAAAGGCTAAACCTAACCATGATTTTTCGATGGGTTCATCGTCTAAGATTGTTTCGGTTGCCACATCAATGAGGGTGATACTTTGAGTACTTTGTCCGTTATTGGTAACTGCCAGGTATTTTTTTGAAGGAGAAACCACTAAATTGAGTGGTAAGTCCTGCAGTTTCAGGCTTTTGCCAATAGGAGTTAATGCCCAGCCATTGGTTAGTTTAACTCTTTTTAAACCCAGTTTCTGCACAGCAGAACTGCTCAGGTTATCGTTTGGTTGTTGGTTTTTACAGCCTGTCATAAGGCTCAGAACAACTACAATAAGGGCAATATTTTTCATATTTAATAAGGTTTATTTCTTTCTTAAGACCCGAACCCATGATTAAAACTTGATTGCTACCCCTTAGAAAAGAGTAGTAAGTTTTACCAATATCATTAAAAGCTACATTATATGCAAAGCTAATCTTCCTATGTAAAGAAAATATTATCTAATGGTTGCCAAAGCATTAAAAAGCCTGAGCTTTACAAGGTTATATTCATAGACAGAGTTTAATTAACGTGTAGTTTGTAAAACAAAAATCCCTTCCTCCATGTCATAAAAAACACAGAGAAAGGGATTGTTGTACTAATAATTCTATCTTAGAGAGTATTGTAATAAGCTACTACTCTTGCTAAATCATACTCATCTTTAAATGTAAGATTCTCCTTTTTAATATAAGCTTCTAACTGATCTTCTTTGTCGTTTAAAGCCTTTAAAATAGCGTTTTTCTTGAGTTTAGCTTTGCTCAATGAGCCATCGGGCTTTTGAATAAAATATTCCGAATTGTCTGTATATTCGTCATAGCGGCGGTCAACATTCGATAAGGCCGAATAGTTGGCCTTATTCATCATTTTACTTACATATTTCAGCAATGAAGTTTTGTTTTTATACAATACCATCATATAAGCAACTGGTACTGTACCACCTTCAGTTTTTAATCCCTCAAATTTTACAAAGGGAAAACTTGCATTGTTTCTGGCATCATGAATAACAAAGCCTGTAATCTGACTTGGATTCACAATAATTGAATCGCCTACTGAGCGTTTATATAATAATTCTTTGCTTTGCGAATCATATTTGAGTGGTACAGTCTTTGGGGCTTTGGTATTTTCTTTCACAAAAACCAATTCACCTGAAAGCCACTCATCAATAAAATATTTTGAGCCCTTGGTGCCCTCATAACGTAAATCATAAGCCCCTATAGTGGTCATCGTTCCGGCCGGAAGACCATTGGTGCGGGGCATATTATTGGTAGCCACAGCCGTAAGCACATTGGTTTCCTGTGCCATAACAGTACTTAAACTAAAGCAGCAGGCAGCTGCGAAAGAGATAGCTTTCATTAGATTGTCAGGTTTATGTAATGCAATATAACCCTAAAACGAAAAAAATCCACTAAATGCTTAGTGGATTCCTGATTTTATTAATATTCGTGAGGTAACGATATGTTTACTCTCTCGTGCCAGGGTAAACCCTGGGTATTGAGTAAATCCATGAAAGGGTCAGGATTCAACTCTTCACAGTTCCATACACCGGGTTTTTGCCATTCTGGGTTGGTAAGCATAAGCATGGCTCCAATCATGGCCGGTACACCAGTAGTATAAGATACCGCCTGCGCTTTTACTTCACGGTAACATTCGGCATGGTCGCAGTTATTCCATACATAATAAGTTTTGTCTTTGCCGTCTTCTACACCTTTAATCTGACAACCGATTGAGGTTTGGCCTGTATAATTTTCACCCAAGGTATCAGGTGCAGGTAATACAGCTTTCAGAAACTCTAAAGGTACAATGTCTATACCATTAAATTTCACAGGGTCTATGCGGGTCATGCCTACATTCTGAAGCACTTCCAGATGTGTAAGATACGCCTGTCCGAATGTCATCCAGAATCTGGCACGTTTCAGCGTTGGAAAGTTCTTCACCAGTGATTCCAATTCTTCGTGGTATAATACATACGATTCTTTTGGCCCGATTTCAGGATAATCGATAGGTTTGTGAATCGACATCGGTGGAATTTCTACCCATTCGCCATTTTCCCAGTAACGACCATTCTGTGTAATTTCACGAATGTTGATTTCGGGGTTAAAGTTGGTAGCAAATGCTTTACCATGATTACCTGCATTACAGTCAATAATATCGAGGTAATGCATTTCGTCGAAATGGTGTTTGTTGGCATAGGCACAGAAAACCTGTGTAACGCCCGGGTCGAAACCACAACCCAATAGTGCCATCAAGCCTGCGTCTTTAAATCGGTCCTGATAAGCCCATTGCCAGCTATATTCAAATTTGGCTACATCTTTAGGTTCATAATTGGCTGTATCAAGATAGTGTACACCTGTTTCAAGGCAGGCGTCCATAATGGTTAAATCCTGATAAGGAAGTGCCACGTTGATTACCATTTTTGGCTGAAAGCTTTTAATCAGAGCTACTAATTCAGGTACATTATCGGCATCAACTTTGGCTGTTTGTATTGTTACACCGTGCATTTCCTGAATATCGGCTGCAATTTTATCGCATTTCGACTGGGTTCTGCTGGCTAATAGAATTTCTGTAAAAACGTGGGAGTTCATGGCACATTTATGCGCCACTACACTGCCGACTCCACCGGCACCAATGATAATAACTTTTGACATTTTTATGAATAAAGGATGAGTGAATTTTATCTATAAAAACTAAGTAAATCCACTAAAGTTTAAAACAAGGCGCAAAGATAGTGTTTTCGAAAAAAAGTACGTCTTATTCTGTATTGTTTTTCAATGAAGTTTACCGTTAGATAAAAATATGGGCAGATTCTATAGGAGGCGTGCATCTTTTTTTCGCAGAAATGCGTTATATCAATAATTAAATCCCGGAAACCTTTAGATAATTATGCAAAAAACTACAAAAACTGAATCGCCCGTGAAGTATGCAGAGCTTTTATTAGTGGGCATACTTACACTTGTTATCGCTGTTGGACTCTATTTTACCAACATTAAACTGTGGTAAAACAGAACCCTCTGTTGAGGAAAGATATTTAATAGATAGTACCCCCAAAAGTCAGACACTTCTTGGGGGTATTTTATTTTCTTACTCTACTTATACACCTTAAGCTTTAGATTAGTTAGAAAGTTTTATCTTAATTTATAACCAAGTGTTATGTGAAGGCTGTAAGTATTATTGTTTAATTTGATACCTTCACTCTTAATTGAAGGTGTCAAATTAAACATGTACTGCCCAGTTAGATCAATTCTGAATCTATTGAGTTGTTTGGAAATACCTATCTCTGGTCTACCTCCAAAATATAAAGTATTATACTCATAAAAATCCTTATATATTGATGATTTTAATTGCTTATCCCCTAATAGAAAATTAACAAAAGGGCCTGCTCCTATAAAAGCATCTACGACTTTATCTTTAAGAAATAAATATCTGAATGTTGTATTCAAATGTAAATAATTAGCCTTCTCCTGAACATCTGTTTTTCCTGCCCCCATATCAAAAGAGTCTTTACCTCTTACTTGTAAATATCCTATCTGTGAAGATAAATAGGTTCTTTCTTTTTGTAGGAAATCTATACCTAAAGCTGTAGAATAAGATGTGGTATTTGGTCTTAATATCTCTAAGCCTAATTTATTACGATAAGAGTTAAAAAGTATACCATTATCTATTTTAATAGTTTGCCCATACGAAATGGTTACAGACATTAAAAAAAAAGCAAAGAAGTATTTTGGATTCATATAGCATTGATTGTTTTTAGTTGTCACAATAAAAAAGTTGTTTATTAAATAAAATTGGCTGAGTTACTTATGTAGAAGTAATACACTTTTGATGAAATAATTTTTATAATTTATAAAAATCAAAGTTTTTTAGTCTTTTGCACTTATTATCAATTCTAAAAAGATTAAAAGCAAGTATATTCATATCTGGCACTTTTCCAAATTCCTTCTGCAAAGATATTATTAATAAAGCTGCTCCTATCTTACATTCATTAGTAATTGACCTTAATTACCTTTTATTGTTATTAAACTAAGGCGATGAGATTATATGATGGGGAAACAAACCCAATCTAAATAGAATGAGCCCGATACAATATCAGGCTCATTTCTATAAAATTTAATTCAAATTTTGTCTGAAATTTGGGAAACATTCCACTAAAGGAACTATTCCAAAGCTGCTACACCCGGCAGGGTTTTGCCCTCCATATATTCTAATAAGGCTCCTCCACCTGTTGATACATAAGACACACGGTCGCCATAACCTGCATTGTTTACGGCTGAGGCTGAATCACCGCCACCAATTAATGAGAAAGCACCATTTTCTTCGGTAGCTTTTACTACTGCTTCTGCAATGGCATTAGTACCTATGGCAAAATTCGGAAACTCAAAAACACCCATCGGGCCATTCCAGAGAATGGTTTTTGATTTTTCAAGAATCTCGGTGAAAGTTTTAATGGTTTCAGGGCCAATGTCAAGTCCTTCCCAGTCAGCAGGAATTTTTCCGGTTTCTACTATCTGTTTGTTAGCATCGTTTGAGAATTTGTCAGCACAAACATTGTCAGACGGCAAAACCAGATTTACGCCTTTGGCTTTGGCTTTTTCTATCAATTCTAACGCAAGCGGTTGTTTGTCGGCTTCTAACAAAGATTTTCCAATTTCGCCACCTTGTGCTTTGGTAAAAGTATAGGTCATTCCGCCACCAATAATCAGGTTATCTACTTTATCTAACAAGCGCTCTATAATCAGGATTTTATCTGAGATTTTAGCACCACCCATAATGGCTGTAAACGGACGCTCGGCGTGTTCCAGAATTTTTTGTGCATTGTCAATTTCAGCCTGCATCACATATCCGCAAACACGGTCTTCAAAAAACTGACCGATAACGGCCGTAGAAGCATGTGCACGGTGCGCAGTACCAAAAGCATCGTTTACCCATACATTACCCAGTTTCGATAATTTTTCTGCAAAGGCCACATCTCCTTTTTCTTCTTCTTTATAGAATCTCAGGTTTTCAAGCAATAATACTTCACCGGGTTTCAGGTTAGCAGCTTGCTCAGTAGCAGACTCTCCGATACAATCGTCAGCAAATTTCACCTGTAAACCCAATATCACCGAAAGCGGGTTCACCAGATGTTTTAATGAGTATTTTTCAGTCGGCCCATCTTTCGGACGTCCTAAGTGAGACATCAGAATACAGGCGCCACCATCTTTTAAAATCTTCTTGATAGTCGGTATGGTTGCAGTAATCCGAGTGTCATCAGTGATTTCATATTTTTCGTTCAGAGGTACATTGAAGTCAACTCTAATGAGGGCTTTTTTGCCCGAGAAATCATAAGTATCTAATGTTTTCATCATTGATAGATAGAAAGTGAGTAATAAGACTGAGCAAATGAGTAAATTTACTCATTCTTTTTTTGCTCATTCTTTTATGGGGTCAGACGATTTTCGTAGGACAAATATAAATTTTCTTTTCGCTAACATCACGAAATTTTACCACGATTCTTTTACTAAATACTACAAAATCTTTTAATAGTTCTATTTTTTCTTTGGTTATGAAAAATATTATTTTCGATAACAACTATTTTGAAGTTTTGAGCGTCTTTCAGTTTGTTGATTCCCTTTACCCTATGCGGGTCGCCCTAAATCCCTCTTACTGAAGGAGATGGACTTTTAGCTCTCCACTCCCTCGGGAGAGGGGTTGGGGGCGACCGTCGTGCTGTAAGGAATTTTTCGTAAATTTGAACACATTTCCCCTAATTATGAAGTCAGTTATACTTTTATTAAGTTTTGTGTGCTATTCATTGTTTACTTTCGGCCAGGAAGAAGATGACTACTACAAAAAGCCGAGCCAGAGAAGCGATGTAAAGAACAACGCTTACCCGAACCTCGATCGGAAGTCAGTAAATTTATATTTAGGTTTAGAAGGAGGCATGGAATTTAACCAGTCAACTGTAACCAATAATCCTGATAACCTGATTGGTAAGGAAAAAGGGAAAGATTTATATTGGGGGCTGGTATTGGGTTATAACATGAATGATACCTGGTCTATTGAAGCAGGTTATTATAAAAACCCTACTTATGTGATACAGGCAATAGACTTGGGCAGGTCTTACCCCTATATTCTTCGCCTTGGAACGCCGCTTCAGACAATTCCGATACGCTACAAACGAAAGATATTAACCATAGACCCTATTACCAAAAATGCGACCATCCATGTGGGAGCAGGGATACTGCTCTCGCCTGATGCGGCAGATAAAAAAATAGCACAGCGCACTTTTAATGGGTATTCATTCGACCCTCAATATCCGAGAGACACTATCAAACATCAGATAAAAAGCGAAACTTTTTTAAGCAAACGTGCCGTAGCTCAGGCAGAAGTTCTGGTAGAGTTGCATGGAAGGGTATCTAATAGTTTATCGATTGTTGTTTATGCAAGAGGCAACATTTCTCCTAAAGGACTGGTACGTTCAGATGTTAATTATACCATTAATCAGACTGTTGTATCTAAAGCACAGCAGTTAACCAATGGCATCAGCTTTAATTTTGGTCTGGTGTTCAGGTATAATATTATGCGTGGGTATAAATACTATGACCAGGAGCATACAGAATAAGTTTACGTTTTAATGACTGATTGCGGTGTCTGTTAAAGTTTTCAATTCTCCTATTATTGCCCTACCTTTGCAAGGCTTTTACCAAGCCTTTATTGCATGTCTGAGATAGCTGAAAAAACACCGCCTGTCATTACGATTGTTAACCGTCATTATCCGCCTAACCCCGGTATTACCGGAGAGTCAGCGTGGGATATGGCTAAGTATCTGATAGAAAAATACCAGGCAGAAGTACATATTGTGTATATTGACCGTACCTACGACGGCGGTGGACAGATACGCCAACCTATTGGAATTTTACACCCTGTCAGTACGATTTATGAAGGTAAAAATGGGGTGTTAAAATTAATTTCAGGGACATTAGACGGGCTTTTTCTGATTCGGAAAGCCAAAAGACTGAATAAAGGCAAAGTGATTGTCATGACGAGCCCGCCACTATTGCCTTTCTGGGCAACATGGTTTCTGAAAGACTGGGTGCTGTGGTCGATGGACTTATTCCCTGAAGGTTTTGCAGCGGCAGGAACTATTAAACCTACCAATGCCATTTATCGCTGGATACTTAAAAAAACGTATCAGAAGCCCCCGCAACACCTCATCGCTTTAGGCCCTAATCAGGCCACTTTCATCAAGCAAAGTTATCAACAGGAAATTCCGACTACGATTCTACCTTGTGGCGTATTATTCCATCAGGAAAATGAACTTAATACACCCGACTGGAAAAAAGCAGATGGTAAAATTTACTTCGGCTATTGTGGCAATTTAGCCAAACCTCATTCTGATGAGTTTCTGCTGAGATTTATTGATAATCTCGATACACAAAAGCATCATTTGATATTAGCGATTTATGGTGAAAAGGCTGATGGGGTTTTAGGCTATGCACAGCATAAGGAAGGCATTACAATTCTGAAAAGTGTGCCACGTAGCCAGTTGCATTTTATAGATGTACATCTGGTGAGCCTGTTACAGGAGTGGACACATATAGCCGTACCCTCAAAGGCGGTGAGCTCTATTTGTGCCGGAGCCAGTATGTTGTTTTGTGGCAATAAGCAGGCCGATACATGGGCTTTGTTGCATAAAGCAGCTTGGTTGATAGAAGAAAACAAGCCATTAGATGGGCAGATAAAAAAATTTCTGTCAAGGCTTACGGTAGAAGAAATGGAACAAAAAAGAGCCAATGCACAAGAATTGATAGGGGAGTTGCAAGAGATGGTAGTTAAGGCTTATGAGGATGTAAAATGTATCACGATTTTTTAAATCGTCCACAGTAGGTACAGTTTGTTGTGCAATTGAGATATGTTTCAGGAGACTGCCAATCGGGAATAACTAATTATTCTGCAAAAAAAACTGCACCAAAACATGTTAATTCAGACTATATAGACCCTTGAAGACGCAGGCACTCGCGCGGCGAACCGTGCGTCTCTACGAAAACGCTGTTTACTTTCATTCCGCAAGGGATTTATATACCTCTAAATACCTCCCCTTCACCACCTCCTGTGAATAATTTTCCAAGACCTTTTTCCTTGCATTTTCAGCCAATACCTCAGCATCAGCCTCATACAAAACCCATTTTATGCCTTCTGCAAAATTTTCGGCTGATTTATAAGTAGCTAAAAACCCTGTTTGCTGATGCTCAATCATTTCGGGGATGCCACCTACTTCAAAACCTACTGCCGGAGTACCGCAGGCCATTGCTTCCATAATGGTATTAGGCAGGTTTTCCTGAATAGACGGAATCGTAAATACATTGGCCGCCGAGTAAATCAGTGCAATTTTCTCTATGTCTGTTATGCGACCTAAGGCGTGGGTTTTGAAAGGTAATGTTTTATTCACTTCTCCATCGCTTTCGCCTAAAATCACTAACTCAATATCGGTTGAATGGCTGATTTGTTCTTTTAAAATTTGCAGTGCTTCCTGAAAATAGCTGAATCCTTTCCAGATAACGGTAACCTTAGCGGCCGCAAATAGAATCAACTTCTTATCTACAGGCAGGTTCAATTTTACTCTTGCTTCTGCTTTAGCTATGGGTTTAAAAATATTTGTATCTAAAGGATTCGGAATGACACTGATGGGCAGGTTTTTAAATAAACTGCTTTTACGTGCTCTATTGGCCAACCATTCACTACAGCCGATTATCTGAACAGGGGGCAGTTTCTCAGTTTCACCGAAAATCTTATGCTTTTTCTGCCAGATTTTAGCTGATAAATCATCAGGTGAGGGATTGCGCAGATAAGGGAAACAGTTGCCACAATGATTCTGATAATGCTCACAGTCGCCGCTATGGTGGCAACCACCTGTAAACGCCCACATATCGTGCAATGTCCAGACAATAGGTTTGCCTGAACTGAATAGTTTTTGAAGCGACTGAATAGAAAGAAACCCGAAATTGACCCAGTGTAAATGCAGAATGTCGGCTTCTTGTACCAAAGGGTGTTGCGAAATATCAATGCCTGTATTAGCAGGCGAAAAAGCGAAGCGTATTTCTTTATTCTTCTCATGTAGCCGGAAATATAACCGTTCGGCAACGAAACGCCCGAATACCATTTTTTTTCGAGCCAGCTTTGAGCAACGGCTATTACATCAGCCCGATTGCGTTTCTTTTCCTGCACCAATAGCTTAGCTTCAATGTCTTTTTCTTCATCTAAAACCGACAGCAATCTTAAACAGGCAATGGCTGCTCCACCCATGCTATCATCGGTATTTATCAGAAGAATTTTCAAGAAACAATCACTTAATTATGTCAATACTGGCTGCGAATTACGGAAAATTTTGGCATATCTTTAGCAGGTGTAAAATCAAGTTCTAAAAAAAATGTGTACTTCCCTGTAAGTTTTTTACCTGTCCTGCGACTAATTGTTCAAATAAAACATCAGCGAATGGAAAAGGATTTTATTCTATTGATTAATACAAACCGAGGCCTCATTTACAAAGTATGTAATTTGTATTGTCAGAACGAAGACGATAAAAAAGACCTTTTTCAAGAGATTGTTTTACAGTTATGGACATCTTTCCCCCATTTCAGAAACGAGTCAAAAAATACTACCTGGTTGTATAGGGTAGCATTAAACACTGCTATTTCTAATTTCAGAAAAGAAAGCAGAAAACCTGAAAGAAGTGCTATTTCGACCAATGAATTACAGATTCCTGATATGAATTTTTATCAGACTGAAAGTAACGATTTGAGCTTGTTGCAACAGGCGATTGAACAACTTTCGGAAATTGAAAAAGCGATTATCATGCTTTATCTGGAAGATAAAAGCTATGACGAAATAGCCGATATTATTGGTATGACCCACTCGAATGTGGGGGTAAGAATTAACCGAATCAAAATTAAATTAGAAAAACTCATTAAATCTGACAGAATATGAACTTAGATGAATTGAAATCGGCATGGCAGGTATATGACCAGAAATTACAAAACTCTCAATTGCTTACCGAAAGGCTTATTGTAGGCATGATAAAAGAGCGTTCAAAATCAAGAGTAGCACAAATCAAACGGGAGAACACATGGTTTTTTGTGCTGATGGTGTTTGAGTTACTGATTTTAGGGGCAATCTTCGTAGGGAATCCTTTTGATTTTATTTACCAAGTCCAGTTTTTACCTTATATATTTCTGGCGATTGGAATTATTATGGCACTGGTAGCCATTTACAGAAGCAATGCCATTGTGAACGTGGACATGAACAGTACTACTTTAGGTGCTTTTCTTCAACATGTGATTCACGAATACGAGAAGAATAAAAAATTAGAGGGTCGGTTTGGGCTATTGATGCTGGCCTCGGGCTGCATGACAGTCCTCTCATTTCTACCTAAGAAATTAGAAAAACAAGATTTAGTTTCTGCCCTTGTGGATACGCTTATCCCTATAGGAATCTGTCTGTTTATTTACTACTTGGCTTTTCGCTTCGGCTTATTCAATAATCGTAAAAGTGAAGGTTTTAAAGAAGATTTACGGGAGTTAGAAACGTTGTCGAGGGAGTTGGAGGGAGTGTAAACTCAGGTTTTTGTTCATTGATTAATTATCAATTACCATGTCAGCGAATAAAATTCGCCGTCTAAAATAACAATGGTAATATCATCTTACTACAAGCGGACTTAAGTCCGCGTTGCATACTAAAATTATTCCGTTGTTGTCTTAGACGGCGAATTTATTTGCTGACTAATTGCAAATAGAAAAGCTGGCACACAATTTTCGTATATTTTATGCGTATGTCAAATTAATTGGCTGTTTCGGTCGTTATTTTTAAAATCCATAACTTGTATGAAAAAAATTATCATTCTCATCACAGCGTCAGTTGTCAGTGCTTTTTTAGGGTTCAGTTGCGATTCAAGCTCTGACCCTATTGATAAATCAGACGATTCAACGTCTAATCCGGTTGCGGCAGAATATCAGGCTGTCGTTGCCTTTCCGAATCTTAATTTTAGTAACCCAGTAGAATTTACGCACGCCTCTGATGGTACCAACAAAGTATATGTTATTGAACAGAGAGGGGTTGTCCGCTCATTTGATAATGTATCAACTACATCACAAACAACAGTATTTTTAGACATTGATGCCCGTGTAGATGCTGGAGGCGAAATGGGTTTATTAGGATTAGCTTTTCATCCCGATTTTAAAACAAATGGTTATTTTTATGTCAATTATAACCGTAATTCACCCAGTCGTCAGACCGTCATTTCCAGATTTAAAGTAAATTCAGGTTCACAGGTAGCGGATGCCAATAGTGAAAAAATCCTGCTGACTTTTGAGCAGCCTTTTACTAATCACAAAGGGGGTAAATTAGCTTTTGGGGCAGATGGCTACCTGTACATTGCCACAGGTGATGGAGGCAGTGGCGGAGACCCACAAAACAATTCGCAAAACCGCAGAAATCTGTTAGGGAAAATTCTTAGAATAGATGTAAATGTAGCAGAAACCGAAAAGTATGCTATACCTAAGGACAATCCGTATATAGGTAATACCGATGGTTTGATGCAAGAAATTTATGCTTATGGCCTGCGTAATCCCTGGAGATTCAGTATTGATGCCACAACTAATAATCTATGGGCAGGTGATGTAGGGCAGAATGAAGTAGAAGAAATAGATATAAT
Source organism: Emticicia agri (assembly GCF_004168285.1). Lineage (GTDB taxonomy): Bacteria > Bacteroidota > Bacteroidia > Cytophagales > Spirosomataceae > Emticicia > Emticicia agri. The sequence continues at coordinate 131,079 of NZ_SEWF01000011.1, read as the reverse complement.
TAGCAAAGGCGGCAATTACGGATGGAAAATAAAAGAAGGAAACGATTGTTTTGATGCCTCAGGTAATTGCGGACAAAGTGGTTTAGTGGCTCCGGTATGGAGTTACAGACAAGGAACAGATGGCCGCTCGGTAACAGGAGGCTTAGTATATAGAGGCAAAAAACTACCTGATTTAGTAGGGAAATATGTGTTTGGGGACTATGTAAGTGGTAAAATATGGTCTTTGAAGTATGACGGCTCAAAAGCCACAGATAGTGGAGATAAAATAGGAAATGTGGGCGGTATTTCGGCCTTTGGAGAAGATGCAGATAAAGAACTATATATATTGAATTACGGTGCAGGTAAGGTGTATAAATTAGAAAAAAAAGCGAGTTCGAATTAAAGATTTTAATATCCATTTTCGTAAATACGTACGGTTCGACGTACGTATCTACGAAAAAACAATCAATTAATAGTCATTTACTTTCTGCCAAATCGCACAACTACCTTCCAGAGATTTTTCATCGCTCCATTCAATTCAGGAGAAACATTGCTCCAGTAGATAATAGCTCCGTAAATCAGCGTAATGGCAGTAGAGCGATAAGCCATATCCATTAAGGTTTTAAGTTTCGTTCCTTCTGTTGCAGGTATAAGACTAACTGCAAAGCTTACTGCAACCATAATCAGTAGCACTTTAGGAATATCTATCGTAAAAGGCTGCATACCTAATTTCCACCATAGGAAAACATACCGAACTGCATTATAGTAAATAGTAGCCAGGGCAAGGGCAAAGGCTGCCCCATTCATGCCGTATATCGGAATCAACAACCAGTTCAGAAATACAGTCAGCACAATGAGGCCAACCATGATATAGGTGTCATAGCGATAATAGGGCGAAAGTGCCAGAATAGTACCATTGAGTCCGGTGGCTAAATCAAATAGTTTGCCTAAACTTAGAATTATAATCACCCATTTGCCTTCTTCATAACCAGCCGGAAGAAACTCAAAAAGATTGTCAATATTAAGATAAATACCCAGAAAAATCCAGCAACCGACAATGAGCGAGGTAGTACAGCTTTTCCGGTAGATGGTGGCAATATTTTTCAGGTCATTAGCCGCAAATGAATCAACAATAATAGGAGCAGAGGCTTTGGTTAAGGCTACCAACGACATCCCCATCACACTCCCGAAAAAAGCAGCTGTACTATAAATACCTGTTTCCTCTAAAGTTGTAATGTCTGCCAGCATAATCTTGTCGATATACAGAATAATCATCGACGAAAAACCTGTCAGAATAGTCAGGAAGCTATAGGTTGCAAATTCTTTGGTAAATTCTGGGGTCATCAACGAAAAGTCAGGTTTTAATGAAAAACCATCTAACCGTGATGCTTTCCATATCATAGGTATTACATAAAATGAAACCGCTAAAACCCATACCCAGATATATTGAGAGAAATCAAGCACATTGAAAACCACTAAAAACAGTGAAATCATAATCAGGAAACGCTGCAATAACTGCGAAAGAAAAGTGCCTGTTACAGTTTCATAGAGGTTCTTGGCATAATTATCAAAAAGATTAAACAGCAATGTAGCAAAGGTAATAGGCAAAAGAAAATAGAAATTGGTAGCTAAAAGGTCTGATTGTCCTTTTCTTTCAATCATCCAGTCTTTCAGAAAAAACACGCCTATACTGCAAATCAGAAATCCAATTACGCCCACCGAAATTCCTAAAAACAAATACCCTCTATGCCCTTGTTTCGCATTTCTGAAATGAACAAAAAAGCGACTTCCGGCGGCATTGAAACCTAAAGAAGATAGCTGCACCATGATGTACATATAAGAAAGCAATACCATCAGCAAGCCATATTCTTCTTTTTTTAAAAAATTGGGAAATAACAAAAACTGTGAAATAAAGCCTATCAGTACTCCTCCATAAGAAAAGATAGTACTGATAAAGGCTTGTCTTTTAATTACATTCATTGAAATATGCTATTGAGAAAACATAAATTGACATTTTAACCACGGAGTTACGCTAAGTTTAGCACTAAATTTCACCGAGTATTTTAAAATTAACTCCGTGAAACTCTGTGCTAAACTCCTAGCTACTCCGTGGTTAAATATTTATCAATCAATTTTATAATCTATTTCGTTTTAACTATGTTACTCATGGCACTCTCGTTGTTCAATCGGTCAAGTGCTGTAACTACATATACAAAAGATTTGCCCGATTCATACTTTTTATCGGTATAACCAAGCATTCCTTCATTTCTGACAATGCCTATAATCTTTGAAGAATTGTCAATATTGATTTTTTCATCTTTCTCAAATCGATAAATCACAAAAGAAGTCGGTTCATCACCGTCTTTCGCCGGAAGAGCAGGAGCATCCCACGTAATTAGCATCCCTAAATCATTCACCTTTTTGGCTTGTACATTCTCAGGGGCGTTAGGCGGTACATTGTCTTTCCAGGGCATAGCAGGTGGAAGTGCCGGATAGAAGTACAGATTCCTCAGAGAATCATTGACTGATAACTCATTTCTGTTCAAAGGCTTGGCACTATAAAAAATACTGCCCGAAATCTGTGGTTTACTACGGTTGTAGCGTACCTGACGAGGTATCTGCGTAGCTTTTTCCCATCCTACTTCGTTACTGCCGGCTTTTACCCGATACACACCATGACCAATGTATAAATGTCGGTTATGCGGCTGTTTTGTCCACCAATCGGCTAAGACTTTATAAGGCACTTTATTGAACTCAAAGCTGAAATAAATCTGTGGGGCTATATAGTCAATCCAGCCTTTTTGTACCCATTTGCGGGTATCAGCATACAGATTATCGTAGGAGGTCTGGCCGCCTTGTGTTTGCGAACCACTGGGGTCAACAGAGGCATTTCGCCATACACCTACCGGACTAATCCCAAACTTTACCTTAGGTTTTATTTCCTTGATTCCGTCGCTGATGCCCTTAATTATCAGGTCAACATTATTGCGGCGCCAGTCTTCAATATCTTTGAAACTCCCCTTATATTTTCTGAAAGTATCGTCGTCGCGCAGTTTCTCGTTGGCAATGGTATAAGGATAAAAATAATCATCGAAATGAATGCCGTCTACATCATAATTTCTGACTATATTGAGGGCTATTTCAGTAATATATGCCCTGACTTCGGGTATACCCAGGTTAAATAACCGATAACCGCCATAAGTAAGAAACCATTCGGGTCTGGTATTGACCAGATGGTCTTCAACAATACTTCTGGAAACTTTATGTGCCCCACGATTCATATTCAGCCAGGCATGAAATTCCATATTTCGCTGGTGTGCCTCATGAATCATGAATAGCATCGGGTCATAAAAAGGTTCAGGTGCTTTGCCTTGTTCACCCGTCAGCCATTCCGACCAGGGTTCTTTGCTACGGGCATAAAACGCATCAGCAGCGGCTCTCACCTGCACCAGCACGGCATTCATGCCATAGCTTTTTTGTCGGTCGAGCAGGGTTCTGAATTCTTGTTGCTGAGTTTCTGACGATAAGCCTTTGCGGGAAGGCCAGTCGATATTATCAATCGTAGCTACCCACACAGCCCTGAACTCACGTTTAGGGGCAGGAGACCTGGAAACATATTGCTGGGTAACTTTTTTACTACAACCACTCAGGAAAGCATAAATTATCAGGTAAAAAGCAGCGTTTTTCAAATACATCTAAAATCAGTTTTGAAATTTATGTTCAAAATTAGATAAAAATTTAACCCATCGGCTAATTTTTGTTACTTTTGCTGTGTTTAGCAATAATGCGTATAGAATTAACATTATTATGTAGCACGGATTGTTAATCCGTGGCGTTTTATTTTCCGAACAACCTTTAAAATAAGCATTTTTTGTAGAGACGTATTGCAATCGCGCGGCGAACCGTACGTCTCCGCAGGTCTATCAGGATGAAAACAATTACCTATCCTTTTCAGACATTCTACATAAATATTATTACTTGGTTGCAGACCCTCGGAGACGTACGGTTCGCCGTGCGATTGCAATACGTCTCTACGAAAAACAAAAAATGCCTTTACAGGCTTTATATAAAATCACTTTTACATTTTAATATATCGTGAAAGAATACGGTAGTAACATTCAGAAATTAACAGATTATATCATTAGTCTGCCTGACAAAGAGCAACGAACCAAATATGCCCATATTCTGGTAGAATTGATGCGTCAGATTCACCCGAATATGCGTGAAGGCATTGATTATTCAAAAAAACTATGGGACGATTTATACATCATTGCCAATTTTGACCTTGATGTAGATAGTCCTTTTCCGGCACCGCCGAAAGAAATTCTGGGCAAAAGACCTATGTTGATTCCTTATAATCAGCATCATCTGAAACATCGCTTCTATGGTCGTAACCTTGAGTTATTGATTCTGAAAGCCATGATTACCGAAGATATTGAAGACCGTAAGGCTTTTATCTCGTACATGGTGAGACTGATGAAAAACTTTTATCAGACCTGGAACAAAGATACCATCGAAACAGACGATTGTTTGCAGCAAATTCTTGAACTATCAGGATTCAGATTTCAAGCTGAAATTGATGCACTCCGTCGTGACGGATTGATGGAATCATCGCCTAAAGATGGAAATGGTAGCCGTCAGAGAATCCCGCAGCCACAACAGGCTCAGGGACAATTCCGCGACAGAGGCGACCGTGATAACAGAGACAGAGATAACCGTAATCGTGATAACCGGGATAACCGCAACAAGAATTTTGGCGGTGGTTATAAAAACGATAGAAACAACAACAATAATAACAACAAAAGAAGACGGTAATTCATATCGGAGGATAAATGCGTATTGAAACCTACGCCCATTCTTTTCAAAACAATAGCTTGATATTCTGAAATATGGCATCATTTAAAATAACAGGAGGACGAAAACTAAAAGGAGAGATTGTACCACAGGGAGCTAAGAATGAAGCACTGCAGATTGTATGTGCCGTGCTGATGACCAAAGAACCTGTAACCATTCATAACATACCCGATATCAGAGATGTCAACAAACTGATGGAGTTACTGGTAGATATGGGGGTGCGCCGTGAGAAAGTAGGAGAGGGTTCCTATCGTTTTCAGGCCGATAAAGTAAATTTTGATTATTTCGAAACCCCTGAATACAAAGATAAAGCGTCTGCGTTGCGTGGGTCTATCATGCTATTAGGGCCGATGCTTGCCCGCTTTGGCAAAGGGAAAGCACCTCGCCCGGGTGGAGATAAAATCGGTCGCCGACCTTTGGATACCCACTTTACAGGTTTTCAGAAATTAGGTGCAGAGTTTATCTATGACCCAAATGATGCCTTTTATACCGTAGAAGGCTCAAAAATGAAAGGAGCGTATGTATGGATGGACGAGATTTCGGTAACAGGTACAGCCAACGTATTGATGGCCGCTGTAATGACCGAAGGAACTACCACTATCTATAATGCTGCCTGCGAGCCTTACCTGCAACAGTTGAGTAAGATGTTGAATAGTATGGGCGCAAAAATTACAGGTGTAGGGTCTAATTTACTGCATATTGAAGGAGTAAAAGAACTACACGGCTGCGAGCATACCATGTTGCCTGATATGATTGAGATTGGAAGTTTTATTGGTCTGGCGGCTATGACCCAATCAGAAATCACGATTAAGAACTGCAAAATACCGGAGTTGGGAATTATACCCGATGTATTTAAGAAATTAGGGATTCAGATGGAGTTCAGGGGAGACGATATTCATATTCCGGCACAAACCCATTATGAAATCAGTTCGTTGATTGACGGCTCTATCCTGACTATCTACGATGCTCCCTGGCCGGGCTTTACCCCTGATTTGATTTCGATTGTACTGGTAACAGCCATACAAGCTAAAGGAACAGTACTGATACACCAGAAGATGTTTGAAAGCCGACTGTTTTTTGTAGATAAACTGATTGACATGGGTGCACAGATTATTCTCTGCGACCCACACCGTGCCAACGTAATCGGTTTGAACCGTGAGCACAAACTAAGAGGCATCCGTATGAGTTCGCCGGATATACGTGCAGGGGTATCTTTACTGATAGCCGCTCTATCAGCCGAAGGCACGAGCATCATCGACAATATCGAACAAATAGACAGAGGTTACCAGAATATTGACGGCCGCCTGAATGCTATTGGGGCGGAGATAGTGAGGATTTAGGAATGATGAATAGCGAATTACTAATGGTTTAATCGTGAATTACGAATGGTGAATTAGCGAATAATTTAATGTAGAATATGGTTTAATAATATTCACTAATTCACCATTCGCTAATTCGCAATTTTTTTAAAAAGTAATTTTGAATTGTAAACGCAAACACCTACCTTTGCAATCCCAATTCGAATAATACCGAAAGCAAATGCCCAGATGGCGGAATCGGTAGACGCGTTGGTCTCAAACACCAATGCCTTCACGGGCATGCCGGTTCGACTCCGGCTCTGGGTACGCAGTGAACAAATAAATGACCGTAATTAATTGATTTTCAGTTAGTTACGGTTTTTTGTTTTGTTGGGGTGGTGGGTTTGTTAGTAGTGGTGTTAGTAACTGCGATTGTAATATAGTACTTAACACTCGCTTTAGGTCTCAATTACACCCCACCAATGGCATAATTTCCGCCGCAAACACAGCCCCATTGTTTACCTGAAAACTACCCCCAGTTTGTGGGAGTAAAGTAATACTCTGACTGGCCACATACCGCACTTTGGCACCAGTCAGGATGGTATTTGTGGCTGTTATGGTATTTGATGAGGCCTGAATGCTTGTGCCTGAAAGATTGGTAGTCAGGTTGAGATTGGAACCTATATCCGTCACTGCCACCGTAGCCGTAGCTACCCGGCTGCCTGATGGGCAGGTTCCATTGGTACAGCCTGCATAATAAGTAGTAGTGGTGCTGGGTGATTGCACAAGGGTTCCTGTACCGATTGCCGTTCCACCTGTCGGCTGGTTATACCAGATGGGTGTTCCTGTGGCGCAGGTAGCTGATAAGGTAACTTGGGTATTGGCACAAATAACGGTTTTACTTACCGTTACATTCGTTGGAGGAGCTATCGTATCTATGCTTACTGAAACTGCTACGAAACCACTGGTACAACTGGCTCCGGGTGGCGTTCCACCGGGTGGCGTTCCACCTTGCATTTCACAACGAACCTGATAAGTAGTAGCAGTAGTTAAATTGGGTGTAACGAAAGGAGAGCCCGTTGAAAGCAGCGAGCTACTGCTTGCATTATACCAACTTACTATTCCATCTGTACACGTAGCATTTAATGATGCTGTAGCGCCAGCGCATATGGTTGGGTTGTTAGTGCTTGTAGGGTTAGCAGGGGTTCCATAGCTATCACCAGTAATAGTCCAGCCTTTTCCGCCACTGCTTGTAGCTAAAACCAGATTAGCTCTGTCGGTTGCCGAAGTACAATATTTAAGCCCTGCGGCTCCCATTGTTCTGCCTGTTAGCGTGCCAGCATTAAAACCAGCCAGGGTAGCATCATAATTACTGATGTTCATACCGCAGTTATTAAGTAAAAAAGTCAGATTAACATTAGGGTTAAATTTTGTCCCCCACGCTGCCAGACTTTGATTAAAAGCTCTTGCCCCATAAAACATACTATTCATATCAGTAACTGCTCCTATATTCCATGAACCAATGTTCTGGTTAAATGCGCTGGCATAATAAAACATATTACTCATATTGGTCACCGCTGAAGTATTCCACAAACTAATATCCTGATTAAAAGCAATGGTGTAACGAAACATCAAACTCATATTAGTCACCGCCGAAGTGCTCCATGAACCAATATCCTGATTAAAAGCACTGGCTCCAGAGAACATGCTAGACATATTAGTCACCGCCGAAGTGTTCCATGAACTTATATTCTGATTAAAAACACTGGCATTATAAAACATGTTAGTCATATTAGTTACTCCCGAAGTGTTCCATGCACTTATATTCTGATTAAAAGCACTGGCACCTGAAAACAGGTAACTCATATTGGTCACTGCCGAAGTATTCCATGTACCTATATTCTGATCAAAAGCGCTTGCTCCATAAAACATATTAGTCATATTGGTCACCGCCGAAGTATTCCATGCACCAATGTTCTGATTAAAAACGCCGGCATTATAAAACATATAACTCATATTAGTCACTGCCGAAGTATTCCATGCACCAATGTTCTGATTAAAAGCACTGGCACCATTAAACATATTAGCCATATTAGTCACTGCCGAAGTGTTCCATGCACCAATGTCATGATTAAAAGCACTGGCACCATTAAACATATTAGCCATATTGGTCACTGCCGAAGTGTTCCACGCACCTATATTCTGATTAAAAGCACTGGCATTATAAAACATGTTAGTCATATTAGTTACTCCCGAAGTGTTCCATGCACCTATATTCTGGTTAAAAGCGAAGGCACTTTGAAGCATATAAGCCATATTGGTCACTGTCGAAGTATTCCATGAACCAATATTCTGATTAAAAGCGAAGGTACGATAAAACATAAAACTCATATTGGTGACTGTCGAAGTATTCCATGAACCTATATTGGCAGGGCCATTAAGATTAACACAATTGGCAAACATAAACGACATATCGGTAACGCCCGATAAATCAGGAATATCAGTTGCTGAAACAGCTAAATTAGTACACCCATAAAATGCAGATGCCATCGAAGTCCAGGCCGCTGTACCCCACTGTTTTATGTCTATTAGTCGATTTTTATCTGCCCTACTGTCAAGCATGATTCGATGAAAATTGGTTGGACTTATGCTCAGATCAATCGTTGCCCCTGCGGGCAATCCTGTAATATATGCACCTTGTACGGTAAAGGTTCCTGAACCACTTGTCCCGGCAGGAACGGTCGTCCAGGTATAGCTCACCGGGCCTGAGATAGATATGTCAAAAAGCAATTGTGTATTTCCCGAACCTGCGGTTGCCAGATTCCAGCGAGTGATGAATGAAGTATCTGAGGCAACTACCAACTTTTGTGCTACTGCCTGATTTGAGCCTGAAGTAGTAGCAGAATCGTCTGTAGAAGTTGTTCCAACGCCTGAAGTGGCTGTTACTTCAGTGGCTACACCAATATTCAAGGTACCGATGTTAGACATTTGCCTGAAAATACTGCCAAAATCTACAATCGTATCGGTTTCCGGAGTAGTGCTGAGTGATTTTACACTTACTTTTTTATCAGGATTTTTATCAGAAAGCTTAAAAGATAGTTTTGGAGAAGCAATAGCCAAGGTATTAAGGCTTAGTATAGCCAATGCAACATAGTAAAAGAGAAACTTCATAAGACAATGGTATTTTGTGTAAGATTTAGATGTACTGACAAAATTTATTTGATTTTTCACCTGCAATAGTTTAAATGATTGTTTCTTAACCCATCGCAGGGCATCAAGCAAATATGCTTTATAAAAATAACTTACACAATTCCATTTATTGAGTGGTTATTTATTCTCCCTCAGTGCCTCCCAAACGGCATAATACTGTGTGTGTAAGCCAAAGCCAGGCAAAAGGACTGGACTCTGAGGGTTGAGGAGGAATTCACCTCCCCACGCCAACAACCAACCCATCAATCACCTCCCCAAAATACCGCCCGTTATATGGCCCGAACCAGTTCATTTCCTGCGTTTCCATCTTATGTTCGTTGTAATACTCGTCAGGGGTAATGTAACCTACGTATCCACCATTAAACGAGGTAATTATTAAATCCTTGCCCACTTTTTGGGCTACGGCATCAGATAATCCATATAACATGCCTGAATAATCGCAGGGGGTGCCAATCCAGACCATATCGCCGATACGTAAGGCATTCATGCCGACTTCTTGCTTGCCCATCAACCAGTTGAATACCCACGGACGAATGCGGATATGTTTACTTAACCGCAGTTGAGGCTCATGCAAAGCCAGCGGAAAATAAACCGTCCGGATAAGCGAAGTAGTATCTGTTTTTAACGAGCCTGTACCGGATTTGATGAGATTAGCGAGATTGTCGGCAATCAATTCAGCTTTTTTATAAGCATCTTCCCCATTATCTGCCGGACGCATGCTGCCTACTGCTCCTGCAAAAAAAGCAGCGAAATTACAGAATCCTGATTTCTCCAGATTCCTCACTAACATGCCCGGATAGTCGGCACTTATGCGGTTATCAGCCTTCGGAATATCAGTAGGGTGGGCGGCATAAGTGAGTATCAATGCCGACTCCTGATTAGCTTTTTCTATTTTCATGATACGCAGCCACGGGTCTTCAAGAGCTGTTTCTCCAAACAATCGGTTGGTTATATAGTCTCTGGCGTTAATTTTCTGAAATCCTATCGTACAATCAGATGCCGTAGATTCAGCCTTTTTTACGCTTCTCACAATAGCTTCGGCAATGGTTTTAATCATCTGGTCGTCTCTGGGGCCAGCCATCGCCCGACCTGCAGGGCCACCCGCCCAGCCACCTGCACTACTATGTGTATGTGTAGCACTGAAATAAATCTGCTCACGTCCAAAACCCATCTTCCCCAAAGCCGGAATTACCTGCGCTACAACCAACGGAGGCGCAATCAGCAAATCCATCGTAATCATGGCTACCTTTTGTTGTCCGTTATCTAAAACAATAGTACGCACATAGATACTATCATGTACCGACGTCGCCGGATTTTCACGAAGGCCGTATCCGGCAATATAAGTCTCAGCATTTGTCGGAATATTTTCTTTGCTCCACCCGCCTCTGAGAGCGTTTCCGTATCCGCCACCGATTTTAAGGCTTTTAAGTTGCCTTTGGGTGGTTGCATAATAGTCGGTTTCTTCAAGGGGTGTATTATCAGACAAAGTAAGCAGGCTTATAGCTAATATTGCCAATACAATCATAAACCAGGTGAGGATTTTAATGAATTTTTTCAATGGAGAAAAATATTTTGGGTAAAATTAAGAACTATACATTTTGGCTGCCCGGCCTCTGCTACTAACGTAATTGAGAAAGCAATTTAATCAATAGCCCCCATTTTTAAATGGGGCTAACAGAAAAACAATTATCCAATTGGCTTCAACCAAAGGTGATTTCGTCTCTTTTTAGGTTCTGAAACAAATTCTCATCCACTCATTTTTGGATTGTACGAAGAAAAAACTATAAATTTCTTTATTGTCTTTTTTTTAGATATTGATAATTGTTTCCTACATTTGCTTCCGGAATGAGATAAACCTCATCATTAAATATTCTCTAAAACTCTTATCAAATGAAAAAAGTACTTTTTTTCAGACTTTTAAGTCTGGCTATTCTGCTGTCGGTGAGCTTATCTGGTTTTTCTCAGAAGAAATCGGGAGGTATGACACTCTATACTGTTCGCAATGAAATGGGCAAAGACCCTAAAGCTACCCTGAAGCAAGTGGCAGACCTGGGTTTTAAATACATAGAAGCAGTAGATTATAAAGATGGCAAATTTTATGGAATGACTCCTGACGAATTCAAATCTTATCTGAAAAGCTTAGGACTTACACCTATTTCAGTTCACATGGGGTCTATGACCTTAGATAATGCAGATAAACTGGTGGCAGACGTAAAAGCTGCAGGTTTTAAATATTTTATCGCTCCGGTGCCTCCGATGGGCATGTTTAAATATGACCCCAAGGCCAAAAGTTTAACAATGGATCCAGATGTAGAGAAACTGGCCAATATTCTGAACACGATTGCGCATAAAGCCAAAGATGCCGGATTAGAGTTTCTGTATCATAATCATAATTTTGAGTTCGAAAAGAATAAAGATGGCATTGTGCCGATAGATTATCTGCTCGAAAAACTTGACCCTAAATATGTGAATTTCCAGATGGATTTATATTGGGTAACCAAAGCAGGCGTTGACCCGGTAGATTATTTCAAGAAATATCCGGGTCGTTTCAAAATGTGGCATGTAAAAGACATGGATTCGCAAGAGCGTTTTGCGCCTGTCGGACAAGGAAAAATAGATTTCAAGCGAATTCTGGCGCATAAAAAGCTTTCGGGCATGAAATACTATATAGTAGAACAAGACCAGACTTTCGACGGCATGAAACCTTTCGAAGCGCTGAAAATCAGCAAAGAAGGCTTGCAGAAATTTGGGTTTAATTGATTGCGAGTAAAACATTTCGGCTAAAGCCAATTAGGATATTATAAATTTAGTATCCTCCAGCTAAAGCTGGAGGCAATTGATGAGGAATTGAATCAATTGCCCCATTTTTAAATGGGGGTAAAAAGAAAACAGTATCCTTATAGGCTTTAGCCAAAATTCATATTGCCAGTGAAAAGTATTTTAGTTTGAGTCAGAATCCTTTGGCTCATTTTCAATCCACTCCCAATCATCCTTTTTACTATTTCTCCATGCACGCCAACCATATTGTAAATGATATATTTCGTTGATAGAGGGGTCGAGTTTTGTGATTTCTTCCAGACATACCAATTTAGCATCATTCAAATCAGGGTTTAAACTCGTATGAAATTGCCAGTCTCCATCTTCATTATGATACACATATAAAATGGGGTCTCCCTCAAATGCTTGCTTGGTTGTATAAACGGCTAAATTCCTTTCTTCATAAAATTTAAAATCCATATTTCTATCAAGTAACGGTTGACTAAACTTCCAGTCAGGATTAAAATCCTCATCCCACGGGAAATTATGTTGTTTATCAGGCCATACCAATTCCAGTACCGAAAAATTAAAAACCATATCATAAAACCAACCTGCATATCCCAGATAGTCGGGATAAAATGCTTTATTCACTTTAACAAACCGAATGGAATAACCTTCCAGAAAGCCGGAATACAATTGGTTTGGTGTAAATGATTCACCGCTTTTTATTAAGTCCTGCACATGTGTAAGAATACTTCCCAGTACTTCTGTTTTCAATCCAAAACAAATTATTTCAGGATGTCCATAAGTTTTGTATAACCCAATTGTATAAGCAAAACCGGGTAAATAGTTATCGTGAGGGATTAAAGCAAAATGACATCCAAATTTTTCTACATCAGCAAGTATAGCTTTTTTTGCCTCTATGTCATGCTCAGTATGCAGTTCATCCATAAATAGTAAATAGGGTTTGACAAGAAATATACAAAGTTTTTGTTTCTTTGGATAGAAAAATGTTTTTCGTATTTTTCCACTAAAAATCACGCTTACTCAACACTCTGAAACAAAACATGAAAAAAATTTTTCCTCTTGCCCTTCTTCTGCTATTGGCTTTGGTGGGTATCCAACCTGCATTGGCGCAGAAAGTACACATTACCGATATTGACCCGACTGTTAAACCCGGCGACGACTTCTTTATGTATGTCAACGGGAAATGGTATAATTCTGTAGAGATTCCTTCTACGCAAACGGGTGTAGGGTCTTATTCATTTCTGAATTTTCCGCAGCGTATCCGTATGCAGGGCATTCTCGACAGCGTTTCTGCCGCTAAAAGTCCGACAGGAAGTATCGAACAGAAAGTAGGTGATTTTTATGCCTCGGGGCTTGATATTGCTACCATCAACAAACGTGGCTACGAACCCATCAAACCTTTGCTCAAAAGCATTGATGGTATCAAAGATGTAGCGTCGCTGATGAAATTTGTAACCGAACAAACCAAGTCTAACAATTACTCCATCATCGGTTTTCGGGTAGGGCCTGACATTAAAAATAGCGCCATCAACATCGCCAACTTGTCGCAAACAGGCATCGGTTTACCTGAAAGAGACTATTATTTCAGAACCGATTCTTCTACACTTAATATTCAAAAGGCATATGTCGCTTATCTTACTAAATTGTTCGTACTATCAGGTACAGAGGCGTCGGCTGCGGCTAAAATGGCGTCGGCTGCTTATGCCATTGAGAAAGAACTGGCGGCTTCGCACAAAACTAATATCGAGCGCAGAAATGTACAGGCCAATTACAATAAGTTGAAGCTGACAGATATTGTTGCCAAACAGCCCAATATCGGCTGGGCAGCCTATTTTAGCGGCTTAGGCGTAAAAGTGGACACGCTGAATATGCAGCAACCTGCTTACTATGACCGTTTGAACACTTTACTCACTTCGGCCTCTATAGAAGACTGGAAAGCGTATTTAAAGGCAAAATCATTGACCACCTATGCCGATTTTCTGAGCAAAGATTTTACTACGGCAGCGTTTGATTATTCAAAGATTCTGACAGGACAGACTACACAAAAACCACGTGGTGAAGAAATTACTGAGGCTGTGGACAGGTCGCTTGGACATGGACTGGCACAATTGTATGTGAAAAAGTATTTTCCGGAAGAGGCCAAGAAACGTATGCGGGTATTGGTAGATAATTTGAAAACCGCTTTTGAAGCCCGTATTACCAGACTCGACTGGATGAGTGATGAAACCAAAGCCAAGGCCAAAGAAAAACTGTATGCCTTTACCGAAAAAATTGGCTACCCTGATAAATGGAGAGACTACTCGGCCGTGAAAATCAACCGTGGGACTTATTTTGAAAACCGTCTGGCTACCAGTCAGAACGATTTTAATTATATGCTATCAAAATTAGGTAAGCCAGTTGACCGTACTGAATGGGGTACTACACCGCCAACTGTAACGGCCTACAATAATCCTCCGCTCAATGAAATTGTTTTTCCGGCAGGTATTCTGCAACCACCTTATTTTGATTTGAATGCCGACGATGCGTTGAATTATGGCGGCATAGGCATGGTGATTGGTCATGAGATTACCCACTCATTCGACGACCAGGGAGCGCAATTTGACAAAGTAGGTAATGTGAAAAACTGGTGGAAAGACGAGGATTTTAAGAAATTTAAAGCCCGTACCCAACAGGTAATAGACCAGTATAATCAGTACACCGTATTAGATTCAGTGCATGTAAAAGGTGCTTTAACCGTAGGCGAAAACACAGCCGACATTGCCGGAATTGCCATTGCCTTTGATGCCTTTAAGCTGACCGATCAATACAAGAAAGGTGAAAAAATAGATGGATTTACACCTGAGCAACGATTCTTTATTTCGATTGCCCGTATCTGGCGTGTAAAAACCAAAGACGCCTATATGCGCATGTATGTCAATACCAATCCGCACTCACCCGCCAAATGGCGTGTAAACGGCCCATTAATGAATTTTACCCCTTTCTACAAGGCATTTAATGTGCAACCGGGAGATAAAATGTATAAGCCTGAAGGGGAGAGGATAACGGTGTGGTAAGGGATATAAACTGATAAATTTATTGAATTGGCTAATAAAAAAGTCTCAACTATGGTGGATATCAGCAAAGTTGAGACTTTTTTAATTGATAATTCATTTTACCAAAATAGTCATTGAAAAGTGCCAGATAGTATTCAATAAAATGCACGTAAGTCGCTTATCAGTTCTGAACAGCAGAGTGTGCCAATCTACTTTACTGGTCTGTTCTGAAGGTGATACCATCCAGACTCAGATAGGTATTGACACCGCTCATAAATTTAACTTCTCCAAGAGAAGTAATGTCTATCCGTCCAAAGGTTCCATCGCCACTGGCTACTGTAAAAATCATTGTTTGAGCAGGCTGATAACCATAGGGAAGAACAAATAAATTAGTTGAAGCAGTAGTAGTGCCTCCTTTCATAAACCCTTTCAGATGAACTACCGATTCTTTGTCTTTATAATATCCGGCTGTTGAAAAAACACCTCCAAAATTTACCCAGTTATTCAGTAATGTAGGTGCCACAAACTCAGGACTATTGAGTATGCCACCAATGCTTAAATTACCGTCTATACTCAGGTTGGTTATATTAGGAGTGTATTCCCAGAAATCATTCGTCAGATAGGTTTCACCTGAACGGGCGCTAATAGAATAACCCGTGCCTACATACCCTATATTGCCTATCGAAAACCCAACTGCATCTGCACGGCCTTCACGCCAGAAACTCTTTTTTTCTGTCCAGGTATTAGCATTTGGGCTATATTCCCATAAATCGTTTTCAGGAACTCCTACATTTCCTGAAGCAATATAACCTTTACCCAACAAAGAAAAACCTACAGCACTATTTCGGGCAGTTCCTCCGAAATTGGCTTTCTGTGTCCATGTATTGGCTGATGGGTCATATTCCCAGAAATCTGCCTTTCTTGTACTTCCATTTATACCTGTTCCGATATAGCCTTTATTTCCCATTGAAAAACCGGCGGCATTGGCTCGTACACCACCACCTACATTAGCTTTCTGACTCCAGGCGTTGGCAGTTGTATCATATGCCCAGAAATCTTCTTTATTAGTTCCTGTACCAATATAGCCTTTATTACCGATAGAAAAGCCCACAGCACTATTTCGGGTACCTCCACCAACATTGGCTTTCTGTGTCCAGATATTAGTAGCAGGATTGTACTCCCAAAAATCATCTTTGACTGCCGAACTTGCTCCGGTTCCCGTTCCGACATAGCCTTTATTACCTATCGAAAAACCAACAGCACTTGTTCGGACACCACCGCCAAAATTAGCTTTCTGCGTCCAGACATCAGTAGTTGGGTTATATTCCCAGAAATCACTAATAGCAGCTGTAATACCTCCTGTGCCGATATAGCCTTTATCACCAATTGAAAAACCAACGGCATCTCGTCGGGCAGTACCACCAAAAAAAGCCTTTCTAAACCAGGCATCTGATTGGTTTACAGCCATCTGATACCCACAAAGTTTCTGCCAGACATCTTTCTGATAGATATTGAAACAATCGTCGTCGGTATTATAAATCATCTGCCCATTCACGGGAGCATTTAAAGCATTACGCTGAGCGGTTGATATTCTGGGTACATATACCCCATCGGTAGCTATGGTGCCTGACTGAGCAAGTAAAGTATTAAGACCTGAAACAAGGAATAGGGCGGTGAGTATGATTCTAATCATATCTGTTAAGGTTTATTTGATAGCGAATAATAATCGCCACAAATTAACCTCCTGTTTGTCTCTCATTCAATACGGCAATTGCCGTATAAATACAGGTTTGAGTAGAAAATATTGGATATTAAATAAAAAGAATGGATTAAGAAAGGTAAAGAGTGTGATTGTATTGTCTGTCGTGAAAAACCTTGACAATGCGGCAACAAAATAAACTGTGGCACGACTATGCTCTTTCGAAAATAACCGTGCCAAAATGGTTAAAACCCAATTCTTCCTTTAGCCTTTTTCCGTTCTCCCTTAGCCAGATATTCTCTCATATCTTCTAATTCCTTCTCAAAACCACCACTCAGAATCGGGAAGCGGCACCAGCTACGGGGGTCGAGATTATGACTATCCAGGTGGAAACTTGGCGCATAACGTTCACGTTTCCATTGATTACGACTCCAGAGTCTGAAAAATCTTTCTACCCAGGTTGCCAGCGTATCCTTGTCGAAACGTCCGGCAAATTGTGCTTCCATAAATAACAAACATTCCAAAGGTGGCTTTTTGTCTCTGATAGCTACTTTCTCAATCTCGTTCAGCACTTCATAAGGCATCAAATCTTTTTCGTCGGTCTGCTTCTGGTCTAATGGTCGTAATTCTGCTGTTGGTTGCAGATTATTTACTTTGTGCAAACCTTCAATTCTAATATGTTTACCTTTTACCTCACATCCTATGGTTTCTAACCAGACCAACCATTGCTTTAGCCAGAATTTATCAATCCCTGCTATCGGGTTGATACTCCCTGCCGTGTCGCCATCCATCGTGCAATACCCAACTGCTACTTCTGAGCGGTTAGACGTTGCCAGTAGCAGATGGTTATATAAGTTTGTGAGTAACCATACACTTGGGGCACGTACCCTTGCCTGAATATTCTGCAAAGGCAAATCATCTGTTTCCCATGTCAGGTTACGGCCTATCTGGGTTTCAATCAAATTCTTATAGGTTTCTACCAGACCGTTGATATTTACATTGTAGAAAGTTGCTCCAATTGATTTAGCCAGACTCTCTGCCGACTCATAAGTATCAGTAGAACTGTTTTCTGTACCCTGATAAATACTATGAATCATTTCTCTGGTTACTTCTTCTACCGTCTTACAATCCTGTATTTTTTTGATATAGGATAACTTCTTTTTGAATGCCTCTAAACCAATGCTTTCATCGGCCAGCCGAATCATTAATCCACACAGAGCTACGCAGGCGCAAGAATCTGCCCCACCCGATAAAGACACTGTAAACCCTTGCGAACGGGATTTACGCAGATAATCGAACAAAGCCAATGATACCGCACGGGCAAATTCTTCTTCTTTCAGGTAGCCTCCTCTTTCAAAATGCTCTAATTCGGCATGTTGATTGCCTACAGGTCTGATTTCAGGAAAGTCGAACAATGAAACAACTTTCCAGGTACTGGCCAGTATCGGCGATTTAATTTGCGAATGATTCACCTTTGGTGCTTCAATATCAATGGTAGCACTGGTTACATAAAAATCGTTATACCCGAAACGAGGCGATGAAACCAACAGATTTCCATCGGAAGCAATCATGGCATCACCATCAAAAATCAAACGGCCTGACTCATTGCCCAGAAGATTGGTATAGATATAGCTACAAGCAAACGAACGGCTGCCATCAATCACAAAACGTTCACGGGTCATAAATTTTGAAAATGAAAACGGACTGGCACTCGGGTTCAGAATAATGTCAACGGCTCTGTCAAACAACACTCTACCCGGACGATTAGCTACCCAGGCATCTTCACAAATCTCAAAGCCGATGCGCACCCCACTCAACTCAAAAACCAGGTCGCCTATCGGATACTTGAATTCGTCTATCTCTATTTCATCACGCATACCCGTTACCCAACGATGAAACCAGCGGTCTTCGTAAAATACGCCATAATTAGGCAGATGCTGTTTGCATACAAATCCTAAAATCCGCTTATTGGCTATCAGGCAAGAAGTATTAAACACCTTATTATTAAATCTTATAGGCAAACCTACTGAGACTATCATGCCTGAAGTATAAGGCACTATTTCTAACAAACTTTCTTTGGCCTGTTCGGTTACATCAAACGAATAAAAAGCATCTTCGCATCCATATCCTGTAATACATAACTCGGGCAGGCACAACAGACTCACGTTCTGCTTATCAGCTTCTTTGATGCAATCAATGATATTTTTGCGGTTCTGCTCCCAGGCCAGTGGAGTCTGATTCAGCGTTCCTGCAGCAACTTTTATTAGTTTCATACTATCTGTTTATATTTTCTTCTGAGTATCTTTCAATTAAATGGTAAAACAGGCTCCAGTTGACGACCTATCAACTCTCTGAAAAGTGTCGGTGAATAAATTTTTTGTCTGCTCATCGTGCTTTTTGCTTTCCATATCAGGTTATCTTCTATAGCACTATAAATTTCTACTGTAAACTCCACGACAGTTTTTTTGTCATCATTGGTAAGCAAAATGCTCTTCGCATCTGTCTGACTTACGGCTTCAGTTTTAAAAAAGAAATCAAAATAAATCACTGCATCTACCTGCAACTGTTTAGCTATTTCAGATTTCGACAGTTGTCTGATGTCCTGAAAATTAATGTTCTTTTCTTTCAATATATTGTTCGTTGCCTGAGCAGTAAGCCAGTCTGTTTGTTTATTAGCGATAGATAATTCTTCATAAATCATTTGTTGATATTTATGGGCTTTCTCTTCCTGTCTGGCCAGCGGGTCAGTATTGCTGTCCATCATCTTTTCTAAGGCATTCTCACTATCAGCATTAGTTACATAATTAACAGGCAAAACAGCCACTTTTTTATGCGTAGCTTTTATCTCATCTCTCGGATAGTCTTCTTTTATACTAAATATCGGTTTAGTATCTATGCAAGAGAGGTGTAAAAGTGTCATTAAAAATGCAGTTGCTATTTTCATATTTTAAAATAGAGTAAAATCTTCTACCGCGTCATGCCTATACTCGTCCGAAGACGGGTACGGTAGCTATCACCAGATTTTTAAAATCTTATCAGGATTTATGCTTTTATATGATTCTTCATAAAAATTACCAAAATCTATTTTTAGAACCTCTTTTGCCAGTATTTGGTTGCATAATGTCCCATTTCTTAATTGATGATAATCTCTAAAAGACGAGAACTCCCAATCGTCTATTTTTTCTACCAACAAAGCTACATAAGGATTTTGGTGAATATAGTGAAAACAAGTTATTGGATACTCCCAATCTACAGGAGCAGGGTTCAAATCTTTTACCTTTGTATTTTGGGTAAATAAAGACCCTGTACGTCTTTCCTGTTTATTAATAGCCAATGAATAACTGCTTAATAGATTGCGTAATGCTTCTGAAATCACATTTCTTTCCTCGTCTTTTATTGTAATAGTTTTTATTGAATTTTCATTAGCACGTATTTTAAAATGGAAATGATTGGGCATTAAGCAATAGGATAAAATATCACAATGCGGCAGTAGGAATTTCCGAATCTTTGCTAAAAAGAATAAATAATTATCTCTTGTAAAAAAACAGCTTTTGTCGGTTATTTCCTCGGTTGTATAGATGATAGATATGGTTTATCTGATATTGCATTAAGTTTTGATAACATTTGTGCAAAATACTTCTTATTTCAGTTAAAGGCAAATAATGGCCTTGTGTCACGCTTATACTCGTCCGTAAAAGGCCGTGGTCGTCGCACGATGGCACAGCTTGACAAACATATCATACCCATAATCTCTCCTAAACTTCATTTTATGCATAGAGGAGCTTAATTTTCCTTCTCTCACCATTACTTCCCAGTTTTCGTATTACAGTTATAGAACCTTCTTGCCAATTATTTTCTCCCATTTCAATTATTCCATCTCAATATGCGTGACACGCCGCTTGCGGACGAGTATATGCGTGCCACGCAGGCTCGTGCCACTCATCACTAAAAAACTGTTATTCATAAATAATTTACTATTTATTAGCATATATTTATTGTTTATCAATAAATAGTCATATACATTTGTATCATCAAATCAATCAAAATTAAAACCTTATGAAAACGAGAACACAAAATATTCTAAGTGTAGTCAGAATTATCGCTTTAATCATTTATATCGGAGCTGCCATTCATGCCGGCCGGATTATTATTCCTTTTATAATGGGTTTTATCAATGACAATCTCTGGTCGGATACCGGCACAGGGCTTGACTTTCTGAAACAAGACCACTTATTACCCTATATCGGGCTTATGTCATTTGTGATTGCTATTGCCATTATTCAGGTGCAGATATGGGAAAGCCTGCGTAATATTCTGGATGAAATAAATCTGAATACACCTTTTTCGATGAAAGTAGCCAAAATGCTTGAAAACATGAGTTATATCATTCTGGTGTTAGGTGGTTTATTTATTATAGCCGATTTATACATGAAATACTTAGCCAAAAGTATTCCTGGTCTTGATGTAGGCTATTTCAAAACTGCCTTTCAGTTTTTGTTCGCTGCCGGAATTATCTATGTAGTGGCGCAAATCTTCAAGCGTGGGGTTGAGATACAGGAAGAAAATGAATTAACTGTTTAAAAAAAACGCAAAACAAATACAATTATGAAAACCAGAGCTCAACTGATACTAAGCATTGCCCGTATTATTGCCTTGGTAGGCTATATAGGCGCCATTATTCATGCCATTCGCCTCATTGTTCCTTACATTATTGGTTTTTTTACTAATAAATTCCCGATTTCAACAGGAACTAATCTCGACCATCTACGAAACAACCACCATGTGTTTCCTTATGTATTGTTAATGATTTTTGTGATTACCATTGCGGTTATTCAGATTGAAATATGGGATATGCTCAGGAAAATTCTGAGAGAAATTAACCTGAGTTCACCTTTTTCAACAAGAGTGGTTTCGAGGGTTGAGAAACTAAGCTTTACCTTATTCAGCTTATGGTTAATGCATATAATTGGCGACTTCTGGGTGAATCTATTCGAAAGAGCCATAGGTAACATCAATAGTAACCCTTTCAGAACTGATTTGCAGTTTCTATTCGCTGCCGGAATTATTTTTATTGTAGCGCAAATCTTTAGACGAGGTGTAGAGTTACAGGAAGAAAACGAATTGACAGTATAAGACCGCCCCCCGCCCCTGAAGGGGAGCTAAAAAAGCATTGTCATACATCTGTTCAACATTTAAAATTAATTACCAATGCCCATCATTGTAAACTTAGATGTAATGCTCGCCAGAAGAAAAATGCCGCTTTCAGATTTAGCAGAAAAAGTAGATATCACCCTCCCGAATCTGTCTATTTTAAAAACCGGAAAGGCCAAAGCCGTGCGTTTTTCAACCTTAGAGGCCATTTGCGAAGCACTTGACTGCCAGCCGGGAGATATACTTGAATTTGTTTCAGAAAAAAAAATTAACAATTAGGTGCAACCGAACTATAAATAGCTGCATCTACAG
The DNA here is from genome assembly GCF_004168285.1 of Emticicia agri. Classification (GTDB taxonomy): domain Bacteria; phylum Bacteroidota; class Bacteroidia; order Cytophagales; family Spirosomataceae; genus Emticicia; species Emticicia agri. Next base: position 108,760 of record NZ_SEWF01000011.1, on the reverse strand, counting down.
TACACAAGAGCATATTTAAACATTATGATTCGCCCTACAAAGACATCTTTTTCAGATATACTGCGTTACATTTTTTCGATGTAGCTGCCGCTTCGGCGGTCCGATGGCTACATCTGCAAAATGTGCCTTGTCTATCTAAAAAATCTGTTCTTTTCGGTCAGAATAATAATATTTAAATCTACTCTATGCAAGGTTTTACCACTCATCATATTATTAAAACCACTTATGTAATATCAGTTACCTTGCATTACAAAGTACTATAAGTTTGTATCAGAAAATTATGAAAAAGCTTACGATATTTAGTTTAGTTTAGGTTAATTAAGATTAAAACTGTCTCAGCCTTTAGAGGCAGTTTTTTAAACAAAGTGTAACCTGAGCACCTCTTTTACCATCTAATAGGATAGTTGAAAGAAAACAATAGAAAATTTTTGAAAAAGCATTAATAAAACAATACATACCAACAGTGCATTTGCTTCTAAAAAGCATACGCTAAAAAACAAAGCTATTACTAAGTAAATAATTAAATCTAATGAAAAAGCTATTACTAACACTCCTGCTGGCAGGAGCGAGTTTAATTTCTTTTGCCCAATCGACCAAAGGAAAGATTTCAGGAAGCCTCTACGACGAAAAAAAACAAGCACTTCCGTTTGCCACTGTCTTATTGTTGAAAGCACAAGACTCTACTCTGGTAAAAGGTGGTGTAAGTGATATGGAAGGAAAATTCTTAATCGAACAATTTGTGAGCAGCGAAACCCAGAACCAGTTTATTGTATCGGTTTCAATGGTTGGTTATAGAAAATATTATTCTCCGAAGATTGTTATCAGTACCGAAAATCTTGAGGTAAAACTTTCTAACATTCAGTTAGAGTTAGATACACAGAACCTGAAAGAAGTAACGGTAACAGCCAGAAAACCATTTATTGAGCAACAAGCCGATAAACTGGTGGTAAATGTGGAAGGGAGTATAGTGGCTAACGGTAACACCGCTTTAGAGGTTTTACAGAAATCTCCGGGTGTTACGGTTGATAATAACGACAACATCAGTGTAAAAGGCAAACAAGGCGTTTTGATACTAATGGATGGCAAGCAAACGTATATGTCGCAAAGCGATTTGGCTACTCTATTGAAAAGCATGAACAGCGACCAGATTGAGAAAATCGAAATTGTTTCTAATCCATCGTCACGCTACGATGCAGCCGGAAAAGCCGTTATCAACATTATAACCAAGAAAAATAAAAACTTTGGTACAAACGGAAGTGTATCAGTAGGAGGAGCCGTAAGTTTGCCCCCTTTTCTAAAAACTGGGCTAAACAAAGAACTCACCGCTGTAGAAACAATGAAGCCCGGTCTCATGCCAAAGTTCAATACCAGCCTCAATCTAAACAACCGTCAGGGCAAATTCAATACGTTTACGAATCTTACGTTTTCTGACAACCAACGATTCAATAACAATGCCTTTGTCAGAGAAATTGGTGGACAAACTTTTGAACAATATGCCTATCGTTATCAGATGAACCAGAATTTCAGCTATAAATTAGGCGCAGATTATTACGCTACTAAAAAAACCACCTTAGGTGTGCTGGTAACGGGCAACTTAGGTTCGTGGGAAAGCTCGAATCCAAACCGCAACATTACGTATATAAAAAAGATTGGTGCTGTTACGCCTGATTCAAGCCTGCTGACCACCTCAAGCAATATCAGAACCTGGACAAACACCACTTTTAATGCCAACCTGAAACATACATTTGATTCGACAGGCAAAGAATTGACTGCTGACATAGACTATTCGGTGTATGATAACCAGGGTATAGAAAGAGGCATGATTTCAAGATTCTATAAATATATAGATAAGGTAGAAACCGAGTACAACACACCGCTCAACATCACCAGTAATACGCCCAATAAATACAACATTTTTGCCGTAAAAGCTGATTATATAAACCCATTACCAAAAATTAAAGGAAGACTGGAGTTTGGGGTAAAAAGCAGCTGGGTAAAATCAGATAACGACATCCGTTTCTATCAGAATGGCGAAGTTGATAAAGGACGTACCAACTACTTCATCTATACCGAAAATATCAATGCCGCTTATGCCAATTTTAACGCACCATTAAGCAAGAAATTCAATTTGCAGGCGGGTTTACGTGTAGAGCATACCCATTCAGAAGGTAAATCAGTAACATTGAACGAATCTCGTGAACGCAATTATGTGAAGTTATTCCCAAGTTTGTTTTTGACCCAAACCATCAACAAAAACAATCAGGTAACATACTCGTACAGCCGTCGTATCGATCGTCCTGGATATAACTCACTGAATCCGTTCATCTTTTTCCTTGACCCATACACGTATCAGTTAGGAAACGAATACCTGATGCCTCAATATACTAACTCGTTCGAATTGACACATACTTATAAACAAGGTTTTGTAACAAGCGTAGGTTATAGCATCACCAACGATTTTATGTCGGAAGTTATCAAAAATGCTGTAAGTGTACCAGAAGTATTGGAGAAACTGAAAAAATACAACAATATTCAAGGCATCGACCCTGAGAAAATCACCTTTGCGACACAGGAAAACATTGCCAGATTTGAAAATCTGAACGTGAATTTTAGTGCTCCCGTACCCATTACCAAATGGTGGAATTCCCAAAACAACTTCTCGTTCTTTTATAACAAATTCAAAGGTGAAGTATCAGACCAACCGCTGAATGTAGGTCAATGGGCATACAACTTCTACACAAGTCAGAACTTTAAATTACCAAAAGACTTGTCGGCCGAAGTATCTATGTGGTACAATTCGCCAAACGTGTATGGTATCATGCAAGGCAAAGCGCAATATGCCGTAAATGCAGGTTTGCAAAAAAGCTTATGGAAGAAAAAGGCTACCCTTCGCCTGAACGTCAACGACATCTTCCTGACCAGTTTCTGGAGTGGCAAAACCAACTTTGCAGGCGTAAATATGACCCTGAATAACCGTTGGGATAGCAGACAGGTACGTTTATCGTTCTCATACAAGTTCGGTAACCAGAACGTGAAAAGTGCCCGTAACCGCAGCACCGCCACAGAAGCCGAACAACGCAGAACAGGAGGAAACTAATTGTTAATAGTCTATAAATTTGGAAACGCTCCAGACGGTGGTTTGGGGCGTTTTTTTTGTTTAACCTTAAAATTGGGTATCTATTTTAGCAGTAACCATCTCTAAAAAGTTTTAAGCAAGTTTAAGGCTAATACTTTCGATTTGGTTTCTTGATTCTTGTCGAAGTTCAAACGCTCGTTTCATTTTTGAACTAACTTCTTCTATTATCTTATCATTAGGTAAATGAATTAATGTATTTGCTAGGTCTGAATCAGAAACGTTTGGAATGGCTGCACCTGTCCTATACATGAACATTTGTTTTAAGAATGCTTCCGATTTTAAAAAGTAAAGCAAATAATAAGTATCTATTCTAAAATTTCTTAATACTCTAAAACCATTTGTACAAATACTACCTTCAAAGTCTTTATTTACTAATGCTGTAGCGTGTTTTCTTGTACCTACTGAATTTCCTGCAATTGCAGTAATTATATCTCCATTTTCAATTTCATAACTTGCTCTACTGGGTAACTCGTGAACTTGATAAGTTGTTGAGTTTATTATTTCATAAGAATGGGTGTTTATATCCGAAAGCTCAACATATTCAACAGTCTGATTTTGGTCTTTTAATTTTTTGCTTTTTACTTTTATAATTTCGCAAATGTCCCCTAAACGAACACTTTTTCCTGTATGTAACTTATTAAACATTCTCCTATTTTCTGGCGAATAGAAATCATAGTCAAATCTTCCATTTAATTCGCTGAAGTTAATTGAAAAAGAATTATCCTTTTCAATTTCTTCCCCACTTTGAAATTTTTTGTAAGCATCAACAATTAAACTAAAATCTTCGTCTAAAATCGGCTGCCCTAAATTATCTTTTATGACTTGTCCATATTTATCTTTTTTATACTGTGGTGTCCCATTTTTGTTACCTTGGTAACCCAATTTTGTAACTCTTCCAAAGAATATGGGATACTTTCTAAACTTATTTGGAGTATCTTTTTCTAAAAATAAAATTGACGTTTTTACTCCTGTTCCAAAAGGAATAAAAGTTTCTTGTGGTAAATTAATAATAGCTAAAATTTTTGCTTTTATCTTTATATAATAGCGTAAATACTCTAATGATGGGTTTTCAAAATTACCATTTGGCAAAACAATTGCCATTCTACCCCCTTCTTTTAGAAGTTGTAAGCAACGTTCAATAAACAAAACTTCGGCATTTTGGTTTGGATAAACAGATTTTGTTTTACTATATTCCCCTTCGTAAGAAGTCCATTTATGACCCAAATCAAATTTCGAGAGGGTTAATAGATTTGTAATTTTTGCCCCAAATGGAGGATTTGCCAAAACCAAATCAAAGCCTTGTGAATGAGATAAAGTAAGTTTCAAACTGTCTAAATCCTCTAATGAATTGATACAAAGAATGTTTGTTTTTCCATTTGCTTCCAAAAGTAATTTCATTTTTGCAATTCGGGCAATACTTTTATTTATATCCAAGCCAAATAGGTTTTTAGATACAATTTTGCTACTATCCAGTTCAGCGTTATTACTTCGTAAATACTTTAAAACTGACATTAAAAAACCACCACTCCCGCATGCTGGGTCAATGACTGCTTCATTTGGCTTTGGCTGCATCATTGCCACACAAAAATCAATTACAGGTTCAGGTGTAAAAAATTGTCCTCGTCCGTCTTTTTCGTGATGTGATAAGAATTTTTGAAATGCTAAACCCTTTGCATCTTGAGAAGAATTTATTAAAGAAATTCCTTGTAATTTATTTATTGTAAAACCTAAAGCAATAGGGCTAATTCTAATTCGGTCGTCCGAATCAAAAATATCTTTATAGACTCGCTTAGTCTGTTCAAAAATAATTGAAATGCGTTCTACAATTGATTGGCTTACTTTACCAGATTTCAATTCGTTCCAGTCCTCCGAAGAAATTTTAAACTGATTTAGGTTTTCATTCTCATCACAAATTTTGATAAACAAAATTTTGACAAATTCCTCCAATGTTTGCTGTGGCGATAATCCATCATTTGCGTAGATATAATCATGGATTTCTTCAAATTTTTTTAGTAGATTATCTTCTTTGGCAAGTGGTAGTTCAAATAATAAATTCATACTTTGCACATTTGTGACAAAAATACACCACAAATGTGTAAATTGCAAATTATCTTCTATCTAATTGACTTTCATCCAATTTTCGGTATTTAGGCATTGTCTCTTCAATACATAAATTGAGGTCATTATACCAAGGTTTTAATAAATTGTGGCGTTTATATCCATCTTTTGCCGTCAAAATATCAATTGTGTAATTCTGTTGTAAATGATTGGGTGATTTGCCTTGATGGTTTAGATTTGTACTATTCACAAATACAAATTCGTGTTTGCCTGTTTTTAGAAATAGATCTACACATAAAATATTGAATTCAGAAACTAAAGGTCCTGTACTTTTTATATTAGTTTCTATATCAATTCTTGTTGAGGGCATATGTGTTTGTAAAAGTCTGATTGGTGCTGTCAAATCCCAATAGGCGTTTTCATCAAAATCACTTGCCTTAAAAGTATCTAACCATTCCTTAATTTCAACTTTGCTTAGCCAAAGCCCTGTTAAATCAGGTACGCCAGCACCAGGGTTAGTTTTGCTCCAACCAAATGATGGGAAAAACTTTCCATTATTTTTCTCTTCCCATTGTTTCTTTGCATGTAAATAAGCTAAATTTCCTGACTTGTAGATACTTTCAACATGTTTTGCTCTTTCAACTGAATGTTTGTACAATAAAGTCAAACAAGAAGTTGGATTAGTAAGTCCACAACGTTTTTCAGCATTAGATTTTACTCCTTTACATTCAACAACGAGCCATTCGTCTTTTGTATTACCAATTTTTCTAATGTAAAAATCTCCTTTAGCATCTACACTTTTAGCATTATTGCCGCCTTCTGGTTTCTCTTTAATTCTTAAAGCTTCATATCCTATTGAATTAGCATATTCTTTAAAAAGTTCTTCTCCAATGTTGCCTAAAATATAGCCTTCGGCTCCCGGGCTTTTTATTAGAACTTCCAAAAACTTATTTTCGTCGATACCAAATTTTCTATTTATATATTTTTCTAATAAGTCCATTTGTTAGTCTTTAAAGAATTCAGAAATGTCGGTATTAAGTGCAATAGCTAACTTTTCAATAACAGTAATTGATACATTTCGTAAACCTTTTTCAATACTTGGAATGTATGTTCTGTCTAAGTCGGCAGTTAGTGCAAGGGATTCCTGAGAAAGATTCTTCTCTAATCGCAGTCTTTTGAGATTTTTGCCAAATTTTTGCTTAATATCCATTTTACAAAAATCTATTAATGTTGATTACCATACAACGGACTACTGTCAACATATTCTTTTTTCTAAATGGTTTTAGGTAAACTCATTTTCGAAACAATTCTTTTAATATCACTCAGACATCAAAGAATTAGGGGGTTCTTTATGAACGGAACAAAAAAGCCGTTTTAAAAACGGCAGAAACAATGACTGAATGAGAATTATTCCAAAATTTTGCATATTTACAATTCAGCTATAATTCTACATGATGACACTACTCGACAGGTATTTAAAAGGTGAGACGGTAGAAGTTTACGAAGAACTTCTGGTGTTAGGGCAAGAAGCGTTCAGTTCAAAAAACTTCATTCAAATAGATTTGATTCTAAAAGAAACCTTTAAAAGAGTTCAATTGAATCTGGATATCATTTATAATGAGTTAAAAAACATTGACTATAAATTTGTATCTCCTACAGAATATGACTGGCAGATACCAGTTCTGCCACCAGACCCAGATGTTGACTTGCTATTAGTTAAGTTAAAATCTAAACTTAAACATGCCGGATACATCCCTTTGTCGTTAGAATATTTTTATAGAATTGTGGGCTCTTGTAATTTTTGCTGGGACTGGAAAATGTATCCTGATATTCCTTGGGAAGGTGCCGACCCTATAGATATTCCGCCAATTAAGACTTTACTGACTGATTTGATTTATGACGACTATGACCTAAATGAGATTCTATTGGCAGGTGATTATTTGCAAAAGGATAATATAAGCGGTTCTTGTTATAATCTTGAATTAACAGCCTCTCCATCTATTGATAGTTTACTTATTGGTTGGGATATTCCTTTCATTAATTATCTAAGACTAACCTTTAAAAATTGTGGATTTACAAGGGCCGACCAATGTAAATATGAAACTTTAAATGCCTTCTGTAATACTGTAAGACCAAAACTATTGGCAATATAATTATAAACAAATGCCTATTTCAAAAATAACTTTGTGCAGATAAATTATTAAACAATATACTTTGGCTTATATCTTTGAAGTGAATAAAAAATCATTCGCATCCTGCTTTAGCTGGAGGTACAATAAATTGAACTATCAAATTGGTTTTAGCCAAATTCATAGTACTAAGGATACCAATAATGTAAGGTTGTGATCTGATTTTTAGCAATTAATTTTGGCTAAAGCCGAAAATGATGATTACATTCTTGCTACTGAGATTTTTTTTCTGTTTCAATTGCCTCCTGCTTTAGCTGGAGGTACTAAATCAATACAATCCTAATCGGCTTTAGCCAAAACATATTTCTATAACGAGCTAATTAATTATTTACAAAAAAACTATGCCTTTCATCAAAATCTATATTCATTTTGTTTGGAGCACCAAAAATCGAGAGGCATTATTCAATACAAAAGAGACGAGACAAATGGTTTGGCAACATATCAGAGAAAATGCCAAAGAAAAAGATATTTTTATAGACTGTGTCAATGGATATTCTGACCACTGCCATTGCTTGGTATCACTCGGAGTTGACCAGACTATTCAGAAAATTATGCATCTCATTAAGGGAGAATCATCTTTCTGGATAAATAAACAGAAGATTACAGAATAAAAATTTGAATGGCAAGATGAATATTTTGCCCTTCGATGAAGAATTATATGGGGACGCCTAGTCAAGAATAGGTCTGTCATTGAGCATTCCAATGCATGGATTGATAGGTTTAAAGTTTTATTAGTGAGGTTTGAGTTTTCAGTTAAAAATTGGGTGTCATTCCATCTTATCTCATCCTCAGTTATCTTTTTACATAAAATCAATAAAAAAATAAAAGTTTAAACAGTCTCATTCTTTACAAATAAAGAAACCGATTTATCAGGGACGATAGTTTCAAATTCCATGAGGGCTATTTATATCAGTAAATATACAGCATAAAATTGTCAGGGCTCACGATAGGGATAATTTTGCCGTTTAATAAATTTATAAATAACTCAGGCGGTTATTTAAACGGCAATGAATAGAGATTTCATACTTTCGTTGCCTTTTTATAGTATTTTTGCCGATAACTCACTGAACCTATTTAGTAATAAAGTATTTAACAGGTTTTGTTAATGCTGTTACCAATAGACAAATAGAAAGTATATGTCTATCAAATTACTTCTGGCCGATGACCATCCTATTTTTGTTGAGAGCCTCTCAATGCTTCTGAGTACTATTGAGGAAATAGAGCTTGTAGGAACTGCTAATAACGGATTAGAAGTTTTAAAAAAATTAGCCTACCAAGAACCTGTTGACATTATTGTATGCGATTATATGATGCCTGAAATGGACGGCGTGCAGTTAACATTCCGCCTGAAAGAAAATTATCCTCATATAAAAATTCTGATGCTTACAAGCCGAGAAGATACAGAAGGTATCAGGAGTGCCATTCAGGCGGGTGTAAAAGGGTTTGTCTCAAAAAAAACCAACAAAGCCGAGTTACAAAAGGCAATTATGTGCCTGCAAATGGGTCTGACGTATTATTCTGAAGAGGTGATGAAAATACTGGCAAGTAAAGAATTTTCATCGACCGAAGAAACGGCTCCAGTAGCCCTTACCAGTCGGGAAATAGATGTACTGAAATTAATTGCCCAAGAGTTATCGGGTATGCAGATTGCCGATAAACTACATATCAGCCATCACACGGTTGAGTCTCATCGCAAAAGCCTCTTTCGCAAAATCGGGGTTAATTCTACCTATGCGCTTATAAAATATGCCATGCAGCATGGCATATATCCCCAAAATTAGGGATATAATTTACCTGAAATCAGCTATTTTTTGGCTACCTGATAGCTTCTACCTTTGCAATCCCAATTAGACGAAATTACTTAAGGTTTTAAGTGAGTATTGGAAAAGCTATTAAAATAAACCAGAAGATAAACCATGAAAACCCTGCGGATTTTGGGCAAAGAGAGAATCCTCTTGCCCTTGGAAAATGTCGTGCTTCTTGAGGCCAAAAATAACTATACCATGATTCATGCCGATGATGGCTCCTCGTTTTTGAGTTCCCGAAACCTGGGAATGTTTGAACAGAAAATTCCTGAATTTCTCAGACTAAACAAAACCTATCTTATCAACCAGAACTTTGTACAGAAAATAGAAAATAAGATAATACACCTCAAAAACGGTTTTTCGATTGCACCTTCGAGAAGAAGAAAAAATGAAGTTTTAAGTAATCTGAATTCTTTCCTTTACTAATCCATCTTATTTAACCATGAAAAAAACTTTTATTCTGATTGTTGTTATTCTTGCGCTTTGCTCTACGGTTATTCAGGCGCAGGTATTACCAAATCACCCCCGTATTCTTATTGACAGTACTATGATGCAGACACTTGAAAGCAGAAGGCTGAGAAATACAATAGAATGGCAGAAAATGAGTACATGGGTCGATATAGTAAAACCAAGACCTGTGAGTGATTTTTTAAATGAAAGAATTTTATATGAAGGGCAACTATATATTTATGGTTTTATGCTGGCATACTGGTCGGGGCGTGATGTAACTTATCGGGATAAAGCGGTAGAGGTTTTTAAAGCATACTGGGCTACAAAAACCGATGGTTCGATTACACGTGATAAAGGATTCGATTCACGGGGAATGATGACAGACTGTGCCATCTGGTATGACTGGCTGTATCCTTATTTAGATGAACCCCTCAGGGCACAAATCAGGGCTCGTTTGGTAGTATGGGCAGACTGGATTCTACAAAACGGGTATGGTACCTGGAATGGCCCTTATTACTTCCAGGGCAATAACTATGTATTAGGGCATATTTTAGGTATTTCGGCTACGGCCCATGCTATCTACCATGAAGATAATGTAAATGGCGCGCGACTTTTAAACATTGCCACTACGCAATTGGAGCGTATTCTGCCTTTTCTTAATACCCGGCTGAAAGGGGGAGATGCCAATGAGGGATGGAGCTATGGCGCAGGGTATTTTCATAACTTAATGAAGATTTTTGCTATCTATAAATCTGCCTCAAGTGCGCATACTGATTATTTTACACAGACCAATTATGAGGAAGAAGCCCAACGCTTTTTGATTTATGCAGTTATGCCCAGTAAAACACATATGCTTGCGGAAGGAGACTGGTCAAGAGAAAGCTCGGGAGAGATTTGGGATATAAATCGTTTTATAGCGGATATGGTTTCTTCTTATTCTGACGATGAAACTACCAAAAGAGTAGCCCGTTTTTATGGTATAGAAACAGTGCCGGATAACAAATGGCAGACCCCCGCAACCTGGTGGAATTTCTTTCTGTTCTCAAATCAGGAAATTACCCCATTAGATTACAGAACAGTGGCACCTTATAATACACAAAACTATGTTTTTACAGATACTACCGGAACAGGGCAGTTTATGCAAAGAACCAACTGGCAGACCAATGGGCAGTGGGCGAGTTTCAGGGCAGGTGGACACTACGGCGACCATGCGCATGACGGACACGGGCATTTTAATCTCTGGGAAAATGGCTGGTTAATTGTGGACCGAAATACAATTAACCCATCAGGCATTGAAGCACAAGATGATTTTAGTAATGCTTTTCAGTTTTACGGCAACAACAAGCAGATTAAATATCCAAGACGAGGATATCTGAATAATACAGAACATGCCAATATTCCAAGACGGGAATTTACTCCCAACTACTCTTATATTCATTCAGATAATACCCCAGTATTTGTTACCCGTACCGAAAGCAATGTGGTGAAAAAAGCAGAAAGACAATGGTTCTATCTGCCTGCGCAAAAGATGATGGTTGTTTTTGACAATGCCGAAACCCTGAGAGATACCAATACAAAGGCTTATCGCTTAACATTTCAGGGAATACCTTCCTATAATGGTAAAGTAATGAGGTATGCCAATGCTACTACCAAAGTGTATAACCATACTGTATTTCCGCAAAACATAAGTTTCTTTCAACCTGTTGAAACCTTTGGTACTTGTGATAATTGCAGAACGCGTTATCGGTATATAGATGCTAAATATACTACCCAGCAGAAGAAGAATTATTTTGTAAATGTTGTCTATACCAAACCTAATGCTGATACTACGAGAAATGTATCGGCTATCAGCAGAGCTACTGGAAATGTAACACTTTCTGATTTCTATGGCAGTTTAGTAGCAGGCGATTCAACCAATTTTGCCGTATTATTTGCTGGAGATAGTGCCCAGTATAGTTATGATTCGTTACGTTATCAGATTGATAATGCCCGACGGAGCCATCATTATATTGCAGGATTGCGGCTATCAACCAATTATTATGTAGCCCGTACCAATATGGCTAATTTGTTAGATGTGCACGTATCGCTCAATCCGATTCCGAATGCTTCAATTATTCAGACCACTGCGGCAGGTATCCTGGAATTTCAGCATAATTCACTTTTTACGGGTATTACTTTTACCACACCCGTAGTGGAGCATATCAAATGTAATGGTGCTACAAACGGAAAAATTACTGTAAGTGCCTCGGGAGGAAATAATGTGATTACTTATTCAAGAAATGGCACAACTTTCCAATCATCTGGTATATTCCCTGACCTTGCTGCGGGTAATTATATCATTACAGCCAGAGATGGGGGAGGTGTAACCGCTACCGTAAGTGTTACAGTGAATCAACCTGCCTTTTTAAGGGTTACAGCTAATAATAATTCACCTTTTTGTAGTGGTAATACACTGAACTTGACCAGCACAGTAACCGGAGGTATGTCTCCATATACTTATAACTGGCAGGGGCCAAACAGTTTCAGTTCAACTTTGCAAAACCCTGCTATCAACAATGCTACACCAGTAGCACAAGGGATTTATACCCTTACTATTACAGATACCAACAGTTGTATTACAACCGCTACTACCTCGGTCAGCATCAGTGAGGTGCCAGCCGCACCCGTCATTTCTGCCTCACAAAACGCTGTATGTGGCGTGGCAATTGTAACTATTTCGGCAACAGGCTGTACAGGTGGAATTTTATGGAATAATGGAAAAACGACAGCCAGTTTTGTAGATACCGTTTTTGTGAGTACTGCTTATTCGGCAGTTTGCAGAAATGCGGGTGGGTGTAGTAGTCCTAACTCAAATCAACTGACAGTTTCTGCTAATCCTTTGCCACAAACGCCGTCAATTACGGCCGATAGAACCACCATTTGTGGTAGCGGCAATGTAACCTTAACTGCTGCTAATTGCGTAGGGGCAGTCGTATGGAGCAATAATATGACAGGGGTAAGTATTACGGTAACAGTAAACCAGACAACAACTTTTACGGCACATTGTAATTTCCAGACTTGCAGTAGTTGCGGCTCAAATCCGATAACGATTCTGGTAACAGGCAATGCCCTGATTAACCTGATAAGTCCGACAGATAATTATACACAGGGAACAGTTCTTCAACAAACTAATAACAAAATCACGGCAACTAACAAAGTCTTTCCGGGAGCAAGGGCTACTTATAAAGCAGGAAAATCTATTGAACTGAACGAAGGATTCAGGGCTGATAATGGTAGCAATTTCAAAGCCGAGATAGAAGGTTGTCAGAATTAAGGTGTTAACAAACAGCGTAACAGTAAACAGTGAGTGATTCATGGAACGCACCTTGTGCGTTCCAATGAATATTTTAACAGATACAGGCCATACTTTAAATTTTTTAACCTATGAATAAAGTTACAATTATTGCCGCAGATGGCTATCAGCTAAGTGCATTGTTGGGTATTGCCCGAAATAATCTTGGTAAAACCATTATTATCAGTTCGGCTACCGCCGTAAAAAAAGAGTTTTACTTAAACTTTGCAGAATTTCTGATTACCAAAGGGTATAATGTCTTACTTTTCGATTACCGTGGCGTGGGAGAATCAGCTCCTGAAAACCTCAGAGCATCAGAGGCATATATGCACGACTGGGGTATTTTAGATATGAATGCTGCGCTTAATTTTATGGTGAATGAGGTTGGCTTTACCGATATAGTCTGGCTGGGTCATAGTATCGGAGGGCAGTTGGTAGGATTTTTAGACAAAAAAGTGCATGTAAAAAAAGTAATTATGCTCAATGCCGCTTTAGGCTACTGGGGATATTTTCCTGCGCCTATGAAATGGATAGTGTGGCTGTTATGGTATATTATCAGTCCGGTTTTAGTAAAGATATATGGCTATGGAACCATGCGCAAAGTAGGCTGGGGAGAAGACTTACCCAAGAATATTCTGCTTGAGTGGCGACAATGGTGCATGAGCAAAAACTATTATGGTGTTTTTTTACAGAAGTACTTTCAGAAACCTTTGTTTCAGGAATTTAATGTACCTATCACGGCCGTTTATATCAGCGACGATTATATCGCTAATGATAAAACTGCACCCATGATGCAACAGTTTTTTCCGAATACACATTTTCAGATTCATAAAATAGAAGTAGAAAAATTTACAAGCGATAAAGTAGGACACACAGGCATTTTCAGAAAAAAATTTGAGAAAAGCCTGTGGAACGAGCTGTTGCATCTTGTATAATATCAGAAATCAAGTTGATAAGTTTAGCAGAAACAGGATTTTCTTAAAGTACAAACCCTGATTTTGCTAAGTTATAATTATGAGGATTTACCCTTGACCAAAAAAGAGCCATTACAGAGTGGGCAACGTTCTGTTACTATCAAAGAAAGCAAATAGTATTAGGCATTTACTAATTAATTCTTTTTGGTAAATTTAAAATAACTCTAATAATGAAGAAAATAGGTTTGGTAGGAGGTATCAGTTGGGTTTCAACAATAGATTATTATCGGTATATCAATGAGGGAGTTAACCGAAAATTAGGAGGGCTTAACTTTGCTGAATGTATTATTTACTCTCTCAATTTTGACGATTTTCAACGTAATAATACGCTTGGTTACTGGGATAAGACCTATGAACTTATTTTTGAAGCCTGCCGGAGTTTAGAAAAAGCAGGTGCTGAAGCAATAGTCTTGTGCGCCAATACTGCCCACGCCATTGCTGATAAGTTACAAAAAAATGTCAGCTTGCCTGTTATTCATGTGGTAGAAGAAACGGCTAAAGAGATACATACGCATGGATTTACAAAAGTGGGACTAATGGGTACTAAATTCACGATGGAAATGGATTTTTATAAAGCAAAACTTCTTGAAAATGGGATAGAGGCCCTGATACCTGAATCTCAGGAAACAAGAGACTTTATTCAGCAGACACTTAAAGAAGAGTTGGGTAGAGGTATTGTCAGGCAAGAGACCAAGGCCGCTTATATTTCCATTATTAATGATATGATTCGCAATGGTGCCGAGGCAATTATCTTTGGATGTACCGAAATTCCATTGCTTTTAAGTCAGAATGATGTATCAGTACCCATTTTTGATACTACATTGATTCATGCCAATGCCGCAGTTGACTTTGCAGTTTCTATATGAAACCTGTTTTTATGGCTGAAGTAGAATATGGCAATGTATCATTTTTTAGTTTGTACCTAAAGATTCTCATCTAAAAACTATAAAAAATGAAAGCTACTTTACCCTTCATTAGTTTTTTGCTGATGGCTTCCAGTCATTTGTGTGTCAGTCAGGTTACATTTAATCAGAAATATGGTACTGATGTCGACTATAAAAGGCTTTACTACCTCAATGTACAATATATACAATCGTGGGTAAGGTCTGATACTGCTACTTACAACAGGTTACTATGGGCTGATGATTTTGTGCATCAGAGTGGGAGTAATGGTAGATTATATCCTAAAAAACAGATTGCTCAGGAATTTGGTAAGCCTCGTTTCAATACCATCGACTATTTTTTTGCAGACAAAACTAAAATCCAGTTTATCAGTAATGATGCCGCTTTGGTTTTTTCCAGCACACCCTATAAAGGCATAAAAGATAAAGAGGAATCACTAAGCCAGTATAACGACGTATATATAAGACGGAACGGTGCATGGATTTGTGTTTCAGCCAATATCACAGGTATTTCAAAAGCAGAAGATAAAGCACCAGCTTTTACAAAACTACCTACAAATATTCCGTTAATATCTTTCTATAAAGGCTCAGAAACTGATATTAAAAAACTTACTGAGCTGAACCGCCAGCATGCTGAAGCATTTATGCAAGCAAAGCCTGACGTATTAGATAAAATACTGGCCGATGATTTTATTCTGCTTTCGAGTAATGGACAACTTTATGAGAAACAAGCAGTATTGGCAAAACTGAAAAGTACTACAAATAGCAATTTAGCATCTTATAGCATAGAGAACCTCCAGATTAGGTTTGTAGCTAAAGACATAGCCATGATTCACGCTGCCATGATAGAGCAAATGAAAGATGGTAGCAAAAAAGCTACACAATATAATGATGTATATATCAAACGCAATGATAATTGGGTCTGTATATCAGGCAATAATACCTCTATCAGAGATTAGGTAAGTGTTACATTTAAAACAGTACCCTTTTCATCAGATTTAATACTGAAATGAGCCCCTATCTGCTCAACCCTGCTTTTAATATTATTCAGCCCGATGCCTGTTATTTTATTAGCCTGAATCCCCTTGCCATTGTCGGCAATCGACATAGTTAGCTGCCCATTAGTGTTTTTGAATGAAATACTGGCGTAAGTGGCTTGTGCGTGTTTAAGAATATTGTTGATGCCTTCAAGACAAATAGAATAAAGATTAAACTCAATGTTTTTGGCTTGTGGGGTAAGTTGTTTTAAGTCGAGTTCAAGTTTTATCTTGTTCAGGGTATTTATTTTAGCTGCCAGTATCTCAAGCGCATTGTATAAACCTTCTTTTTCAAGTTCGGTAGGTTGCAGATTATGAGAAAACAACCTTACTTCTTCATGTGCCTGATTTACCTGCTCTTTAATCGTATTTAAAATCTTGCGTTCGCCCGGCGATGAATGAGTTGTGTCAACGGCTTCAAGGCTGAAAGTCAATGCCGATAACAAACTCCCTAAATTATCATGCAAGTCGGCAGCTACACGTTTGCGCTCAATTGTTTGCCCAATCATGGTAGCATCTTTTATTTCGTTATAAGCCTTTTGCAACTCGGTTGTGCGGGCTGCTACTTTTTGTTCAAGCCCCAGATTAATTTCCTCTATCTCTTTTTTCTGTTTGCGGTTGGTACGATAAAGGCTGAAAATAACAAAACTACCCACCGAAACCACTAACAGAATAATAATGAGCGAATTACGCTGCAACTCTTGTTTTTCACTCTCATTATTCAGTAGTTTTATTTTGTTCTGTTGCAACTCATATTGTAGCCGACTGTTAAGCGCTTCCTGCTGTACACGTAGCCTCTGCTGGGTCAGTTGTTTATTGTAGATTTGGTTGAGTTCTAAATAGTACAAAGCCTTGGCCTGGTTACCAATTGCGCTGAAATTCTCGTAGAGCTTTGCAGAAGCAGCCTCTGATTCTTCAATCCAGTCAGATTTTTGTGTAATAGCAAATGCCTTTTGCGCATAGTCAATAGAAGCCTGATAGTCTTTATATTTATGATAATAATCAGCCAGCGCCATATAAGAAAATGCTTGGTTATTACTGATTTTCATCCAGGAACTATTCCCGAAAACTTCAATGGATTGTTTCAGAAGTGTCAGCCCTTTTTTGTCTTCATTTTCGGCTAACAGAATAATACCTAAATTTTTTAGCGAACCGCCAACCGTCATGGTGTCGGCATATTCACGGGCAAATTTCAGTGCCAGATTAAAGTGTTTTTTTGCAGAATCAATTTCTGAAACCTTTAAGAATCCTAAACCAAGTGCACTATGGCACATACCAAGAAACTGATAGTTTTTATATTGATAAGAAAGCTGGATAGCTCTTCTTTGAAATTCGATGTTTTTATCCGACATATCCTGCCCCCGGTAACACATTCCCAAGTAGCTATACGCTTCAATTTCGTGCCTGGCATCTTTTGCTCTTTGAAAACTTCTGATGGCGGCTTCGTAATATTCAACGGCCTGATAATATTTACTTGTTCGCTGATAAAGAAGCCCGATATTAAATTGGGCAAGACCTAACTCCTGGTAGTTCCGGGTTTCTCTGGCTAATGCTATACAACGCCTTGAAATATGAAAACTACTATCGTAGAGACTTAAATCATTCAATAAAAAAGAAACCTGATTAAGATTGGCCAAAGAAGCAGGTTGGTTATAGTATTTTCTGATTTCGGTTTCTTCCTGAAATAGCTGACAATAACCAATAAGCGGAAACAGTATAAATAATAGTAGTTTTTTTTTCATTCAGGTAATGCTCATAATGTACTATGCCGAAACACCCTATCTAAACGTATAAGCATGAAGCATTATTTAGCCTTTTTTTCAACTTATTAGTAAAGCTAAACAACTTATAGTACAGATACTATGAAAAGACGTAGATAATACTAATTTCGCTTAGGACGAGAATAGTTTTTAGTACAAAACAGCACTGACACTCTTAAGAGTAGGCACTTAAATAACTTTTAAAAATATTATGAATTTTATTAGATAAACCAATCTGTATGCCATCTACCTCACAGAAAAGAGTCTTGTCTTTCTCCCGGATATTTTTAATAGCACTCCACGGAATCAATAGAAACGGATGCCCGAAACGGAATAAAGGCCTAACAGATAAATACACACCTGCCTCTGAAAGAGATACATTTAATATGCTGTTATAGTAAAACCCACCGATTTTTCCGGATACACCAAAGTAATTGATTTCATTGTGTGTATAAGTAGTTTCATAGGTATGTTTCAGGGTATTCCACCCGCTTAAATGAGCAATGATTTTGAGTAAGGCTACCCAAAATGCCGTAATCATAAAGACTCCCGTCAATATCAAGAAAAATAAATTCATGGCTTTTAATGATGCTGTATTCCTAACTGTCTGGCAGACTAATATAAGTCTATTTTTTTTTTAGGGAATGCACAGATTTTTTTTTGGCAGGTTTCAATTGATAGCTGGCAGAAGTTGATTGATATTTGGCAGGAAATAAGGAGTGTTTGAGGAAGTATAAGAATTTGTAGTTTGATTGATAAAAAAGTTTTTATTTATATTGAATAAAGTTTTAGCATACAGAGGGCAACGATACCTATTTTTAACCCTATAGAATCTTGAAAATAAAGCAAGCATATACTAAACTTCACTATACGAAAATCTATCAGGTTTTCTTCTTCTGCCTATTCAATCTATCGCTTTTCGGACAGGAAATCGGAAGCGGGATTATAGAGCATTTTGATAATACCAATGGCCTGACACAAAATACAGTAGTAGCTATTACAGAAGATGCAAGAGGTTTTTTATGGTTAGGCTCACATGATGGATTACTTCGGTATGATGGCTATCAATTTAAAGTTTTCCGGCCTGACCCTGATAAACCAAAGAACTCCTTACCTCATTCACGAATATATAATCTCTATCAGTTCAAGGATAAAATGTGGATTGCCACCGGAAATGGCTTATCGGAGATGAATCTGAACGATGAGTCTTTTCATAACTATATGAATGGTTTTCGGATAAGAGCTATTTATCCTGATGGTAAAGATATTTTCTGGTTAGCTTCCAATCAAGGCATCTATGAGTTTAATATTCAGACAAAAGCCTTTAAAAAACATGCTACGGGCAATGTGTTTGATTTAGTATTGAATAATAAGCATACTAAAATTTTTTACTCAACCTCGGAAGGTTTTTTTGAATATAACATTTCCTCAGCAAGTTTAACCAAGCGAGTTTTTAAAAATTTCAATGAAAATGTATCCTTTGGCCTGTTAAAAGCTGGGAATCAGACCTGGGTGAACGTGGATAATGTAGGGATGATAGCCTTAGATGATAACTGGAACGAAAACAGAATAGTCAATTTTAAAAAGTATTTTCCCGATTTGAAAGAATTCAGCGTTAATGGACTTAATCTGGATAAACAAGGGAATATATGGGCAAGTGCCCTAACAGGGCTTTTTAAGTATAATCCTGTTGATAATTCTTTACTCATGCTTCCCTCCGACGATAATAAGCCTAACTTTGTTCATGGCTCTCCGCTTTATACTTCTTTTCAAGACCATACAGGCGTAGTTTGGGTCGGTAGTAATAACTCCGGTATCAGTAAAATAAACCTTAGTAATATTAAGTTCAAGACCATTAATATGAATAATGGGCTGAACAATAAATTTATTCTTAGTTTCTGTGAAGCAGGAGACTACCTGATGATAGGTACAGATGGCGGAGGCCTGAATTTATGGAACCGGAAGACCAATACATTTGAGTATATTTTAAGTGCCAATATTCAGCAGAACCGTATTTTTTCTATTACAGAAGTAAAACCGGGTATTTATTGGCTGGCAACTTCTGATAATATAACTGAGTTTAATCTGGCAAAAAAGCGAGTCTATCCGTTAGCACCTGAACATGAGGTTTTAACAAAGCGATTTATCAATCAGTTTATCAAGAAAATTCTTCATACATCAGATGGGAGTATCTGGTTAGGTACGCAGAATGGAGTAGTAAAATATAGTCCGGTAAATCATCAGATTGAAACTTTCAACGAAACTGAAAACGAATCAGAATTAGTAAATACACTGCACGAAGACCGTAAAGGCAATATCTGGATAGGAGGGAGAATAAACCTGCTGAAATATGACAGACAGACAAAAAAAGTGAGTGTTATACGTACGCAGTGTATCAACCGTAATATCGATTTAGACGATATTGGCTCAATTTTTCAGGATGATGACAAGCATCTTTGGATTACAAGTTATACACAAGGGTTGGCGCATTTTGATATAAGTAGCAATAAGTTTATTTCTTATAATGTAAGCGAGGGCCTGGCTAATAATACTGCATATTGCGCTTTACCACATGGAGACGACATCTGGATAAGTACTAATTTCGGACTATCAAAATTTAATAAAAAAAGAAAAACCTTTACCAATTATGATGTAAGCGATGGTTTGCAGAATAATGAATTTAACGGTGGTGCAGCCATTAAATTATCGACAGACGAACTGGCTTTTGGTGGTGTAAATGGGTTTAATATTTTTCATCCCGACAGAATCCCGACTAATAACAACAAACCACAAGTGGCGATTACTGAGGTAAAAGTAATGAATCAGCCTTTTGCTTATGACCACGCCAAACCGATAGAAATAAGCTATCTGAATAATTTTATTTCGTTTGATTTTGCTGCATTAGATTTTATTTCTCCCCAAAAAAACCAATATGCCTATCAGTTATCGGGTATTGATGATGACTGGGTACAGAGTGGAAACAGGCATTTTGTCAGCTATTCGCAACTACCTATCGGTGATTATGTATTCAGGGTAAAAGCTGCTAATTCAGACGGTGTCTGGAACGATAAGCCTTTAGAAGTGAAAGTGCGTGTAACGGCACCATTCTGGAGACATAGTTGGTTTGCCTATACATTGGTCGGACTTGCTATCGGAGGTATAGTGTTATTTTTTACTTTCAGACTGAATAAGGTAAAGAGAGAAGAAACCGAGAAAACCTTGCTGAACCGAAAAATTGCAGAATTGGAAATGCGTGCTTTAAGGGCGCAGATGAATCCTCACTTTTTATTTAATTGCCTGAACTCCATTAACAGTTTTATTCTTTATAACGAAAACCATGAAGCATCAAGATACCTGTCAAAGTTTGCCAAGCTGATACGTCAGATATTAGATAATACCGATAAACCTTATGTGCCTATTGAAAAGAATATCAGTTTTCTGAAACTCTATGTTGAACTGGAGCAATTGCGGTTTGGAGAAAAAAGGTTTGATTTTATCATTAAAGTTGATGAAAGTATCAATATTCACGAAATACTCTTTCCGACTATGATTGTACAGCCACATATAGAGAATGCGATATGGCATGGCCTTATGCAGAAAACCGATGGGGTTGGAAATATAACCGTGTATTACTCGCTGAATGAGGAAGAAAATACAGTTTCGTGTTCTATTGAGGATAATGGCGTAGGCCGTGCTAAATCGAGAGAACTGAACCAATTGAGTGCTAACCGCCGAGACTCTAAAGGAACAAAAAATGTATTGGAAACCATAGAGACACTCAATAAGCAATATAATACAAACTTAGGTAAGGTAATTATTGAAGATTTATATGATGAAGAAAAAAAGGCTTTGGGTACTAAAGTAACCATTACAATTCCTATCTTGGAGGAAAAAGAATAAAGCATGGATTTTTTCGACATCAATCATATATTTTTTGAGCTTTGGGGGGTAAAAATGAGTCATTTAGAATTTTATGCTACCCTCACAGGTTTGGTAGCGGTGATTCTATCGGCTCAGGAAAATGTATGGAGCTGGATTATAGGATTGGTAAATGTTGTGTTAGCTTTTATGATGTTTTATCAGATTCAGTTATATCCTGATATGTTTCTGCAGGTATTTTTTTTCATTACTAATCTGATTGGTTTCTGGCAATGGAAATACCCGAAACAACAGGAAGCCAATAAAAAGAACGAATTAAAAATAAGCCAGTTGTCAGTACAACAGTTTGGCTTATTGACACTCATAGGGCTCACAGGCACTGCCTTATTGGGTACATTTGCCAAAAACCTTCACGAATGGCTACCTATGGTTTTCAGCCTGCCAAGCGCCTTTCCTTACATGGATTCTTTCACAACCGTTATGAGCATTTTTGCTACATTTTTGCTTATCCGTAAGAAGGTAGAAGCCTGGTGGGTGTGGTTAGGCGTAGATATTATCAGTACTTATATGTACTATGTAAAAGAGGTAAAACTGTACTCGCTACTCTATGCCGTATTTTGTGTCATAGCCTTATTTGGGGCTATAAACTGGACGAGAGAATATAAAAAGGCAGAAAATAAACCTATCTCCAGCCAGTAGAATAGGAGGTGTTTTGTACCCTTCCCCATTGTTGGAGAAGGGTTAGGGATGGGCTTACTTCAATCGTTCTTCAAACAATTTCAGAATCCGCTTATATTCATCCATCCAAGAGGTAGGCTCTACAAAACCGTGGTCTTCCATCGGGTAGCTTGCCATTTCCCAGTTTTCTTTTTTCAATTCTATCAGGCGTTGAACCAATCGGTAAGAATCCTGAATATGGACGTTTACATCAACCATTCCATGACAAATCAGTAAATGTCCTTTCAATCCTGCAGCATGGTAAATAGGGGAACTTTTACGATATGCCAGACTATCGTTTTGTGGTTCGTTTAAGATATTGGCTGTATAGCCGTGGTTATAGGCTGCCCAGTCGGTTACAGGTCTTAAAGCTGCGCCTGCGGCAAATACATCAGGCGTAGTAAATAAAGCCATCAAGGTAATAAAACCACCATAAGACCCACCATAAATGCCGATTTTCTTAGGGTCGATGCCATATTTATCAACTAAAAGTTTAGCCCCATCTACGTTATCGGTTAAATCTTTGCCACCCATAAAACGATAAATGCCTGTACGCACGTCACGGCCATATCCTGAACTTGCACGGTAATCAATATCTAAAACCGTATAGCCTTTATCAACTAATAAATTATGGAACATATACTCACGGAAATACTGGCTCCACCATTTATGCACATTTTGCAGGTATCCTGCGCCATGCACAAATACGACCGCTTTTTTATTCTTTAATTTTTTGGCTGGTTCATAAATACGGGCATAGATATCAACGCCATCACGGGCTTTAAAAGTAATAATCTGAGGCTCTTTCCAGGCATAGGCTTTAAACTCATCGGTTAGTGAACTGGTTAATTGTTCGGCTTTTGCGGCTGGTATATTCTCTTGTACAAACAATTCCCAGGGTTTATTCATATAAGAATAGCGTAAAGCAATGGTCGATTCATCTGGTGATAGCGTGGCATCATTCCCGCCTACCAGGCTTGTAATTTTTGTGCGTTCGCCACCACTTACCGCCATTTTATAAAAATGGGTTTCTCCCGGGTGTACCTCGTTGGTAGTCAGGTAAAACCATTGCTTATCTTTAGATAATTGTGCCTGTTGTACCTCAAACTTGCCTGTGGTTAATTGTTTTTTCTCGCCTGTAAGTACATTTACCGTATAAAGATGCGAATACCCCTCAGCCTCTGACTGGAAGTACAACGTCTGCTCATCAACCCAACCGATATTGCCTGCGCTTAGTGTAAAACCCATACCCGGCCCACCTATCCATGCCTCATCATGCTGGCGATCTAATAATTTGAGTTTTCCGGTTGCAGGGTCTAACAACATGAGCCAACGGTCTTTATTATCAAATGAGCGTACCACTACTACGGCATTTGAGCCATTATCCGACCAGTTAGGTGCTGTAATAATCAGCTTACGGTTGGCAGGCTTCTTTTTGGTAGTATCAGACTGTTTCTGATAATCTTTCAGAAATTCAGGTTGTTGCGTAAGACCTACTAAGTCTTTTGTGCTAATCTGATATACTGTATCTTTTCGGGTATCATATACATAGCTGTCGTAGCTGGTCATGGGGCTACCTACTTTGGTACGGGCAGGCAAATCTTCTGTAAAACCCGATTCTGTTACATAACTGGGCACAATAGTAGCTTTAGCGCCAACAGCAGGCGTAGAAAGCCGATAGGTAATATAGCGCATATCCGGGCTTACCATCGGAACTTCCAGATTCTTACCTTCTAAATAAATTTCTTTCGGACGTTTGGGCTGGTCGGCTTTAGTATTTTTTTCGGTTTCGTCTTTCTTTGCTTTGCGTTCTTTCAGTATTTCAAACATGGCCAGTTGGTCGGCTTTTAACCATTTTTCCTCCTCGCTCACTTTGGCTTCTGCTTTTTTGCTGCCTACAATAAAATTTGATAATTGTGAGATAAGCCCGTCAGCCAGATTAAGACTGAACACGTTGCCCGCTCTTGAAAAAATAACCTTTGTTTCATCACCATTAAAATAAGGGTTCGATTCCCGCTCAATGGTGTTGGTCAGTTGTTTAATTTTCAGGGTTTTACAATACATCAGGTATAACTCACCTTGTTTTTCATATACTTTCAGCGAATTATCCCGATTATAAGTGCCGGTTTGTGCAGGCAGGGCTCTTCTTTCTTTGGGAGTAACTTTAACAGGCGTATGGTTAGGTAAAACAATTTTATACAAAGAATCAGCCTTGTTTTTATCAGGATTCCAGGAAAAATAAATGGTTTTGGAGTCTTCCGACCAGAAAATATTGCTGGGCGAAGTCCCTATCCATTTATAAGGTTCCTGCATGATTTTCTCGACGGTTAACTGGGCTTGGCTTGCAAAAGAAAACAGTAAAACAGATAGTAGAATGAAGTGTTTTTTCATGTGTTTCAGGGTGTAATAAGTTTTGACAAAATTACTGTATTTTATTAAGTTTGCTAATCTGATTTATTGATTGATTAGCTATTACCTGAAAAACTTCTCAATTATACTTTCAATGTTGAATATTACCGGGGTTTGGCATAATAATTGGCTGTTGTGTCGAATAAGCGTAAAATATCAATGAAACATTGAAAGGATTTACAGACTTTTACGTTTATTTATAAAACTTAAAAAGATATACCTTTAGGGGCTTACATATGCAGTTTCTCTTTCCGTCTTTCTTGTGGGGTTTATTGGCTGTTTCGGTGCCAATTATTATTCATCTGTTTAACTTTCGTCGTACCAAAAAGGTATTTTTTACGAATGTTGCATTTCTGAAAGCGGTCGAGACAGAGACAAGCTCTTTTAGGCGTATTAAACAATGGCTGATTCTTGCCTCACGCGTGCTATTTCTTGCTTTTTTAGCTTTTGCTTTTGCGCAGCCTTTTCTGCCTGCCAAAAACAATACAACTAATCGCTCATCAGGGTTAGGAGTAAGCAGTCTTTATCTGGATAATTCTTTGAGTATGCAGAATACTACAGAAAACAAACGTTATTTAGACCTTGCCGTTACCAAAATAGATGAATTACTAACGCTATTCAGCCAGTCGCCTAATGTGCAATTAGTAACCAACGATTTTTCAGGTGAAGACCAGGCTGTAACAAATGCAACTAAGGTAAAAGACAGATTAACCTCAATTGGTTTATCTCCTAATCCCCGTACATTCGAGAATGTCTATAAGCGTCAGAGAAGCCTGGCACAGAAACATAATGCCAATGCCAATAACCAGTTTTTCTGGTTTTCTGATTTTCAGAAAAGTACGGCCGGAAATATGAAGCAATTAAAAATAGATTCATTAGATAAACTATTTCTAGTGCCTGTACAAGGCAAAGCCTCGCAAAATGTATTTGTTGATTCGGTTTGGTTAGCTTCACCTTTTATCAGAGAAATGCAGAATAATGTGTTGTATGTAAAAGTGTTTAATTCGGGCGATAATGAGGTAGAGAAACTTCCGGTAAAGTTATTTATTGACAATGCGCAGGCTTCTACTGCTTCGGTTGATATTGCGCCTAATAGTTCTGCTACAGCAACCTTTAATTTTACGGTAAAAGATAAAGGTTTCCATAAAGGTAAAGTCTCTTTCGACGACCAGCCAATTACTTTCGATAACGATTATTACTTTGTATTAGATGCTTCGCCTGTTATTCAGGTATTGCATCTTTACCAACAACGCAGCGCAGCCGATTATATAGGCAAAGTATTTGATAACGACAGCCTTTTTGCCTACCAGCCTTATAGTGCCAATAATGTGGACGTCGGGCAATTTAAGAATGCCAATCTGATTGTATTAGAGGGCGTAGAGCAGGTAAGTGGCACTTTCAGGGCAAGTCTGGAAGAGTTTATTCGTCAGGGGGGAAGTTTGCTGATTTTTCCGCCTTCAAATCCTGATGCAGCAGATTACGGGCAGTTTTTAGCTGGGTTTGGCATACAAGGCATTACCGTGATTAACCAGCCACCATTACCGCAAAGCCAGTTGCCGGTTGCTGAACCCAATCGTCAGAATCCGTTCTATGCCGATGTATTTGAACGAACAACCTTGCAGGGTGTAGCCAATACACCTGTTATGCAGCCTGTATGGAACTGGTCGGGCATAGGGGAGAAAATACTTACTTTCAGAAATCTCCAGAACTTTATTACAGCAACCAATACATCCACTAAAGGTAAGATATATTTATGTGCGTCTCCGGTAGAAAGAACCTATGGTAATTTTGCTGAACACGCTTTTTTTGTGCCAACTATGTTTAAAATAGCCTCCATGAGTGTAAGGCAGGAAAGAGCGGCTTATAACTTTAGTGAGGGAAGCATTACCATTGATATACCGAACGTAAAGAAAAATGCTACCTATAAGCTGAAAAGCGTTGTAACAGAGGCTAATAAAAATAATATAGAAATTATTCCGATTCAACGAATCAGTGGTAACCAACTGACTTTAGAATTGCCCAAAGCTACTCAGTTAAGCGATAATCAGATATTAGAGTCGGGCTATTATGAATTGCAGTTAGATGGTAAAACAGAGAAACTATTAGCTTTAAACCATGACAATGAAGAGTCGAAAATGGAGTTCTATACGCCTGAAGAACTACGAAATTTCTTTGCCGGACAAAAGAATGTAACTATCTTCAATAATCTTTTAGATGGAGACTTTGTAAAGACTTTTCAGGAGAATAACATTGGTACACCGCTTTGGAAATATTGTGTGATATTGGCTTTGGCTTTTTTAGCCATTGAAATATTGTTGATTCGGTTTATGAAAGGGTAAACCTTAAAAACAGTAATTAATGCCTGAATAGGTTTCTCTAAAAAACAGTAAAGTTGGCTTTACTGGTCAGTATTTTAGCTTTAATACCTTGTCAATCTATTAGAGGATGATTCACTTATTACTCTACTTTCATGAGGGTAAGAACTTCTGCTATTTTATCTATTACTATTTTAGCATTATACTCATTTAACATATCTTGATGATGCCCGGTTAATGAAATCAGCCTGATTTTTTTATAATATAACTCCCATTGAGCACTCACAGGATTTATGGAAGATTGCTCACAGTTAAAGTATACAGCTTCACCATCAAAATAAGAAAGACATAAGTTTTGATATATACTTAATAGAGTTGAACGATTTTTAAATGAATAGTATTTTTTTCTCTCCATGTAGTGGATTATTTTTTTACAATAATCAGAGCGGGTATAGAGGGCAAATATCATATCGTTGATAATATTCTCTCTTTTTAAAAAAAGTTTTACTCTTTTAAAAAAACCTTTATACAATGGCGGAGCTTTGTACTGAGCCCGACCTTCTATAATTCCGATGAAACTATAGTGTTGAGTCTGTTTGCTTGTAATAAAATGGTGCATAATTGAGCCACCTGAACAGGTACTGATAAAGCCTGTGTTCGGACCACCATAATTAGGAATTTGCTTTTCTATGAACGCTGTTATGTAATTTAAATTTCTGTCTTTTAATGGGGTATTACTGAATTTAGGGTAATTGATTATTGTGACTGAGACAAGTGCAGATAGTTTATTTAAAAATAGACGGGTATTTTCTTCCATACCCGATAAAGAAGGGAAAAAATAAATTATTTTCTTCTCGTTAATTTTTCTGGTTAAATCTAATGTTTTCAGGTAATTATAAATTCCGTTGGGAGACATTTCACCGTCTATCCAATCGGTAGGCAGCGTAGTGCCTAAATCTGCTTCCAGTTGAACTAAAAAATTAACAGCATTTACTGAGTCGCCTCCGGCATATTTCCATTTGATATTTCTATCAAAAGATTCTTTATCTAAGAATCGGCTCCATGTTCCTCTAAGAATAGTAAATAAAGAATCTTCTGGCTGTTTTTCAGTTTCTGGCACATTGCCAATATAGTTTTCAGCTAAGACTCTTAATGATTTATTATCGTTTTTAAAGTTATGTAAAAGAGGTATTTCATCAACTTGAATACACCTTTGAGGAATCATATAGTCGGGTAAACGTTCTTTAAGCCAGCTTTTTACTACTATTTCTAATAGTTCAATTGTGCTCACGTAAAAGGCAAATATTGCATTGTGCTTCTCTGTTGTATATAAAACCACGCTGCAATGTGTTATTGAAGGATAATTCATTAATAGCCCTTCTATTTCATTTAACTCGACTCTATACCCATTAATTTTCACCTGGCTGTCTTTTCTTCCTATAAATTCTAAAAGACCATCTCTGTTAATTCTCCCTAAATCACCTGTCTTATAAATCCTTATTGCTGAATCACCAGCACAATTGGTAAAAGACTTTTCTGTTTGTATGGAATCATTCCAGTATCCTAAAGAAATAAACTTACTGTAAACGGTAATTTCACCTGCCTTGTCGTCAACTACCTGTTTATGATCACTATCAAGCAATTGCATTTCTCTATCTTCAACAGCGTAGCCTAATGGGATAAGTTCAGTATTAATAAGTGTATTTTTATTAATAAACCATTGCCGATATATGGTGGCTATTTCTGTAGCTCCAATACCCACATATAACAGACAATTGTCAGTAAAAAAAGATTTATATAAATCAACATCAGTATTATAAATTCGGTCTCCTGCCAGATAAATAAGTCTTACTGTTTCCAAATCAGATTTATCTGGTTTTAATAGAAGAAAAGTTCTAAAAATATTGGGTATTGAATGATAGATAGTAATGCGCTCTTTTCTGAGAAATTTACTTAGGTCATATAATTTATTGAGTTTAAGATTGTTGATTACCAAAGTTGCGCCATTTAAAAGTGCTCCGTAAATGTCTCTATTAGCCCCCCCAACACTTGGTGAATACAGTAGTGTTAAACGGTCGTTTTCGTTTAAATGTACAGAGTTGGTATATTGCATTACATCATGTAATAAGTTACGTTGATTTTGGTAAACACCTTTGGGTATGCCGGTAGAACCCGATGTATAAATAATGTAGGCTATATCTTCAGGAAAAGTATTAAAATCATTTTGAAGGCATTCTGCTGAGGATAGTATATCAAGATTTATAAGTTCAGCCATACCCTCAAATTTATAAGAGTCGGAGAAGGTAATAATTGACTTTAAACCAGATTGTTCTATAATAAGTTGATTACGCAAAACAGGTAAATCTATATCCAGAGGCACATAAGGGCAGCCTGCTGCCAATGAAGCTAACATAGAGATTGGGAAAAATACGTCATTAGGTAAAGCAATACCAACTGGCTCTTGTTTTGAATGTTGTATTTTAAGCTCATTTGCTATAAGCAGTACCCATTCATAAACTTCCTTATAGCTTAGTTGGTTTTCCCCACAGATTAAAGCTATTTTATCAGGCTTTCTTTCAACTATTTTGGTGAAAAGCTCAAAAACGGGGATGTCAAGCCAAGCCTCCTCAAATTTTCTGAACTGAATGTCTAATGGGCCTTGAAAATCTAACTGCATTGTTGAAATCTTTTTCTTGAAAATTGTATCCAATTTAAAATCTCCACGTCAAGGGAAGCAAGTGGAAGTACCCAAATTGCGGTTATTAAATCATTACGCAGCGTGTCTTTCTTAGTAGCTCTTCCATCTGCTTTTCATTCTGATGTTTTTGCATTTCTTTAACAGGAATTCCAACTAATAGTTTATGTGGATAAATTTTTGGGGTACACACACGTAACTTCATCTAAGGCGGATGAGTATGATTATAAATCAAAAAGCGATTTAGAAAACTTATTAAAGCATCAAATCGTAGTTATAATCCATTAAGATTTAATTTATTTTGAAGAGAGTTACATCTGAGCAGATTTATCAGAAAACCAGTGAAGCCAACTTAACTGGTGAGTATTTTATCTTTCATAAGTTATCTGTCTATTACAAGACGACTCATTATTAAGCTCTATCAACTACTTTACTTTGTTAAATACAAATAAATCAGCAAATACCCATTTGCCGTTTTCTTGTTTGCCACGTTGAATTACCAATTGGTCTGCACCACGTTTTTCGTAGATGATACGGATAGAACCATCTTGTTTTTCAAACAATGCCCATTCTTTTTTAGACTCAATAAAACTATAACGGTCTGATACATCTTTGTCTTCTACACCTACCAGGCCGGGTTTAAAGTGTTTTACCAGTACAATAGGGCCTTTGTCGGTCTGCTCAAAAATAAGCATTTCATACATGGTTACTTTGTCGTCTTTCATCATGCGCATAAAACCTGTGAGGTTATCGCCTGCAGGTTTAGCCCAGAACGCTTCAATGGGACCACCATTAAATGTACCTTGCCAATGACCGTGCATAAAAGCTACATCGTTTAAGTTAGCTTTAGCTTGCCCGAAAGTGTTTTTACTGAATAACAAGCAGACAAGCACAACTGATAGAAGGGATAGAATACGTGTTGATTTTTTCATAGAAATATAGGTAAAGATAAATTGATAATAGAACGGGTAAAATAGTATGCACAAAAATAGGGCTTATCCATGAAACTTGTATATCCATGTATAAGCCCTTTCTATCATTTTTCGGTTATCTCAAACTCTGATTCAGGGCTTCTAACGCATCCTGACCAGGACAAAGTAAATCTTCCTTGAGTTCATTGAGAGGTGTTTCACAAGTACCTAAAACCTCGTGTAAACTTTGGGTTTTAGGTTCAATGTAAATTAATCCGGTCAAAATCTCTCCTTTGGTTTTGGCGTTTTGCAAGGCAATCATGGCAGATAATTTATCTTCCGGATTCCAACCCTGATTAAGTTTCTGCAAGTTCAGAACCGAGCCATCGTGCAGAGCTACTTCTTTGCTATCTCCTTCTTCGTATGAAGTTGTAATTTCTTCCATAGTGGGCACAAAATCTATAGTCGATGTAGCCTCAATGTGCTCACGTACATAATCATAAGATTTGGTAGAACCGGTATTGTTGTTGAAAGTTACACAAGGAGAAATAACATCAATGAGGGCAAAACCCGGGTGCGACATTGCTGCTTTGATTAAGGGAATTAACTGGGTTTTATCGCCTGAGAAGCTACGGGCTATGAATGTGGCTCCTAATTCTAAGCCTAAACCTACTAAATCAATAGCATTGAATAGATTAGTTGAACCTGCCTTACTGATAGAACCAGCATCTGCTGTTGCAGAGTCTTGTCCTTTCGTTAATCCATAGCAACCATTATTCATCACAATATATGTCATATTGAGGTTTCGACGAATGGCATGCACAAATTGCCCCATACCAATAGAAGCAGAGTCTCCATCGCCTGATACCCCAAAATAAACTAAATCACGGTTCGCTAAGTAAGCTCCCGTAGCCACTGATGGCATACGGCCATGAACAGAGTTGAAACCATGCGAATTGCCTAAGAAATAAGCAGGTGTTTTGGACGAACAGCCAATGCCTGATAACTTGGCTAACCGATGGGGCTCAATAGCTAATTCAAAACAAGCCTGAATAATGGCTCCGCTGATAGAATCATGACCACAGCCCGCACAAAGGGTTGAAAGTGCGCCTTCGTAATCTTTCTTGGTATAGTTTATTTTATTTTTCGGTAAATTAGGATGCCGAAAGGTTGGACGAATGTATGTCATGATTTCAGGTAGTTACAAGCGTTTGAGTGATTTCCTTAACAATTTTATCTGCTGTAATTGGCATTCCGTCGTAATTCAGAATACGAATCAGTTTTTTAGGATTGATTTCCAGTTCGTTAATCAGTAGTGAGCGCATCTGGGCATCACGGTTCTGCTCAATTACATATACTACCTCATGGTCTTCAATAAACTGAGCCACTTCTTCATTGAAAGGAAAAGCCTTGATACGCATGGCATCCATCACGACTTCCTGTTCCCGTAATATATCAATGGCTTCTTCTGATGAATAGGTAGAGGTGCCAAAGAAAATAACGCCTATCGGACTCATGTTTTTCTGCTGATAAAAATAGGGGGCAGGCATGATGGTTTTAGCTGTTTCCCATTTCTTTACGAGACGCTCCATATTTCTGATATATACGGCACTATCTTCGGTATAAACCGCATATTCGTCACGAGAAGTACCACGAGTAAAATAAGAGCCTTTGGTTGGGTGCGTACCCGGATAGGTTCTGTAAGGAATCCCGTCGCCATCTACATCAAGGTAACGCCCGAAGCGTCCCATGTTTTCAAGGTCTTCAGCCGTTAATACCTTACCTCTGTCATATTGTCTGTCTTTATTCCATTCAAAAGGCTCACTCATGTGGTCGTTCATGCCTAAGTCAAGGTCTGTTAAAACAATGACAGGTGTTTGCAGCCGTTCGGCTAAATCAAAAGCATCGGCTGTTAGTTCAAAGCACTCTTTAGGGTTACTTGGAAACAATACAACGTGTTTGGTATCGCCATGCGAAGCATAAGCGGCAATCATAATATCAGATTGTTGTGTACGGGTAGGCATTCCTGTTGAGGGGCCTGTGCGTTGTACATCAATCAATACTGCTGGCACTTCTGCAAAGTAGCCTAAGCCTAAAAACTCGTTCATCAACGAAACTCCCGGTCCACTGGTTGCCGTAAAAGACCTTGCGCCATTCCAGTTGGCTCCTATTACCATACCTATGGCGGCCAGTTCATCTTCTGCCTGCACAATGGCGTAGTTTTTCTTGCCTGTTGCTTTGTCTACCCGATATTTTTTGGCATATTTTTCAAATTTCTCTACTACAGATGTTGAGGGGGTAATGGGATACCATGCCGCAACAGTAGCTCCGGCAAACACCGCTCCTAAACCACAGGCACCGTTGCCATCAATCATGATTTTTTTACCTACTTTGTCTCTGCGCTCTACCCGGATATCCAGCGGATAATTAAAGTTATCCTGTACATATTTTACGCCTAATTGCAAAGCCTGAACGTTGGCTGGTATCAGTTTCTCTTTTCCCTTGAATTGCTCGGCCAACAATTGTTCCAATACACCAAATTCAATAGCTAATAATGCTGAAAGCGCACCGACATAGATGATATTCTTGAACAATTGTCTTTGGCGGGGGTCTGAGTACTGTTCCAGACAAATGGCCATAAGCGGAATACCTAAATAAGTAATATCTTCTCTGATATATTCTTTATGAAGAGGCTTGGTACTATCGTACATAAAGTATCCGCCGGGGCGCACACTCTGTACATCTTTCAGCATGCTTTGCGGGTTGACCGACACCATCAAATCTATGCCCTCACGACGGCCTAAATAGCCTTTTTCGCTGATGCGTACTTCGTACCAGGTAGGTAAGCCTTGAATATTAGAGGGGAAGATATTTTTGGGTGTAACGGGAATCCCCATGCGGAAGATTGCTTTGGCAAACATGCCATTGGCACTGGCCGAACCTGTACCGTTTACATTAGCAAAGCGAACTACAAAATCATTGATAAGTTCTGACATTTTAAGCCGATCCTCTGTCGGAAAGTTTTATCGTTATTAAATAATAGTCTTGTAAAAATCAGGCTGTCTGGCAACCATGATGTGCTTTGGTAACATTATAGAAAAACTTCTGCATATCCCAGGCTGAGGTCGGGCATCTTTCGGCGCACAAACCACAATGCAGGCATACGTCTTCATCTTTTACCATCACTCTACCAGTAGCTAAAGTACCTGATACTAAGAGGTCTTGCTCAAGATTCAATGCAGGTGCCATCAGGCGCGTTCTCAGGTCTTCTTCTGTACCATTATCAGTAAAAGTAATGCACGAAGTAGGGCATATATCCATACAGGCGTCACACTCTATACAACGATTAACAGTAAATACTGTCTGTACATCACAGTTGAGGCAACGTTGTGCTTCTTTAAATCCTTCTAATTTGTTAAAACCTAATTCAACCTCTTTTTTACGGTCTTTCAGGGTAATAGTTTTATCGGCCTGAGCTACTACAAAACGATGGTCGTTAGCTACTACACTATCATAACTCCACTCATGGATACCCATTTTTTGTGAAATCAGGTTAGTAAATGGTGCAGGTCTGTCAGCTAATGATTTGCCCTGACAGAATAAGTCTATCGAAATTGCTCCCTGATGCCCTTGCGCTACTGCAGTAATTACATTTTTAGGCCCTAAGGCAGCATCACCGCCAAAAAATACTTTAGGATTGGTCGATTGAAACGTTACGGCATCTACCTTAGGCATTTCCCATTTGTCGAACTCAATGCCTAAATCACGCTCTATCCAGGGGAAACTATTTTCTTGTCCGATAGCTACCAGTACATCATCGGCTTCTATAAACACGTGGTCTTCGCCAGTAGATACCAATGAGCGTTTGCCTTTTTCATCATATACTGCATGTACTTTTTCAAAGGTCATTCCTTTTAATTGCCCATTTTCTACTACAAAAGATTTAGGTACATGATTGTCTAAAATAGGAATATCTTCGTGCATGGCATCTTCTTTTTCCCAGGGAGATGCTTTCATTTCGGTAAATGGACTACGTACAACAACTTTTACGTTTTCGCCACCTAAACGGCGGGAAGTACGGCAGCAGTCCATAGCGGTATTTCCCCCACCTAATACAATTACATTTTTCCCAATCTTGCTGGTATGTTCAAAAGCTACACTTGCCAGCCATTCAATGCCGATATGGATGTTAGCAGCCCCTTCTTTACGGCCCTGTAAATCAGACAAATCTCTGCCTCTCGGCGCACCTGTGCCCACAAAAACGGCATCGTAATCTTTGGCTAAAACATCTTTCAGGCTTGAAACATAGGTTTTGAAATGGGTATGGATACCCATGTCCAGAATATTATTCACTTCTTCATCTAACACGGCTTCGGGTAAGCGGAAGGAGGGAATCTGGCTGCGCATCATACCACCACCTTTGATTTGTTCATCGAAAACGTGGATTTCATAGCCCAACGGTGCTAAATCCCGGGCAACTGTCAGGGAGGCCGGGCCGGCACCAATCAGCGCCACTTTTTTGCCATTGCCTTGTTTGGGAGCTTTGGGAATAAGGTTCTTGACATCGCCTTTGTTATCGGCGGCTACTCTTTTTAAACGGCAGATGGCTACGGGTTCTTCTTCTACTCTTCCACGGCGGCAGGCTGGTTCGCATGGCCTGTCGCAGGTACGGCCTAATACACCCGGAAATACGTTCGATTCCCAGTTAATCATGTATGCTTCGGTATAGCGTTCGGCCGCAATTAATCTGATGTACTCAGGCACAGGAGTATGCGCAGGACAAGCGTACTGGCAATCTACTACCTTGTGATAGTACTCGGGGTCATTGACGTTTGTAGGTTCCAACGGTAAATATTTTTATAGTTAAGTCGTAAGTAAAACTACTCAAATTTAAAATCTAAAACCAAACAATATTTTGTATTTGGTAAAACTGGCAATGATTCTATGATATTTTGTCAAGAAAGTACAAATTTTACATCTGTTTCAGTTCACTAACCAGTTTGGTCAGTACTCCTTTGGCATCGCCGAAAAGCATACTTGTTTTTGGTTGATAAAAAAGCAAATTGTCAATGCCTGCATAGCCAGCATTCATACTCCTTTTGTTGACAATGACATTACGAGCATTTTCTACATCAAGAATAGGCATCCCGAATATAGGCGATGATGGGTCTGTCTTAGCTGCAGGGTTCACCACATCATTGGCACCCACTACCAATACTACATCTGTTTTGGCAAATTCAGGGTTGATGTCTTCCATCTCAACCAGTTTGTCATAAGATACATTACTTTCTGCCAGCAATACATTCATGTGTCCCGGCATACGACCTGCCACCGGGTGAATCGCATATTCCACATCGACGCCTCTTTCTTCAAGCAAGGTTTCCAGTTCATGAATCACATGCTGCGCCTGCGCCACAGCCAGACCATAACCAGGTACTATTACTACTTTTTTGGCGTAGTTCATCAGGATAGCTGTATCTGAAATCGAAATATCTTTGATGCTTCCATTTACCTCATTGCCTGCGCCACTGGCACCACCTGCACCAAAGGCACCGAAAATTACGTTGCTCAAAGGACGGTTCATGGCTTTGCACATGGCCAAAGTAAGGATTGTGCCTGCCGAGCCAACCAGGATACCACCCGTAAGCATCACCTGATTCTGATAAAGAAAGCCACCAAAAGCCGCCGCTAATCCTGTAAAAGAGTTAAGTAAGGAGATAACCACAGGCATATCTGCTCCACCGATAGGAATTACGAATAAAACACCATAGACCAAAGCTGCTACGAAAAGCAATATCGGAAGAAACAGATGTTCTGGTTGTGCATAAACAATGAATATACCAAAGGCGATTAAGCCTACCATGACCATTGTATTGAGAATATTATAAGACGGCAGCCTGATTGGCTTTTTCATAGTTTCATTGAGTTTCAGAAAAGCGATGATACTTCCGCTGAAAGAAACCGAGCCGATAATCATTCCGGCTATAATAGTTGCCAAAGCCCCTGTTTTACCGATATTATGCTCATATTCCATAATACCAATCAATGCCGCACAGGCTCCTCCCATTCCGTTGAACAATGAAACCAATTCGGGCATTTTGGTCATTTGCACACGATTGGCTGTCAGCCAGCCTGCTACAGTGCCGATACCAATAGCGGCTAAAATCAGAATGATTTTCAGTGGCTCTCTTGTCGTATAACCATTCGGATGATTATACCATAGAATAGTGCCTGCTATGGCTAATGCCATCCCGAAAGCGGCATATAAATTCCCTCTTCGGGCGGTGTCGGGATGGCTTAACATTTTCAAGCCAATGACAAAGGTTACAGAACCTATTAAATAAATTATGTCAAGAATATATTTTATCTCCATTGTCAGGTTTTGATAGGTTAGGTGTGTGTTTTTATTTTTTCTTAAACATTTCAAGCATTCGGTCTGTTACAGCAAATCCTCCTACTACATTGAGTGTTCCTAATACTACCGCCACAAAACCCAAGGCTAATGCCAGTATATTATCAGCAGGAGTATTAAGCATTACTATAATGGCACCTACAATTACTACCCCATGAATGGCATTGGCACCGCTCATGAGTGGGGTATGTAATACAGCTGGTACTTTGCCAATTACTTCTACACCTACAAAAACAGATAATACAAGAATGTATATCATCTCAATATTTTCGCCTAAAAAACTGACTATGTCGTTAATCATTGTAAATAAGGTTATTTAGAATATGATGAGTTGAATTATTATTTTTAATCTATTTGACTATAGATGGATGTACTGCTTTGCCATTATGAACAATCAATGAGCCTTTGGTTATCTCTTCATCCATTTCCCATTTGAATCCGTCTTTAGTTGCCAGATGCAACAAGAAAGTGGCAATGTTTTTGGCATATAGCTCACTGGCATTCAAGGGTAGGAGTGAGGGGATATTGGGTTCTCCAACAATAGTTACCCCATGTTTTACAATAGTTTTGCCGTATTCGCTACATGCGCAATTACCGCCTTGTTCTACCGCCATATCTACGATTACCGAACCTAATTTCATGCTTTTTACTACTTCTTCCGGTACGAGCATAGGTGCTTTTTTACCGGGTATCAGGGCTGTAGTAATTACTAAATCGGCTTCGCTGATATGTCTGGCAATTACTTCCTGTTGTTTTTTGAGGAAATCTTCTGATATGCCTTTCACATAACCCCCTTCAATTTTAACAGAATCATCACCTTTCACTTCTATAAATTTACCCCCTAATGATTGTACCTGTTCTTTGGTTTCTGGGCGAATATCACTTACTTCAACTACTGCCCCCAGACGCTTGGCTGTGGCAATGGCTTGTAAACCAGCCACTCCAGCACCCATAATTACTACTTTGGCAGGTTTGATAGTTCCTGCAGCAGTCATTAACAGAGGAAAGATTTTACCTAAGTGATAAGCACCGATAATAACAGACTTATAACCCCCAAGATTGGCTTGTGAACTCAGGGCATCCATTTTCTGGGCTCTGGAAATACGGGGAATAGCATCGACCGAAAAAGCAGAAATACCCTGTTTGGTACAGGCTTCTATCAGTTCAGGATTAGTAGCAGCATACATGAATGAGATAGCTACCGCTCCTTTTTTCATGTGGCCGACTTCTTCAACAGTGAGTGGGTTTACTTTTAATACTATATCGGCACCTGAAAGTAGGGAAGATTTATTTTTTTCTGCTTTAGCGCCAATGGCTTCGTAAGCAGTATCTTCAAAAAAGGAGGAGACTCCGGCTTCTTTTTCAATCGCACACTCAAATCCGGCTTGAATCAGTTGTTTGCAGACTTCGGGACTTAGGGCA
This sequence comes from Emticicia agri, assembly GCF_004168285.1. GTDB lineage: Bacteria > Bacteroidota > Bacteroidia > Cytophagales > Spirosomataceae > Emticicia > Emticicia agri. The sequence continues at coordinate 70,358 of NZ_SEWF01000011.1, read as the reverse complement.
ACACGTTTTTCAAATGCTTTGGTTTCTTTGATTATTGCTATTTTCACAGGGTCGTAAACTTAGTTTATGTTGCCCCTAATATAGAAATAATTCAAATATTTATCAATATATTCATAACTTAAATTGGAATTAAATTATCTATCGACTTACAGGCTGTTTTTAGCCTATATGTTACCCTGTTTTTTCGACGTATCTGAGAAGATATGAATGGCGATTCTTGTACCGACGAACCGTTAAGTCGGTAACCCTAATTCTGATTAATTCTTTCGATAGAATAGATAGGCTGAGATATTTACAAAACCAGGATTTAAAAAATCATGATACATAGTCTAAGGTAATTCGGGCTGATAATCAAGAGGCAATAATTCACCAATTTTTTCATTCCCCCATCTACCCTCAAAAATGAAGGCTAAGGGGTTAATCAGATGTCCATTTTTCTCAACCAGCGCAGGCGGTTCAAGTAAGGATATAATAGAAGTTTGAGGGATATTGGTCAACCCACCATTGGCAAATTGAGGTTCTTCAAATTCTTTGTTGTAAACTACATATAAATGATTTCTGAACTCAATCGCAAACAAGTCTTTATGCTGGCTTACTATTTCACTTTCTTTTAAAGGCGTTCTTACCAGATACTGTACATGTCGGCTAAAGCCGTTAGTGGCGATTTTCTTTAAAGATTGATTGATTCTTAATTTAAGGTCGGTCGAATCGACCATCATCTTTTCTTTAGATGCCTCATTAATGATATTACCTGTGCTATCCCGTTTCTCTGCTACCAGAGGCACAGAAAAGAATTTTTTCTCTTGCCTGATTAATGTATGCATTACATAGCCCTCTTCATTCAATTTCTCTTCTGTCAGAGCTTTCAAAAAATGTTGTGAAGAGCCATAATAGGCTTTATTTCTATTCTCAATCCATTGTTTTTTTCTTCTATCGCTCCTGGTTTTCATTTCCTCAAAAAAAGGATACCCCCAGTAAGAAGTATAATGCTCCTTGAAATTATACCTGAACTCTTCTAACTGATATTTTACTACATACCCTAAAACTTTATTCTCAATTTCCAGTGGTTCTTCGGCTCTGATAATCAGTTCAGAATCATCATTACTCTTACTGAATGTCAAGGCTCCCGGATTCTTCAGCTTGCACTCTTTTGAAAAATTGGTTTTGCCCATAAACCCTTCTTCAAAAACATAGAAGTACTTCTTAAAACCATCTCTGACACGTTTGACGGTTACTCCCTGTAACTCAATAGCATCGGCGTTGAGTATTACTAACAATGATTTTTTTAGGGTATCGGCTTTCAGTTGTAAAGAGAAAGTCTGATAGCCTACATAACTTATTACCAGGTCAATAGTGCCTGAGGGTACATTTGTCAGTTTAAATCTGCCTTTTTCATCGGTTTGCTGCCCCTTAGTTGTATTGCTAATAAATACATTGGCAAAAATCAAAGGCTTGTTATCTGCCCCATCAATCACACGCCCTTCTATATTTAGCTGGCAAACACCCGGTAAAGCAAAACAGAGTAACAGTAAAACAATTGTGATAGCCTTGGTAAACATGTAGGTTTTATAGGATAAGTATTTCATCATTAAGAAGCAAATGTATAACTAATTGTTTAGTTATTTTTTCAATAATTCTTAAAAAATCTTTTAATAGAAATTTTACATGCTATATAACTGATTACGTATAGGCAAGTTTGATATGAGTATAAGTTTGCTTATTATTGAATAAAATTTATGACTTGAATGGAAGAACAAAAGAAAATCACGAAGCATTATCCAAATAATGAGGTAACGGTTGTCTGGCAACCGCATATGTGTATTCACTCAGCTATCTGCTTCAGGGGTTTACCGAATGTATTCGACCCTCGTAAGCGTCCGTGGGTTACGCCTGAGCATGAAAGTGGTGAGAAAATTATGGCACAGATTGATAAATGCCCTTCGGGCGCATTATCTTATTTCAAAAATGAAGTAGGCGAGCAGGAGAAGCAAATAGAGAATGAAACGATTGTAGAAACTACCAAAAACGGCCCTTTATTGGTGTATGGTAATATATCAATAAAGGACTCAGACGGCAATGTTACTAAAAAGCATAAAGTTACGGCCTTGTGCCGTTGTGGTTCTTCTGAAAACAAACCTTTTTGCGATGGCACACATACCAAAATAGGTTTTATAGCTTAAAGAAAACAAAAGGAGGCTACCATAAAATTTATGATAGTCTCTTTAATATAATTCTTAAGATTAATCTTTTATTTCGTTACCCTCGGCAGCTAATTCGGCCAGGCGTCTTTTTTCTTCCCTTGCCGATATAACGATACTTACTTCATATAAAATATAGAGTGGGAATGCTACTAATAGCTGACTGGTAACATCAGGTGATGGCGTAATAATAGCCGCTACAATCAGAATAACTACTACTGCATGCTTGCGATAGGTTCTCATAAATTGTGGCCCGATAACCCCAATCTTGGTTAATACAAATATAGCAACCGGTAATTGGAAAGCCACTCCGCAAGCTAATGTAAGTGTAGCTAACAAAGAAATATAGGAGCCAATATCAAACTGATTTTCGATACTCTTACTAATCTGAAAATTAACCAGAAAGTTGACGGCTAATGGCGAAACAATAAAGTAACCGAATAAAACCCCGGAAAAGAATAAAAAAGTAACATAAAAAACAGCACCTCTGGCTGACTTACTTTCTGATGGTTTTAAACCGGGTTTCACGAAACGCCAGATTTCCCAGAATACATAAGGGAACGCAAAGACCAGACCAATGATTGCCGCAGAAGTAAAGGCCATAATAAATTGCCCCGATACCTCCCGACTCATTAAACTAAATGGTAGTTTTTCAACACAAAGGCCGGGTGCACCAACAGCTGTCCCGAGCTTACACATCATACGGTAAGTCCAGAAATCTACCTTAGATGGGCCTAAGATAACAGTTTCATAAATTTCCTCAATATAGATAAAGGCAAAAATCATGAAGAAAAATATGGCTGCAGCCGCACGGATTAGGTGCCATCGAAGTTCTTCGAGATGGTCTAAAAAAGACATCTCTTTACCTACTTCTTCTTCCTTACCGTCGTCGTAATCGTAATACGGAGTTTGATCTAATGGCATTTGATTTCAATAATTTTCTTTAAACATACGCAGAAAGCGCAAGATGGTTTTACTTTTTAGCCGTACTATCTTTTTCAATAGTTATTTTGCCACTTTTCTTGTCTTCAGCATATTTCTTATTTAAACCTTCTAATACTTGTTTGGTAATGTCTAAATCTTCTTTAGCATATAATACACCACCACCTTTAGAATAACCGATTACCATGTCATACTTGTCTGAGGTATTGAACTCTTTCAGGTACTCATGAATTTTATTCAGAATATCTTCTGTCTTTTTACCTTCTTCCTGTGCTAATGCCTGAGCACTTTTATCACGATAAGCCATGATGTTCTGCTCCTCCTGTTGCAATTGCATCTGGGTAGTTTGTGCTTGCTCTTGAGTCATGTGGCCTTGTTGAGCTCTTTGCTGAAAGAATGCTACTTTGTTCTGGAAGGTACGGGCTTTATTCTGTAAGTCATTTTCTAACTGAAATCTTTTATTTTCAGAAGCCTTACTGATGTCTTTATAATAATCATATTTGTTAAGCAAGGTATCTGTATTTACATAAACAATACGACCTGCTACTTGTTTTCCACCTGCTGTGGTTGAAGTAGAAGCTGATTTGTCACAACCCCATGCAATAAGCGAAACTAATAGAACGAAAACTGAAAGTTTTTTCATTTGAAAAATTAATTAGCGTACACCCAATATTTGTGTACTATGAAAAGTATTTGATAAATGGAATAAAGCCTGCAAAGATAGAAAAATCCCTCAAAAAAGAGGAATTATGTAGGCTTTTATTTGACTAATTGCTTGAACTGATATCCTGCTAAAGCCGAAAAACCACCTACTAAAGCTCCAATAAGTGCCATAATAGTAAAAAATGAAACCTCATAAGGGATATTTTTCAGGAATTTCAGACTCTCTGAAAACAGACCACCAATACGGTCGAGCATCAGTCCGTCAGAAGAAATATTCAGATAGAGGGCATAAGCTATCCATAGAGTTATAATGGCTCCGGCTCCGGCAAAAAAAGAGCCACCAGCTGATTTAGATTTCATCATGCCTACCAAAAAGGCAATAGGAGCGATAACCCACCACGGTAGAAATAATTGTGCAATAGCACTGACAACGAGAATAATTATATAAGGCATCGGATAATTTCGTTTAAGAGATAGTAAAAAAAATCAGGTCTGAAAACACTTATTTCTTTCCGCTTATTTTAGTGGTCGATACGATTCTGTTACTTTTTTCATCTTTTGTTTTCATAAATAACAATTCGTTTAGTTCACCTTTTGCCCATTTGTCAACCATATTGTCATAATAAGGGCTTCCCGGGTTACCCGATTGTCCACCCGGATACAGTCCGTAGGCTTTAGGCCAGGTTTTATCTAATTGTACTACCATCCGCCATGAAGGGCCATGTGTTTCTGATGTAGCATTGACAATACCACCGCCGCCGCCATTGGGTATATCTTGTTTACCAAAGCCGGGTAGCCTGCCCAAATGATTAATATCTGTACTTTTTACTTTGGTCCATGCCCATGTCTCTGCATTCAATGGGCCAAGTTTAGCAGTCAGCGAATCTACGGTTGCTTTGAAACTCTCTTTCACAATATCCTGCATGGTTTCAACTTTATCTTTCGTATTCAGATTATCAAACCATTTGGCATCAGGGGTATTTTTAATTAAATTCCAGGTTATATCTCTCGTTGGATGGCTCATTGGTTCTTTTTCACTTTGCACAGAAAAATCATCCTCCCATACCCATATGCGCAGTTCTTTTACCCATCTTTCAAAAATAGTCGGCCCAACTTCATAAGGGTCATTTTTCATATTCCATTTTGCCAAAGCCTGATACGCTGAATTGCTTGCATTAGCGGGGTCTTCTGCTAAAATCTTTAATACATCTGGTAAAACTCTGCGGGCTTCTACATTAAAATTATCATTTTGTACCGAACGCAAACTATCAATAGTTGCTTTTTGCATAGCTTCCAGACGCTCGTTGATACGGATACCTCTTTCGGCAGGGGCAAATTTCCAGCCTAAATAATAAGGATAAGTGGGGTCAGTAGAAAACTGGTTGGCCGAACTCACAAATCCACGAGGCGGGTTCTTCACAGTCGGATTCTGCTCTGCAGGTATCCAGCCCTGCCAGTCATGTGCCGGGTTAGAGCCATCTAATATAAACTTGCCTTGTTCTTTCCATTTCAATGGCAATTTACCATTGGGGGTAATGGCAATATCATTATGGTTATCGGCAAAAACAAAGTTCTGGGCAGGGGCTTTGTAATAGGTAAGGGCTTTTCGGTAATCGTCATAATTTTTCGCACGATTCAGGTAATAGAAGCCCATTAAATCAGAGTTGTCCAATTCATGACCTACCCACTTCATGGCATGGCCGACAGGTACATTTTTAGAGAAGTTTTTTTCGCTTGTGTGGTTATACAAAACAGGGCCATGATGCGTATAAAAAACAGTATCTTTTAGAGCCTCTTTTCCTTTAATCTTAAATTCTTCTATTTTTATGGTTACAGGCTTCCATGCACCGTTGTACCAGTATTCTTTCTGTGTTTTATCTTTGAATTTTATCTGATAAAAATCCATTACATCAGAGCCTACATTGGTAACCCCCCAGGCTATATCTTTGTTGAAACCAATGGTTACACCCGGTGTACCAGGCAAACAAGCACCATAGACATTCATGGTAGGCGTGCTTAACTGCATCTGATACCAGATAGAGGGTAAGGTCAGTTGTAAGTGAGGGTCATTCGCTAAAATAGGCAAGCCTGAAGCTGATTTGCCACCGCCTACTGCCCAGTTATTACTGCCAATTTCTGGGGCAGGGGCAGCTATATTCAACGCTACTGCGCCATCTTTAGTAAGTGGTTTGGCGGCAATCTCGGCCGGAACAGCCGGAACAGGTACGGGTGTAAATTCCCATTTGGTACCTACGGGTATAATCGGAGACTCTGTAACAGGATAATCAGGAAATAAGTCTTTGATTATATCAGGGCCATATTTAGCCAGTGCATTGCTCATTCTGAAGTCTTCGCTACCACCATTCAGTACCTGACGCATATTCATCAGCATCAGAATCGTTTTATAAGGCGACCATTCTTCTGGCTGATAGCCAATGATTTTATATTCTACAGGCGTATTTTTATAAGATAGTTGTTTCAGGTAAGCATTTACTCCGGCTGTATAGGCTGTCAGCACTTTAAAGGCAATGTCATCTTTTTTGTAGCTTTCTGCTATTTTTCTGGCAGTTTCGGCCATACCCATACGACGATTGTACCTGTCCAACTCAATGGCTCTTTCGCCTACTACTTCTGATAACCGGCCCGAGGCAGCTAAGGTATAAAATTCCATTTGCCATAGACGGTCTTGTGCTACCAGATACCCTTGTGCAAAATAAAGGTCGTCGTCATTTTTTGCAAAAACGTGGGGTACACGGTTATCGTCGAAAATAACACTTACCTCTTCTTTAATCCCTTCTAAAGTAAGTTCGTCAGGAGCAGATTGATTGCCGCCATTTTGCCAGAAACCCTCAAATGGGCTGAATAATTTTCCAAGAGCGGGCAAGGCTCCCAGTGGGCGATTCAGTATGTAAGTTAAACCAGCAGCAATGAGCAGACTTACAAAAAACTTAATAAATTTCATAAATGGTTTTTGATGAGAAAAGGCAGAATTTTAGTTAATATTCGGTCAAAAGTCAGCTATTTGTTTATAAAATAATTCTTTAAAAAGAATACATTATTTGTATGCAAACATACTATTCTTTCTGTTGCGAATGTAGTAAAAAGAATTGAAGTTTTTGTTATTCAGATGATTTTTAGGATTTTTTTAATAGAAGATATTGTTGAATTAAGGTATTCGATAGCGTGTATCTAATTCTCTGGGCAAAAAATATCCTTTTATACAATTTGGATTACGAACACATAACTGTACATGGTTTTTTTCTCTAAAACCAGCGTTTGGATATAGTTCCGGACCTTCAAAAAATACACCTCTCACACTATCATAAAGCTCGTCTATGTTCAGTTTTTCTTTATATTCATGTACGGCATTAATTAGCAGACAATCCAGCTTCCTGATTAAAAGTTCGCCGGTTTCTTTACTAATTCGATTTTTAGGCGGTTGTATGCCAGAACTTTGGTAGGTTAACTGAAGTATATCATAAGTCTCTTTAAGGACTTTTAGATTTTCATGTTGTAGAAGGTCAAAGCAATTTCCTAAATCTATTATTGCGCCAATTACAGAAGGCTTTTCTATTTTTCCGGCTGTTCTATGAGGGTTATTTTTTAATTCAATGGCGTATTCCAAGGCTCTTAATGGGCTTGATTCCCAAAAATACATACCATGCCCAAGCCAGTCCCATTCATTCGTACTATAATGTAGCGCTATTTCTCCTTTAAGTAAAGCATCTCTGATACTTTCATCACAACCATGAAATCCAAGAACAAAACTTGTTTTATGAAAATACATTAGTTTATATTGTGATAAATTAATTAGTCTTGCTTAGACTGCGTTTCGCAGGGCTTTTAATAGAAACAGTATTTTTTACTACTTCCGTTAAGCCTATACTTTGTAAAAACTGTTTTGATTTTTCAGGTGATGAGGTAATCTGGCCATGCCTCTCCTTTAGTAAACGAACATATCTATCTGCAGGTGTTTCTACTTTTGCCATAGTATTCTATCTATTTAAGTATTGCAAATTACATAAATTTTTTAAATACATAAGTAATACAGAAGTATTATTAATGAAAGTTCCATTGCAATAAATAATTGCTTTTTGATCAAAGATTTTAGACGAGAAGAGATGAAAAAAACGATAGATTATTTGCCTTCAAGTAAGGTAAATAATCTATCGTTCAATTTGTCTATAGTAGAAATTTGCACGATGCTAATAATCACTCCGCCATCAATTTCTCCAAAACCACTTTCCAGTTATCATAAGCTTCCTGATAGGCCATTACATCTGCTGATTTAGGCTCTATTACTTTCAGTTTTATCAGTTTGCTCATGGCTTCTTTTGGCGTGCTATAATGCCTTACACCATAACCTGCGCCTAAAGCTGCTCCTTTGGCACCATCTGTATCATAAAGTTCAATAGGCGTATTGCTTACATTTACCAGCGCATTACTGAAAATATCGCTCAAAAACATATTGGCTTTTCCGGCACGGATAACCTTGGGCTCAACACCATTGGCTTGCATAATACGAATGCCATAATTCAGCGAGAAAGCGATGCCTTCTTGCGAGGCACGAAAAACATGCGCCTGTGAATGAATATTAAAATCAAGGTTATGAAAAGAAGCGCCTAAAATACGGTTATTCAGCATACGCTCTGCACCATTACCGAAAGGCATCACTAATAGGCCATTGCTGCCAATAGCTACCTGTTCAGCCTGTTTGTTCATCTCGGGGTAAGTCAGGTCTTTGCCAAAATTATCTTTAGCCCAACGATTCAGAATACCTGTTCCGTTGATACATAACAGAATACCTATCCGGTTGGCACCCTCTATTTTATGGTTGACATGGGCAAATGAGTTGATACGGGATTGTGGGTCATAAGAAACCTGGTCGCTTACAGCATATATTACCCCCGATGTTCCGGCTGTAGCTGCAATCTCACCCGGATTTAATACATCTAACGAAAGTGCATTGTTCGGTTGGTCACCCGCTTTGTAAGTAACTGGTGTACCTGCTTTGATGTCTAAAATCTCTGCAATTAAAGGCGTTACTTTTCCATGCTCACTAAATACAGGTCTGATTTCAGGAATAATATTTTCGCTGAAACCATAGTAGTTGAGTAAATCTTTTGAAACACTATTCTCCTGAAAATCCCAGAAAATACCTTCCGATAGCCCCGAATTAGAAGTGGTGATTTCATCTGTCAGCATCATGGCGATATAATCGCCCGGTAGCATAATTTTATCACATTGTTCAAAAATATGTGGCTCATTGGCTTTTACCCATGCTAATTTTGAAGCGGTAAAGTTACCTGGCGAGTTCAATAAATGATTCAGGCACAACTCTTCCCCCATTTCACTGAAAGCCTTATCGCCAATCTGTACGGCTCTGCTGTCGCACCAGATAATTGAGGGGCGCAATACTTTTTTATCTTTATCTACCATCACAAGCCCGTGCATCTGGTAAGCAATTCCAATCGCACCAATTTCTTTTGAGTCAAATCTGGTAGCTTCCTGCTTGCCCAAAGCATTCACACGTTTAATGGCTTCAATGGTATTGTTCCACCACATTTCGGGGTTTTGTTCTGCCCAACCCGCAAAAGGCGAGGAAATAGGGGCTTCTACCTCAGGATATTGAGCAGAAGCAATCACTTGTTGAGTATCAGCATCTACCACAGATGCTTTAATAGAAGAAGTACCAATATCGATTCCGAGCAGTAGCATATTTGCGTAAGTTGAATTTTAATTGTCAAAGTTACACGTTTAGTAAAGCAAAACAAAATCAATGCTGAAAATGGATTTGTTTACCAAAACTTCCGTTAAGGTACAATCTTTTAACAAAATTCTCTGTTTCGCTTATTTATCTAAATTACACTACCTTTGCAGGCATATATACTATCGAATCGTGCAAAATAATTATTATTTCCTACGGCAATTGACCAGGCAAATAGAAACCAGAATTACCGGACTGAAACTCATGGAATGTTTTAGTCAGGAAAAAGATGAACTGGTTTTTGGATTTGCTGCTGCCCGTGGGAAAAAGAAAAACTATAAAGAATTCTTCCTGAAAGCTGTCGTTTTCCCTGATTTCTCCTGCTTGTATTTTACCGACCAGTTTGAAAGAGCCAAAAAAAACAGCGTTGATTTATTTAATCAATTGATGGATTTAGAGGTGTTGAGTGTAAGGCAGTTTCTCAATGAAAGGTGCTTTGCCATCAATTTTGAGCAGGGTTTTTCGGTCGTTTTTAAATTATATGGCAATCGTGCTAATATCATCTTGTTTCAGAACGATGAAGTGATAGACCTTTTTCATAGCAAAATTGTAGCTGATAAAAATCTTCGGATAAGCACTTTAGACCGCTTTATAGACCAATCGTATGAGGCATTTGTAGCGCATAATCAGGACTACCATAAATTATTTCCAACTTTTGGGAAAATTGTGAATGCCTATCTGGAACAAGAAGAATCAATTACCTGGCAAAAAATACGGGATACGATTGATAAATTAGAAAATCCAATATACTATATCATTCGTTGGGAACATCAACTGCATTTATCACTTTTACCGATAGGGGAAGTCTTACAAGAGTTTCAGCAACCTATTGAAGCCATTAATGCTTTTTATATTCTTTACAATAAAGTCAGTACGCTTGATAAAGAAAAAGCAGTAGTTCTACGAAAACTGACGAAGGAGAAAAAACAAACCGATATGTATCTGAAAGATGCTTATCAGCGTTTAGAGGCGGTTGATTCAACGATTAAAAATGAAGAAATCGGGCATATTCTGATGGCTAACCTGCATCAGATTCCCGAACGAGCCGAAAAAGTAGAACTGTTTGATTTTTATCGGGATAAGGATATTATTATCAAACTGAAACCTGAATTATCGCCCCAGAAAAATGCAGAAAATTTTTATCGTAAGGCCAAGAACGAAAAGATAGAAATCGAGAAAATCATGGAAAACATAGAAAACCGTGAAGAACTACTGAAAAACCTGAACCTGCACATAGAAAAAATAGAACAGGCCGAGCATCTGAAAGCACTGCGCAATTATCTGAAAGCAAATAAACTGGTTAGTAATGCTTCACAAGCGGTCAGTTACAAAGATTTATTCAAACGGTTTGAGGTAGAAGGGTTTGAGATTCTGGTGGGGCGCAATGCTAAAAATAATGACCTGCTTACCCAGCAATATGCCTATAAAGAAGATCTCTGGTTACACGCCCGTGATGCGCAGGGGTCGCACGTGGTAGTAAAGTACAAAGCAGGCAAAAAAATACCTAATACCGTAAAAGAATCAGCCGCTTCTTTGGCTGCCTATTATTCTAAACGACGGAACGAAACTTTAGCTCCTGTCATACTGACCCAGAAAAAGTTTGTTAGAAAAACGAAAGATTTGGCCGAGGGGCAAGTGATTGTAGAGAAAGAAGAGGTAGTAATGGTAGAACCAAAGATACCTAAGGAATGACATTCAGGAATCGCTTACAATACCTATTAGTCTGGAAACTTCGGGTATCTAATCGGACAGCTTTAGAAATCATACTATCAGGTAAGGTGCTGGTAAATGGTATTGCTATCAATACCAACATAGAGCTAAATCAGACTGATGAAGTAGTTTATAATGATGAAGTACTAAAAGAAGGAAAAAAACTCATCTACATTGCTTTCTACAAACCGCGTGGTATAGAAACTACACTCAATACAGCCATTGCTGATAACCTGAAAAATATCCTTCCTTTTGAAGAAGAACTTTTCCCCGTAGGCAGATTAGATAAAGCATCAGAAGGGCTTTTGTTCCTGACCAACGACGGCACACTCTACGACAAAATGCTGCGTAATGAGAATAAGACCGAAAAAGAATACATGGTAACGGTTGATAAGCCTATTGATGAACATTTCTTAATCTCTATGGCCAATGGCATTAAAATCATGGGAAAAATGACATTGCCTTGCTATATTAAAAAGATAGACGACTTTACCTTCAGAATTATTCTGATTCAGGGCTTAAACCGCCAAATTCGGCGAATGTGCTATCAATTGCATTATGAAGTAGAAAGACTTATACGTGTAAGGATAGGTAGTATTGAATTAGGGGATTTAATAGCGGGGGAGTATAGGGTTTTAACCCCATCCCTAACCTTCCCCAACAATGGGGAAGGGAGTAAAATTTCCTCTATTCTGCATCTATAGCCAATTTAAAGAGAGGGTTTTTGTTTCCTTCCCCACAGTTGGGGAAGGGTTAGGGATGGGGTCTTTTTCCCTACAAATACTCGCTTTGAATCAACCTGATAGTCCCAGCAATATCTTTGGCAGCAATAGGTTGGCCTAAAGCTGTAAATTCCCATCGTGAGCCTTGTGCGCGTTTCAATTTTGCCATCAGCATGGATACATACCCACTGAAAGTAGTATCAGCCGACAAATTGAAATTGGCAAAGACATTTTTCGGATTATGATGCTTGCCTTCCATGATTCTGATTTTTGAATACGGAATCTTAGCAAAATCCTGCTGTTTATAAGAGTTCAGATAAAAGAATACCGTATCTACTTCTGTGGCAATTTTCTCTAAATTGATACTGATTACCTCATTATCTTTATTATCTGCGCCACTATCACCAATTCTATCGTCGCCACTGTGTTTAATGGCTCCGTTTTTCGATTTCAAGTTATTATAATAAATAGTTTCAATTTCTTTTTTGTCCTTGTTAAAAAGAGACACCGAACCATCTAAGTCAACAGCTTCATCGTTATTCATTAAGCCGAAGAAAGTTTTATGTTTAATGCTTCCCCAGTCTAAGCCAATAGTAATTTCCTTTAATTCGATTCCATTTTTCTCTAATGAAATCTTTGAGTTTTTAGAGAGATTTATCATGCTGCATTTATAGATTAAAGAAACATATCCACTAAACCTTGTAACTCGGTCATAGAACCTTGCGAGGCAGCATGGAAATACCATTCATTACCCGATTTTCTGACCTTTGCGAATACCACAGCGTTTTCGATGAAGTGAGAAGCATCAAGGTCGTATCTGGTAATTTCTTTCTTGCTTTCTACATCTACAACTCTGATATAGGCATCTTTCAGTAAACCAAAATTATGACCTCTGTTTACGGCATCATGAATGGATACACAGATGGCTAATTCTTGCGCATTTGGCGTAATGCTTTCAAGGTTAGCCAAGATAATCTCATCATCATCTTCTGCTGAACCTGTACGGTTGTCGCCCATGTGCTCTACGGCTCTATCCGGCGATTTCAGGTTATTGTAGAATACAAAATATTCTTCGGCTAATAATCGGCCGTTAGCACCTAAAATAAATACTGAGGCGTCTAAGTCTACACTTCTACCTGTTTGTTCCCAGCCTAACCCAATCAGTACTTTGTTAAGCCTGGTCATTTCTTTGTTTAGGTTAATTGACCCTCCTTTTTTTAAATTAATTGACATTGTTTTCTATAATTTTAGGGTTTAAAAAAATCATTTAATAGTTTATCTATATCCGGTTTCGGATTACTTGTTGGGGGTAGTTGACTATCCGATTGATTCATTTCATTGAATTTTTTCTGAATCTCATTCAGACGCTCTTCTTTCTGCTTTTCCGATTCAACAGCTAATTGGTTTTTCAGTTTTTCCAAATCACTTTGCACACTCATATCATTTTCCATTTCCCGAAACTCCCGATTCAAATTACTGGTCATAGAGTTCAAGGCTGTCAGACTTTCGGCTTCGGCAGCCAATTGGTTAATTTTGTCTTCATATTTGCTCATATTCGCCAATGCACTCGAGTTTAATCCGCCCAGCGACTCCGAAATCTGTTTCTGAGCCTTGGCGCTTTCTGCCTTAGCGGCATAGATGCTTTGTTTGGTTTTGGCCTCCTCCAGTTTGAGTTTAAATTCATCTAATTGCTCGTTCAACTGTTGCACCATGTGCATAGAGTTTTCGGCTAATGCACCATACTCTGTTTCTTTCTTTTCGGCCAGTGCTTTTTGTGAAAGGGCTTTTTTTGCCAGTTCTTCATCGCTATTCTGCAAAGCGATGGCAGCTTTCTGGTACCATGAAATTCCCTCTAACCGGAACTGCCCGTGGTCTTTTTCGAGCCTTAGCTGGTTAGCCATCGCAATGGCTAAAGCCTTGGTTACTTTGGTAATAGCTTCTTCTAATTCAACCACTGCGAGCTTCATCATCTGAACAGGGTCTTCGATATGGTCGAGGGTGTCATTCGCTTTGGCTTTACTGATGTTTAGTATTCGTTTAAGTAGGTTTGTCCACATATTTCTGTGTTTGTTTTGTGAGGACAAAGCAAGAGAATAGGTTGACAGCCCTCAAGATACTTTTGATGACAGGATAGAAATCAGGACGGCGACATTTGAAAAATTGACGGTGTGGAGAAAGTAGAAAGGAAAACGGAGCAAGGAGTTATGGCTTGGCTTTTTAGTTTTTATATTGCTTTGCTTAAGTAGTTATTACGTTTTATAGTGATTAAAAGTGAAGAAATAGTTGTTTACAGATATAGCTTGGATGCTATACTTTCGATTCTATTAAGTATTAAAAAAGCCTGGCTCGGTGGCTGAGCGCAGCGACCGACGCCCGGTCGAAGCCCGTGCAGGGGAGGGGAGGGGAGCAACAAAAAAAAGACCACCCAATGGGCGGCCTTTTTTGAATCCAAACTTATATCCTAATGTATCTATTTTACTCGTCTTTGTCCACAACGCCATCCTGATCACCTGGTTTGGTATCCATTAAGGCATCTGCATTAGTAGCAACTGTGGCTTTGATTTTTTCTTCTAACTCTGACAATAATTCAGGATTATCTTTCAACATATCTCTCACACCATCACGTCCCTGACCTAATTTGCTGCCATTATAAGAAAACCATGAGCCTGCTTTTTTCACGATTTCAAGGTCAACGGCCAAATCAAGTACTTCACCTGATTTAGATACACCTTGTCCGTAAAGAATATCAAACTCTACTACTTTAAACGGAGGAGCCACTTTATTTTTTACTACTTTTACACGTGTGCGGTTACCTAATACATCGTCACCATCTTTGATAGCACCAATACGGCGTATATCAATTCTGACAGAAGCATAGAATTTCAAGGCATTACCACCCGTAGTAGTTTCAGGGCTACCAAACATCACACCAATTTTATCACGCAACTGGTTGATGAAAATACAGCAGCAACCGGTTTTATTGATAGTACCTGTTAGTTTACGCATGGCCTGCGACATCATACGTGCCTGAAGGCCCATTTTGCTATCGCCCATATCTCCCTCTAACTCTGCTTTAGGTACCAGGGCAGCTACTGAGTCAATGACACATATATCAACAGCGCCGGAGCTAATCAGGTGTTCGGCAATTTCTAAGGCCTGCTCACCATAATCAGGTTGAGAAATAAGTAAATTTTTAGTGTCTATTCCCAATTTCTGGGCATAGACACGGTCGAACGCATGCTCTGCATCAATGAAAGCTGCTATTCCACCACCTTTTTGTGCTTCTGCAATGGCTTGCATAGCCAAGGTTGTTTTACCAGAAGATTCAGGTCCATATATTTCAATGATACGTCCTTTCGGAAAACCGCCCACGCCTAACGCAAGGTCAAGCCCAAGTGAACCAGTAGAAATAGAAGGAATTTCTAAAACTTTGGTATCGCTCAATCTCATTACTGTACCCTTACCAAAAGTTTTGTCTAATTTCTCCATAGTTGTTTGGAGAATCTTCAATTTGTCGCTGGTATTGTCTTTTTCTGCTGCCATTTTTTATTTTTATTGGATTGTTTTGTTTAATTTTTATGACTGACTATTTATTTAACGTTGGCTGTCGAAATAAAATTTTCATGAATTAATCGTTGAAAATTTACTAATAGATTTGACACAACTAATACGTTTTCTATTTTTTTTTCTTTTTCCTGCTGACCTGCCATTTTCAGTAAGTCAAAGCAATCTAAACGTTTTTTTCTGGTTTCAGTAGTGTTCAGAACATCTTTAACACTTTTACCCTTATATTTTGTTTTAATTACAGCCATTTTCTTAATTATTTTTCAAGTAAACCTTTCAAATTAGTTAAACCTGTTGCAAAATCTTTCCCAACTGCTTCATTCATGTCCATAAATGCTAACATCAGATTAGTTGGATATGCCATTCTGCCTACAAAACCCCATTTTACTTTTGTATGGGTTGAGTCCACGCTTTCGGTAACCATATATGCATCGCTTGATGAATCAAATGGTTTAATAAAATGCAGGTTATAATCTACTCTTTCGCCGTCCACAATATTTTTTATTTCTTGTTCGCCTTTGCCTACATTGCCATCTTCGCTATCCCAGGCCGATACAAATCCAACCGTGCCATCAGTACCCTTATACTCTTTTTTCATAGCAGGATCCATTTTTGCCCATACACTGAAGTTGTCCTGATTTTTCAGCATTTTTATGTAATCAAATACTACTGCCTTGGGTTGGTTAATGATAACCTCTTTTTCAACGGCATAATCTTTTTTAATAAACAAGGCTGCTATCAGGCAAACAGCCACAATACCAAGAATAACAAACAGGATAGTTTTTAGAATTTTCATTGTTTTAAAAATTTAAGGTTAATTGCGAGGTGACCGCCTATATTTATTTTGACAATAGCTATCTTAATTCTCTCCATTAATTCACTCTTTATCAAATCTCTCAACCTCTCTACTCTATCACTTTCCCTGTTTATATGTTATCAGATATTCTTACCTTTTAATAATTTTACCATAAGCCAAATTACCTAATTCCGTTTTTTTTCTTTACTTTCCTGCCTTAAAGAAAAAGGCTCGGTTAAGGCATCTGAAAGTGTTTGGGTTTTTATAAGAAAAATACAATTGATATTTTAACCTTTCTATGCCTTGTTTTTACTCTTTTTATAAAATACATTTCTGAATGTTTTTATTAACTCTCGACCTTTAAGACAATACAAAGGTATATAAATTTAGAATACTATGTACAAAAAAAATGATGAACGGTTTTTTTTAATGATGAATGGATTTTTTAATTGTAAAATTTTTTGTATGGCGATTCTTACGGCCATTTTTACAAAAACGCAGGCTCAGACCAATACAAACTCGCTCGAAAGTGTCTATTCTTATAACAGATCTAAACTTGGAAAAGTTCAATTTAAATTCTCGTCATTAGCCTATGTGAGAAACAATGAATACTTTAATAATATAGCCGATGGATACACCCTGTTTGGCTATTATCTGAACCCTAAAGTAGCTTACCAACCTCATGAAAAAGTATCTATCGAATTAGGTGGTTTTGCCCGAAAAGAATTCGGCACTGCGGGTTTTAAGGAGATTCAGCCTACTTTTACCATTCAGGTAAAACAGAACGACTGGCGATTCTTATTCGGAAACATAGAGGGAAATATCAACCATCGGATGATTGAGCCGTTGATGAGTTTTGAGCGATTGGTAAGTGCGCCATTGGAGCATGGGGCGCAGATTAAATATCAAAAAACTACAACCCTGAAAAACAGTAATGTCAGCGACGAAGTTTTCTTTGATCTATGGCTTGACTGGCAGCGAAGTACAAGCCCGGGACAAACAAATCAGGAGAGTTTCTGGAATGGGCTATCTTTTTATAGCCCAGCCTTGTTAGTAAAAGGTTTTAAAGTGAAAGGATTAGTACAGGGGAGTATCTATCATGCAGGCGGACAGAACATTCAGAGTGCGCTTCCTGTTGTAACACGGGTAAATACTGCTTTGGGCGTAAGGATACAAAAAGATTTTCTGACTAATCAGAGCCTTGTAGCCGATAACTATTATGTAGGTTATTATGAATCACCCTATCGGGGAACTGCCTATTACTTGAATGGGTATTGGCAGCATCCGAAATTTCAGGTAGGGGTAAGCTACTGGTTCGGGCATTTCTTTTATGCACCTATGGGCAATGATTTATTTCAGTCATATTCCCGCAAATTCAATAGTCAGGGGTATTATGAACCCTACAGAAGTATTTTGATACTAAGATTGGTAAAAGACTGGAAAATAATAGACGGCTTGAATATCTCTCTGCGAGCAGAGCCACATTATGATGTACAAAACGGTAAATTTGAACATTCAGAAGGACTTTATGTAAAATATCAGTTGCATTAGAAGTCTTGCCTTGCTGCAACAAGGTTTATTTATGTGGAAGGGCAAGCAAGCCTTAAGGCAACATCATCAGGACTTGCATCATCTGATGATTGAGGCGTGTCTGTGAAACAACAGCAGCAGGTATTGATATAAACCTGCTGCTGTTTCAAATATAAACTGTTATTTATTAGCTTTTTCAGAAGTGCCTGACATAACTTTTGGATAGACAGGTAGCCCTGCTTTGAGTACCATTTGTACTTTAAATAAAGTTTGTGCAAAATCGTTTTCTAAATCTCCATTAAAAAAGACTATATCTGCTTTCATACCCTTTTTTATATTACCTGTACTTTCTGCTATCCCTAAGGCTTTAGCAGCATTATAGGTAGCATATTGTAATACATCTTTAACCGGAATACCTGCTTCATGGTAAGATAATATTACACCTACAGCACCTTTACCACGAGGTATGCCAACTACATCATTATAAAAATCTGAACCTGATACAATTGTTACACCTTTAGTTACTGCTCGTCTCAATCGGTCATGAACGCTATCTAAGAAACTCTTGGCATAGTCTTCAGCTTCTTTGCCTTTCATGCCAATTCCTTCTACTAAAATTTTTGCCTGTTCTTTGGTTACATCAGTTGGTACCAAATAAGTGCCACGTTGTGCCATCAGAATCAGGGTGCTGTCTGATAAGTCATAGCCATGTTCAATACCATCTACGCCAGCCATAACGGCTGCTCTTGCCGATTTATCATAAGTAGCGTGGGCTGTTACAGATATACCATTTTCATGAGCTGTTTTTACAATTGCTTCAATCTCATCAATTGTCAGCATTCTATTATCAGTATTCATACATACTTTAATAATATCTACCCCATGCTTAACATGTTCTAAAACGGCTAACCGGGCATCTTCAGCACTCATAATAACTCTGTATTCCTGATTTATTACAAAACTGTCGGCAGGTGCCATTTTGCCAAACTGTCCTCCTGGCGGACTCAGGATAGGACCTGATACATACATTGTAGGGCCAAGGTCTTTGCTTTTAGCTAATGTTTTTTTTAGTTCAACATCAAGATACTGACCTGAATTACCAAGATCCCGAACAGTAGTGAGACCAGATTCTAAATTTTCTCTGGCAAAGACCATACCTTGTTTGATTCTTTCCTTAGCAGGTACTTTAGATGCCAGTATCATTCCATCACTGGTTTGTTTCTGATGCAGAAGTAAATGCGTGTGCATATCAATCAAGCCGGGGGTAGCAGTGCATTGGCTCAAATCAACAAATTTAACCCCCGCTATTTGGTTAAGGTGAGGGCCTACATCTACTATAACTCCATTTTTAATTAAAATCCTTTGATTGCTAAGAAAAATCTTTTGCTCAGAGTCATATAATTTCCCTACTTGAATAAGCAAGTGACGAGAAGGTTGAGCAGATAGAATAGTAGCGTATAATAGAAGTAGAGTAGTCAATAACAGTTTCATTACGGGTAACTTTAAGTGGATATGAATAGGATTGCTTTTAGCGTATTCAAAGATAATAGACTTTGCTATGTAAAAAAATGTTCTTTCAGAAACTGAAAGAACATTTTTTTAAGGAGATTAAATTTAGTTCCTGCCTGTTATTTCTTAAATATCGGCTCAATTGGTGTACCTACACAGCCACTTGGCTCCTGTATTTTAAGTAAGGCAGCCAGAGTAGCGGCAATATCAGCAATGTAGGTTTGTTGGGTTGTTTCACCTACCGGAATATTCCAGCCATACCATAATAATGGCACGTGGCGGTCATATTGCCACATAGTGCCGTGAGTAGTACCTTTTTTGCTTCCGCCATGAAACCAGCCCGGCTCCAGTAATACCATAAAATCACCACTACGTTTCGGATTATATACATTTTCAACCAGAGTTTTGTAGAAAGGAGGAATCACGGTATTAGCCATATCATGGAAATTAACTACCTGATATACCGGAGAACCCATAGAAAGCAGTTCTTCCTGTACCAGCTTGAATACTTCGTTCATTTCTACCTTGTTTTTCTTCATCAGTTCACGGTTCATTGTAATCTGGTAATTATCAGTTGATAATATCCATTTGCCTGCACCATATTTCTCTACTAACTGACCATTCAGGTAGTTTACTTCTTTGGCACCCATCCACACACCACCCGGTAACTTGTTTTTATTTAAAAAGGCAGGTATATCAGCCGCAGCGTGGTCGGCAGTTAAGAACACTGTATAAGTGCCTTTGCCAAGCGTAGCATCGAGATAGTTCAGAATTTCTTCAATATCTTTGTCAAGACGTAAATAAGTATCTTCTACCTCAATGGAATGTGTTCCGGTAGCATGGCCTACATAATCAGGCGATGAGAAACTTACGCATAGAAAATCGGTAAAAGCACCTTGTCCCATCTTCTCATTTTTCAAAGCTGCCAGGGCAATTTCCTTAGTCATATTATTACCAAAAGGAGAGGTAAGAATGGCGTTATTATTAGCGATAGTGTGAGGAAATACCGGTAGTTTTTCGCCAGACATCACATTTTCGTATTCCTGATTATCTTCATCACTTTCAGTATATTGCGCAATTGGCAAAAGGGTTTCCCATTTCTGTGTTTTATAATAATCAGGCAGTTTTCTGGCATTGAAGTCTTTCATCCATTGCGGTAGCTCCTGCATATAATAAGTGCTCGAAATCCAGTTACCCGATTTGCCATCGAACCAGTAAGCCGCATTGGCCGAATGACCAGCCGGTAAAATACCCCCACGGTCTTTAGCAGCAATACCAATTACTTTAGATTTAAATTGAGTAGCTAATCTTAACTGGTCGGTAATGGTAGTAGTTTTCATATTTACAGGTGAGCGTTTTCCCTCCGTGCCTGCTATATCGGTTCCTACCGCAGTTACGGTTGTATCTTCAGCTACATAAACTGTTCTGCCCAGAAAACGGTCAAACCAGTCGTTACCGATAATACCATTTACTGCCGGAACAGAACCAGAATAAACCGCAGCATGGCCCGGGCCTGTAATAGTACTGGCATAGTGATAATGGTTGTTACGACAGTTGAATCCCTGATTCATCAATCTCTTGAAACCACCTGCGCCATACTTGTCATAGTATCGGTATAAGTAATCATAACGCATCTGGTCGACCATGATTCCTAAAACCAGTTTAGGTTTTGCAGGAGCAGTAGTCTTTTGCGTTTTTTGTGCAAAAATCGGGAGGCTCAATAAGAGTAATAGATAGGTAAGGCGTTTCATTGTGAATAATTAATTATGTATAAAATTGTATTGGTGTTACGAACAAAATTGAAGTCAAAATTAGGAATCTTATTCACGCAAAATCAAACAATCCATGCTAATTTTGTGTTAAGAAGACAAGTTAGACGATTTCATAGATTTAATCCTCATATTACAGCATTAAAATGTTCTTAATTAAAGCGTTAATTGTAGTAGGTACCTTCTGTTTTATGGAATTTATGGCGTGGTTTGCCCATAAATACATTATGCACGGTTTTGGCTGGAACTGGCATAAAGACCATCATCAGCACCATAAAGGCTTTTTTGAAAAGAATGATTATTATGCTGTGGTTTTTAGTATTGTTGCCGCTTCAAGTATTATTTATGGGAATATAAACCCGGAATTCTGGTATCTGACATGGATTGGTGCCGGAGTTACCTGCTATGGGGTGGCTTATTTTATTTTTCATGATATTATTGTGCATCGCAGGGTTAAAATAAAGTTTGTGGCTAAAAGCAAATACCTGAGACGAATCATGAATGCCCATTATATTCACCATCGGGTGCATACCAAAGATGGGGCCGAGGCATTCGGGTTTCTTTATGCTCCCGAGAAATACGAACCTAAAAAAAGAGAATAAAGCATACCTCATTTCAGATTCTCCCAGCAGATTTCTGCTAAATCACCAATGATTCTTTCGGCAGTACTTTCTTCTTTAAATCCCTCAATAAAGATAGAGATTATAAAAGGTTCTTTGGTATAGACAATAGCCGCATCACCACGTACATAAGCCAGCCCTCCTGTTTTATGCGCAATCACTACATCTTTTGGTAAATTGCGAGGTATAGTGGTTGTATCGCCACAGTTTTTCAGTATTTCAATCATTTCCTCACACAGGGCAGGCGTAGCCACTTCTTTCTTATAAATTTTCCTTAGTAAATCGTTGATTTCTAAAGTATTTACATAGTTTTCACGCCCTTGTTTCACTGCCATTGTGTCCATCATAATACGGTTCAGGCGGGTTTGTGTACTACCTAAGCGCATTAAATTTTGATTGACCGCCTCCATACCCACTTCTCTGATTAAGATATTAGTAGCTGTATTATCGCTTGAGCGTATCATTTCCTGTGCTAATTCGCGGATAGTAAATTTTTTGCCGTCCGGCATATTGGCAATTACTCCCGACCCTCCGGTCTTGTCAGATGCCTGTAAAATATAAACCTTGTTTAAGTCTATCTGTTTTGCCTTTACTTTCTCCATCAGTTCCATCAGAATAGGAATTTTTATAACACTTGCTGAGGGTACTATTACAGTGGGACGATAACTGAAGAATTCTTCCCCTGACATACCCTCAACAGACATAGAAACCTTAAATGCCGTTGGGAGCCGGGATATATAATCAGTTATTCTTAAAGCATCTATTCTTCGGTAAGGTTTTTGTGCAAAAGAAAGTGTAGCATAGATAGTGAGTAGGAGAGGGAGTAAATATATTTTCATTTTATTCTGAAAATTTAGAATATATTGTATGTATGGTTTTATTTGTATAAATTGAATTGTGGAAATATATTGAATATACAATATATATACTCTCAATTGTTTTTTCTGTAAGAATTGCACGTATTGTTTTAGTTGGATAAATAGAATAAATAGTTGATACTGAATATTCTGTTTATTTAGTTCGTTCAATTGTAAATTGAATCAAGTCATGTAAAGATTGGCGGAAAATGGAGTCGGGGAATGTAAAAAGAATTTCTTTGGCTTCTTCTACATAGCGTTTCATTACTTCGGTTGTATATTGAATACCACCTGAGCGTTTTACAAAGCTAATCACTTCTTCTACCTTCTTGGGGTTTTCTGAGTGATTTTTTACTAAATTAATAATATTTCTTTTCTCAGACCACGTGGCATGATTTAACGCATATATCAGTGGTAAGGTCATTTTTTTCTCCTTAATGTCAATTCCTGTGGGTTTCCCTATTTCGGCATCGCCATAGTCAAACAAATCATCTTTTATCTGAAATGCCATGCCTATTTTCTCACCCAATAGTTTGCATTTTGTAACGGTTGCTTCATCGGCATTTACCGAAGCTGCACCTACGGCACAACAGGAGGCAATTAATGAAGCCGTTTTCTGTCGGATTACCTCATAATAAAGGTCTTCGGTTATATCAAGCCTGCGTGCTTTCTCCATCTGCAATAGCTCCCCTTCACTCATTTCTTTCACAGCCGTTGACATAATTTCAAGCAGATGAAATTCCTTGTTATTAACACTCAGTAGTAATCCACGTGATAAAAGATAATCACCTACCAATACGGCTATTTTATTTTTCCAGAGGGCATTGATTGAGAAGAAACCACGACGGTAATTGGAGTCATCAACCACATCGTCATGTACCAGAGTGGCTGTGTGCAGGAGTTCTATCATGGCTGCACCTCTGTGTGTCGATTCACTGATAGTCCCTATTGTACCGGCCATCAGAAAAACAAACATGGGTCGTACCTGTTTTCCTTTCCGGTGTACGATATAGCTCATAATCTGGTCGAGAAGCATCACGTCGGTTTTCATTGACTGACGGAATTTTTTCTCAAAAACCTTCAATTCCTCCTCAATAGGAGCCTGTATTTGCTTTATATTTAAAGACATGAAGACATGAGTAAGTAGATAGCTTACTCTAATGGTACAATGTTACGACCGAAATCTGATTTTTAATGCAGAATTAAGCAAATTGTGTAAATTTTAGTGTTTTTATCCTAAAAAAACTAATAATTATCTTAATTTTTAATTACTGACATCAAGAAATAAAACTTATTTTAGCCGATGTATTTTGTTGTTTTTAAATTTACTTCAAATATAAAACTCATTAAATGGATAGCCAAATTTAATTTTGAACGATGTAGTGAACCTGTTTAAACTTATTTCTTTCGACTGCAAATGGCGCTTTTTTGTTTAGATTTCATAGAAAAATTTCGTACGTAGTTCTACTACGCACTCATTTTTTCTATTCATCTAATCAAAAAAATCGCACATTTTCGTCATGAAATAAAAAGTTTAACAGGTTCATTTGAAAATTTATGAATTATTCCCTAATTCGCTAATTCAATTTTAACCATTATACATGAAGGCATTAGTTTTGGGCGGCGGCTCACTCAAAGGAGCATGGCAAGTTGGCGCTATTCAGGCAGTTTTAGAAACAGGATTCAGACCCGAAATGATTTATGGTATTTCTGCAGGGGCATTAAATGCAAGTTTTATGGTAAACGAAGCAGGCATACAATATGTAGAGAATGGAGAAATTAACTGGGATTTGGTCAATAAAAAACTGTTAAGATTCTGGATTGAAAATATTACCCGACCTTCTGATATTGGTATTCTGAAATCAAGGTTTTCTTTAGGGATTGATACCCTGATGAGCCGCTTCGATGGCTTGATAGATACTAACCCCTTACATGATAAGTTAAAAAAATACCTCAATGCCAATATGCTTCGCCGGAGCCCTATTTATCTGAAAGTAGGTGCTGTAAATATCAATACCGGAGAGATGAAGTACGTTGACCCTTTAGAGCAATACTTTCTGGATTATCTGCGGGCAAGTAGTTCTCTTCCTTTTATTATGCCTGCCATTCAGATTGGAGGAGACCACAGAGAGGCTTATATGGACGGAGGGCTGAGAGAGGTTGTACCTGTAAAAAAAGCCATTGAAGATGGTGCCACAGAAATATACTGTATTGCTACTCACCCGAAGCACCGCCCGATGGAGCATTTTAATTACAGAAGTTTTCTGAGCCTGATAGAGCGTGTAAAAGACATTACTGTCAATCAGTTCGAGAATAGTGACATCGATTGGGCAGAGAATTATGCAGAAAGTTATATGAGTATAGGTTCATTTAAATTAGCCAGAAAAATTAACCTGACCATTATACGCCCTGATGAACCTGTTCATTTAGAATTAACGGATTTTACCTCAAATGATATAAGAGAAGTAATTAAGCAAGGGTATGAACACGCATATAAAAAATTGTTTGAAAGAGTATAGATATTAGCTGAAACATAAACAAGCATAGCCGCAGATACAGATTTGCGGCTATTCTTGTTATAATAGAGTATATTTTACGACTGCGCTATTTCAGAAAAAGCAATTTCGTTCACAATGCTATCTTTCCGAATATCGAACCACACAAAATAGGCTGTTACGAGTGTAGAAAGAATAAAATAGGCAGCAATAGCTGTAGTTGCCCACGGCAATTTCGCATCAATACCAAACCAGTCACCCATCTGATAAATAATAACTAACCCTATGATATTCTTCAATGTTTCATAAAGCAAGGCATACGGGTTTCTGTCCATCAATTCGGTATAACTGAACACTATCAGGAAGATAAAACCGCCATAGATAAATATATTGGGGCTACCGATACTTGCCAGATTGGCAAAGAAATAACTAACCAGTACAAAAGTAGAAAGAAACTGTATCCATATCCATACCTGCATCAGCAAAGAGGATTTGGGTGCATATTTCTCGAAATGATAAGGGTCGTCTATTTTATGTACCGGGTATTTATCAATTACATCGGCAGGGCGCCAGCCTGTAGGCATAAACCAGATACGCAATTTATCACGCCAATTATTGGTACGGTAAGCATCCTGTATCAACAACCACAAGTGCTGGAAATTAATCTTGATAGGGTTCCATGTACTGGCCGGACGGGTAATACCATATACAGGTGGAACATTCGGTAGTTCGTCCTGAAAAGTACCAAAAAGTTTATCCCAGATAATGAATATCTGTGAGTGATTTTTATCTAAATATTCAGGATTGATGGCGTGATGAACCCGATGATGCGCAGGAGTAACTATGATTTTTTCAAGAAATCCCATGCGACGGATATACACAGTATGATACCAGAACTGGGCAAATAAATGCAAAGGGGCTACGGTAGCAATTACTTTGCTATCAACGCCTAATAAAGCGGCAGGCAATAAGAAAACCGTAAAAAGATTGACAAACGTAGAAATACTCTGCCGCAGGGCACAGGCTAGATTAAACTCTTCGCTGCTATGATGAATGGCGTGTTTGTTCCAGAAAAAATTAATCTGATGGCTGAGGCGATGTACCCAATAGCCTGAAAAATCTAAAGCAATAAAGGCAATGATATATACCCAGATGGTTGACTCTACTTTATAGATAGCCCAATGCTTCACCATGTAGTCGTAGGTAAGTAAAGAGATACTCAAACCCAATACATCTTTGATGATATTGGTATAACCCGAGGTCATGCTCGAAAGCATATCCATTGTTTTAAAAGGTTCTTTTTTTGTGAACCACCCATAAAGTTTTTCTAACAATACTAAACCTAAAAATATAGGCATAGCAATGTTAAGGATTTTGCCGTAGGTTTCCATTAAAGTATGCTTGCATAATATTTATTAATGCAAGTTAGTAATATTCTAAGAAATTTTAAAGTTTTTTAATGAAACGAATCATTATCAGTTTTTAGTGTTAGATTAGGTGCTGAATACAAGCAGACTAAAAAATCTGTATATTAAATAATCGAAGAGGAGACCACGAGAGCTCAAGGAAATAAACGAAAAAATCTTTATTGCAAAATATTACTATGTCAACCATCACTATCAATCGCACAACCAAGGGGCTGGTTTTTCTTTCAGTTTTATGCAGCATCTTCATTACGGTACGTATGGTGCTGAAAGCTGATATGAAGTACAGTTTTTTGCTATGGAATCTCTTTCTGGCATGGATTCCTTTCATATTGGCACAGTTGAGTTACAGAGCAGTCAGGCAGCATTATCTGCCTTCAGCGTATGTTATGCTATTTGTATGGTTATTATTTTTTCCGAATGCCCCTTATATTATCACAGATTTGCTGCATCTGAAAGGCTATTCTCAGAATATCCTCTGGTTTGATAGTTTGCTGATTTTTTCTTTTGCTATTACAGGTTTACTGATTGGTCTAAGTTCTTTAAGCATAGTGCACCAGAGCCTTGAACTATTATTTGGTCAAATTCAGTCATGGGCCGTTGTAGTAGGAAGTCTTATTTTATTAGGTTTTGGCATTTATCTCGGCAGGTACTGCCGCCTGAATAGCTGGGATTTATTCAGCCAACCGCTCTGGTTTGCAGGTAGAGTACTGCACCAATTCAAGAACCCTATGGCATTTAAACTGACCTTTACTTATGCCTCTGTTATTTTAGGTTTTTATATTGCCTTTCGTACTTTTGGGGCTCCGCAAAATGCTGAATTGAAACATACATAGGATTTGAAACATCATATAAACAGACTATTTATTTCGCACTACCGTATAAATCTTCCTTTGCTCATTGGTCATGATAAAGTCTGTGTTACTTGTATAATTCAAGGCTTCCATCTGGGCACGACCAATTTTAATACAAGATTTTGGTTTTGAGAAATCAATTTTATCGCCTGAAATCTCAAAAGTGAAAATCTTGCCATAAGATAATAAGGCAAATTCTTTTCCGTCAGGACTTATATCAGCGGCCGTTACAGGGCTTTTCAGAAAAATACTGTCCTTAGGGCTTATACTATAATCTCCGGCTTTATCGGGTATTACATATAATTTGGTCTGATGTTTATTCGACCAGTCTTTTGAAAACAGGTATAAATTACCCTTATACCAGAAAAACGCTTCGCAATCAAAAACACGTTTTTGTGCCGGAAATTCCGTCTGGTCTGCATAGCGGAAAGTAATTTTTTCGGTATTATTATTTTTATGTTTATAAATGCAAAGATCTTGACGAGCCTGACTATTATTGCCAAAATCGCCAATGTAGATATGCCCCTGGTCGTCTTTGGTCAGTTCTTCCCAATCAATATTTTGCGAGTCTTTTACAAATAATGTATCAAAAATATACCCTCTTTGGTCAATCATATAGAGTTCGGTATTGCCCCCACCATCGTTGTGAGTCCAGTAATAGTTTTCCTGCCAGGCCGATGTAAGGCCGGAATTTTCATTGATACAAATAGGCAGGCGACCCGTTTTAGTGATAGTGTACTGGGTTTTGGCAGCCTGAAAACTACTCTTATTTATTTCGGAATGACAATTGCATACCGCAATTTTCATCGAAAACAACAGCATATAAAATTTATAAAGAAACATGAAATTGTAAGCGGTACGCCGCCCGGAGTATTGTAAATGTTTTCTAAAAGTTTGAATTTAGACAACAAGTTAACTAATTTTGGAAAGTTTGAAAACAGGTATTTATAAATAGCATCTAAATATTTCTAACCTATTGTTATGCTACCACGCCAACAACCCTTTTATGCCCGTCTGGCATACATTCTTATTTCTTTAGTAATCGTCATTTACGGAATGTATATTCTGAAAGATTTGCTCATTCCACTTACTTTTTCAGGAATCATTGCCTTATTGCTGGTGCCTGTTTCTCAGTTTTTAGAAAAATATGGTTGCCCCCGTTGGTTGGCTATTACAGTAGCTATTTTACTGACTTTAGGGTTCATGACATTATTCTTTTATATTATCTATATTCAGATAATGGATTTAGAAGAAGTGTTGCCCCAACTGACAGAAAAAGCTGAAAAATGGTATCGCAATTTTCAATTTATGATTCGGGATAATTTTCATATCAGTCGTACCAAACAACGTATAGAGGGGCAAAAGTATCTGACCGAATTTTTGAAAAACAATGGTGATATTATCACCAATACTCTTTCTACTACTACCGGATTATTGGGCAATCTTACTTTGATTCCTCTATACGTTTTTTTACTGTTACTCTATCGTGATTTTATCAGAGTATTCTTTTACAAGGCATTGAAACCTGTAAGTAATCACAGGGTAGATGTAGTGCTGAAAAAAGTAAAGGATGTAGTCGTGAATTATGTAGTAGGGCTGATTATTGTGATAGGTATTATCGGGATTCTCAATACTTTAGGACTACTTATTCTGGGTATCGACCATGCTTTTTTCTTTGGCTTTTTTGCAGCTTTCCTGGTGCTTATTCCTTATATTGGTGTAGCTATCGGGTCATTATTGCCTATTCTGTTTGCGCTTATTACAAAAGACTCTGCCTGGTATGCTTTTGGGGTAGGGGCTTTGTTCGGAGGTGTTCAGTTTTTAGAGGGCAATTTTATTACGCCTTATGTGGTAGGTTCTAAGGTAAGTATCAATTCAATGTCGGCCATTATTGCCCTCATCATTTTCGGTAATCTGTGGGGACTTTCAGGGTTGGTATTAGCTTTACCTATTACAGCTATAATTAAAGTAATTTTTGATTCGATAGAAGGGTTGAGACCTTACGGCTTTTTGATAGGAGATGCCGACCATGTGGACGTGCAAAAACGAAGGGTATAGAAAAAATAAAATTCAGCTTCCTTTTATAACATTATAAAAGGAAGCTTTAATGGCATTTCAGTTATAATTAAGGTTAATTGACTTTAGTAAAGTTGTATCATAGCTCTACCCCTTTGGTTAGTTTTCGCTGCAATGGTAAATCTGCTCTTTTTACAAAAGTAATTGGCACAAAGGTATCGGTAGGCGAACCGATATAATACAGTGTCCAGTCCTGGTCATATCTCGACAACATATTTCTGATACACTCGGCACGGTCAACTGTCGGGAACTCACATTCGTCCCAATAGAAAAGCTCAACACGGTAGTGGAGCTGTTGTTTTAACCCATTGATGGTAACTTCGATTTCGATTTCCTGCTTTCCTGGAAGCGAGGGAATCGGGATAGCTATATGTGCCATGTTTTGTTGGTTTTAGAGCAAAGGGTAGAGGGGTAAGGGCATGGGGCAAAAGGTATCAACCCTATGCCCCATGATCCATGCCCTCTGCTTTTACTCCGTTTTAAGAGATTTTATTGGATTCATTAATGCTGCTTTGATGGCTTGATAGCTTACGGTTAATAAGGCAATCAAACAGGCTAATACTCCGGCAATCAGGAAAAACCACCACTGGATTTCGATACGATAAGCGTATTTCTGTAACCAGTTACTCATCAGATACCACGCTAATGGGAATGCTATTACTGCTGACATCAAAACTAATTTCAGAAAGTCTTTTGAGAGCATGGCTGTAATATTTACTACACTGGCGCCTAATACTTTTCTTACCCCGATTTCTTTGGTACGTTGTTCGGCTGTAAACATGGCTAAACCAAACAGACCTAAACAAGAGATAAAAATGGCTAAGAAAGCAAAGTAATTGGCCAGTTTACTCACTACGTTTTCACCTTTATACTGAGCGGCAAATTCCTGGTCGGTGAATTTGTAAGAGAACGGAAAACGAGGATTAAATTTTTTGAAAGCTTTGTCCATACTGGCAATAGCTTCTTTGGTTTGTCCGGCTTGTGTGCGTACAATCACTTGCCCCAGATTTTGTTTACCTCGCTGGAAGTGAAGAATCAGTGGCGATATACCTTCATGCAAAGAATTAATGTGAAAATTCTTTACGATGCCAATAATAGTCCCTTTCCTACCCCACATAGTCATTTCTTTGCCTACAGGGTCTTTCATTCCCATTTTCTTGGCTGCTTCTTCGTTGATTACATAGTTAGTGGTATCTGTACTAAAAGCAGGAGAGAAGTCTCTGCCATCTTTTAGTTTGATACCCATTGTAGTGAGGTAGTCGTAAGAAGTAGCATTCTGAGAGAACAAAATTGTTTTGGTTGTATCTTTTCCACTCCATCTGACGCCCCCGGTTGAACTTGCTACCTGTAACGGGTCAGCCTCAGAACATGACACGGATTTAATACCTGGCATATTCATCAACTCCTGCTTAAATGACATGAAATTGGTTGATAAATTACCTTCTAATGGCATATATAACAGGTTTTCACGATTGAAACCTAAATTTTTACTTTGAATATATTCTATCTGACGATAAATCACTATCATGCCAATAATCAGCATAATAGAAAGTCCAAACTGAAATATAACCAGACCCTTACGGAAGAATGTGGCACTTGGTTTGAATTTCAAGGCGCCTTTTAATACAACTACTGGTCTTAAAGAAGACATGAACAGCGCCGGATAACTACCCGAAACTAAACCTGTGATAATAGTCAATCCAAATAAGGTTAATAAAAACAAAGGGTCTTTGAAGTCTAAACTTAGATGCTTTTCTGTTAATAAATTAAATGAAGGTAAAGAGAGAAAAACAATAAGAATAGCGAATAGTAAACCAATAAAAGCAATGATGAGTGATTCACCTAAAAATTGCCCTACCAAAGAATAACGCACAGCACCTACCACTTTTCTGACACCTACTTCTTTCGCTCTCTTGATTGAGCGTGCAGTAGCCAGATTCATAAAGTTAATGCAGGCAATCACCAAAATGAAAATAGCAATAAGGGCAAACATTTTTACATAATCAATTCTACCGCCATCCTGTACTCCGGCTTTATAATTTGAATAGAGGTATACATCTTCGTGGGCTTGTAAAAACAATTCCACATTGCTGTCATTATCTTTACTCTTGATATAGTCTTTTATTTTTGACTGAACTTTATCAATAGAAGCATTTGAATTTAGCATTACATAACACCACGGACCATTGTTACCCCATTGGTTTGCCCAATTATTAGTTTTTAACCAACGCTCATAACTCATCAGAAAATCAAATTTGAGTGAAGACCGGTCTGAAATTTCTTTCAACACACCAGTTACCATCACATCAGTTTTGTTATCTATTCTGATGATTTTTCCAAGAGGGTCTTGATCAGGGAAATATTTAGCAGCTAATTTTTTAGAAATCACCACTCCGTCAGGACGTTTGAGCGCAGTTTTGGCATCGCCTTTTTCTAGGTCAAACGTAAACATGTTTAAAAAATCACTGTTAACATACCAGCCTTTTTCTTTCTCAAAATTGTCGCCTACCGTAAATAATGGCATTTCTTCCCACTGTACCTGGGTTGCCATTTCAATTTCAGGAATATCATTGGTAATATGCTGTGACAAAATACCGGGTGTGTAGGCAAAAGTTACGGCTTCACCATCATACAACTGATTTTCCATTACCCGATAAAGCCTGTGGCCATTTTTATGGAATTTATCTCTTTGGAGTTCGTCTTGTAGCCAAAGCATAATCAGAAGGCTACATGCCATCCCCAATGCAAGACCCAAAATATTCAGAAGACTGAAGGTTTTGTTCCTCCACAAATTACGCCAGGCTATTTTTAGATAATTGCGAATCATATTGCCCCTAACCCCTAAAGGGGGATTTAGATTAAAAATATATATTACTTTTTCCCTCACTCCCCTTTAGGGACGGTCCGCCGCGCGGTTGGGAGTTACTCCGTCTTCAAACTTTTTATTGGATTCATTAATGCTGCTTTGATGGCTTGATAGCTTACGGTTAATAAGGCAATCAAACAGGCTAATACTCCGGCAATCAGAAAAAACCACCACTGGATTTCGATACGATACGCGTATTTCTGTAACCAGTTACTCATCAGATACCAGGCTAACGGGAATGCTATTACTGCTGACATCAAAACTAATTTCAGAAAGTCTTTTGAGAGCATGGCTGTAATATTTACTACACTGGCGCCTAACACTTTTCTTACCCCGATTTCTTTGGTACGTTGTTCGGCTGTAAACATGGCTAAACCAAACAAACCTAAGCAAGAAATAAAAATGGCTAAGAAAGCAAAGTAATTGGCCAGTTTACTCACTACGTTTTCACCTTTATACTGAGCGGCAAATTCCTGGTCGGTGAATTTGTAAGAGAATGGAAAACGAGGATTAAACTTCTTGAAAGCTTTTTCCATACTGGCAATAGCTTCTTTGGTTTGTCCGGCTTGTGTACGTACAATCACTTGCCCCCAGTTGTTTTGCCCTCTCTGCATATTAAGAATCAATGGAGGAATGCTCTCATGCAAAGAATTGATATGGAAGCTTTTTACCAGACCAACTATGGTTCCTTTTCTCCCCCACATAGTCATTTCTTTGCCTACAGGGTCTTTCATTCCCATTTTTTTGGCTGCTTCTTCGTTGATTACATAGTTAGTGGTATCTGTGCTAAAAGCAGGAGAGAAGTCTCTGCCATCTTTCAGTTTAATACCCATGGTAGTCAGGTAATCGTAAGAAACAGGATTCTGGGAAAACAGAATTATCTTGGTTGTATCTTTTCCAGGCCACATAACACCCTGCGTTGAGCTTCCTACCTCTAAAGGGTCAGCCTGTGAGCAGGTTACCGATTTAATGCCCGGCATATTAGTCAGTTCTTGTTTAAACGAAATAAATGTTTTTGACAAGTCGCCTTCTAATGGCATATATAACATATTTTCACGCTCAAAACCCAGGTTTTTACTCTGAATATATTCTATCTGACGATACACTACCATCATGCCCACAATAAGCATAATAGAAAGCCCAAACTGAAAAACTACCAGCCCTTTACGGAAAAAAGTAGCACTTGGTTTAAACTTCAGGGCGCCTTTCAAAACAACCACAGGTCTCAATGAAGACATAAACAGTGCAGGATAACTACCAGCCACCAATCCTGTTACTATGGTTAAGCCCAATAATATCAACAGGAATGTAGGGTCGGTAAAATCAAGGCTTAAATGTTTTTCTGTCAGTGTATTGAAAGCAGGCAGCATCAAGAAAACTATGAAAATCGCAAAAATGAGGCTTAAAAAAGCAATAATCAGCGACTCACCCAGGAATTGTGCTACCAACGAATAACGTACTGCGCCTACTACTTTTCTTACACCCACTTCTTTGGCTCTTTTAATAGAACGTGCCGTTGCCAGATTCATAAAGTTGATACAAGCAATCACTAAAATGAAAATAGCGATGATAGTAAACATTTTTACATAATCAATTCTACCACCATCCTGTATTCCAGCCTTGTAGTTAGAATACAGATATACGTCTTCGTAAGGTTGTAAGAATATCTCAACGTTACTGTCTTTATTTTTACTCTTGATGTAACCCTTTATTTTGGCATTGACTTTGTCTAAAGAAGCATTTTTGTTGAGCATTACGTAGCATCTTGGCCCATTGTTACCCCACTCTTTTGCCCATTCATTGGTTTTCAGCCAACGCTCATAGCTCATCAGAAAATCGAATTTGAGCGATGATTGTTCGGTAATTTCTTTTAAAACTCCTGTTACCATCACATCATCCCGGTTATCTACTCTGATGATTTTTCCGAGAGGGTCTTGATTCGGGAAATATTTTTCAGCTAATTTTTTAGAGATTACCACCCCATCAGGACGTTTAAGAGCCGTGCGGGCATCGCCTTTTTCCAACTCAAACGTAAACATGTTCAGGAAATCGCCATTTACATAGCGGCCTTTCTCTTTCTCAAAATTATTACCAACCGTAAACAAAGGGTATTCTTCCCAAAGCATCTGGCTGGCCATTTCAATTTCCGGAATATCCTTGGTAATGTGCTGGGATAAAATTCCGGGTGTTGAGGCATAAGTAACAGTTTCACCGGCATAAAACTGGTTTTCCATTACTCTGTACAATTGTTTCCCATTCTTATGGAATTTATCTTTGTTGATTTCGTCTTGCAGCCAAAGCATAATTAAAAGGCTGCAAGCCATACCTAAAGCTAAACCCATAATGTTGAGCAGGCTGAAAGTTTTGTTTTTCCACAAATTCCGCCATGCAATTTTCAAGTAGTTACTTATCATAATTTTGTATAAAGAAATAGGTCTTTATTTATATTTGACAAACCCTGTGCCAAAAAATGTAAGAAATTGATTGTGAGTTGTTTATGTGATTTTTGTAAATAAAAAGGTGTCCAAAAACGGACAACATTTGTTCAATTATGGACAAACGTTTTATTGGCGTATAGCTTTATTTTCCTGCAACCGTCAGCATGTAAACTTCATACTTACACTATGTTTCTATTAACTGTAATTGTCAGGACAGAAGTACAAATTGTATTGGAATGAATAGTTGAATCTTTGTTTTGGAACATACACATTGTGAAGAATGAGGATGAAAATAGGGAGGTTGAAAATGAATATTTTTGGTAGAAAATTTAAGCAAGAACAAGAAATTTTGAGAGAAGTCAGGATGAAGTAGTATGTAACATTCTTTCTTATAATAATTCCAGACAGTTTTCCAGCACCTGAAAAATCAATCGTTTCTGTTTTAATAGCTGTGTTTTTTAACAGACGCTATCAGTTTATGCAAAATAAAAATAAGCAATTACAGCTGCCACAACCGCAATTATCAAAAACAAAATACATCCGGTTTTTGATTTTGAAGATGATTGGGGTACATAGTCATTAGGCGGGACCGGCACATGGCTATCTATCAAAACTCTGTTCTTGGGCGGTTGAGGAGCTTCGGGTCTTTCGGAAATATTTTCTAAATCGTTCTCAGCCATTTATCGGATGGGTAATTGGAATAATGATTATTTTAAAAGTAATGTCAGTGAATCATCGTCAGCCAGAATGGTTGTATCAATTTTATTCAGAGAACTTTCTATCTTTAAATTAATGTAAAACTTTTGCTTTTCTTCATTCTCACTTCTATTGGCAATCAAATTCTGGATAAATAATATTCCACATAAAAATAAAGCGATTAATCCATAAAAAAAATACTTCTTAAACTGAAAAAAATGATTTGCTTTCAGGTCATTATTGACCTGATAATTTGTCGTTGACATGATATATTGTTCTATCAGCCAGTCATTGAAAACTTCTTCTACTTCCGATGCTTTTTTATGATAATTCAATAAACTTTTCCGGTAATCTTCAATCTCATTGGGTCTGGGTAACTCAATAGTCTGGAACCCTGCATCAATATTTGAGTAGAATCTTATAGTATGAAAGGCACATATAATGAAAATGAGGGAAGATGCAGCTAATAAAATGACAAAACCATAAGATAATACCCCCCAATATGAAAACTTATATGCAGAAATCAGATAGAAAATAATCGAAAATACACCTGTTAATAAGGTTATAGGAATAATAATGGCATTATTAAAGTCTTTTCTTCTATCTACTTCTTTGTAAAACAGCTCTTTATAAAAGTCAAGCCTTTGTTCAGAAGTTCGCATTTAGTACAATATTATGGTATAAATCAATGAGAATCATTTGTATAAACAAATATATTTATTTTAAGATACCAGCCTACAAGATAAGCTTCGAAAATTTATGTTCAGCAGCAATATTCATCTATATGGGTATAGAAACTTGAAAATAACAGTAATGAAAGTTACGATTGGCATTACGCATGAAGCATGTCCTGTCACGCTACTAATAACTGAGCCAATTACGAGTGGAACAGTCGTAAAGAAAGCAATTCAGATTACAGCCACCAATAAGGTTTCGGGAGCCTTGGTAACCTACCGGGCTGTTGAGTCAGTTACACTACAACCGGGCTTTAGTGCCACTGCAGGAGGAAAAAGATTCTTTCAGGCTATTATTGCAGGGTTTCCTTAACGAATATGGTATATTGAATAATGCTTCCTTCTCCAATAAAACCTGTACCTTTGCATAGATAAAATCTATGAGTTTTGAATTTACAACAATTAGAATATATAGTGGCTGTTGATAAACACCGCCATTTTCTGAAAGCTGCTGATGCCTGCTTTATCACACAAGCTACGCTAAGTATGATGATAAAGAAATTAGAAGAAGAACTGGAAGTAATCATCTTCGACAGAAGTAAACAGCCGGTGGTGCCCACTGATATTGGCAGGAAAATTATAGCCCAGGCACAAGTGGTTTTAAGAGAAACCGGGCATCTGAAAGAAGTAGCCAAGGCTGTTAAAAACGAAGTACAAGGGCAGCTGCGCATAGGTATTATTCCTACTTTAGCTCCTTATCTGTTGCCTTTGTTTCTTTATGATTTATTGAAAAAATACCCTCAGATAAAAATCAGAATCAGCGAGTTGAATACCAATCAGATTATTGAGCAATTGAGTAATGATTTGATAGATGTGGGTATTTTGGCTACCCCAATAGCGGCCGAGGGCATGAAAGAACACCCTTTATTTTATGAAAAATTAGTAGCCTTTGTATCGGGTAGTGAAGAGACGCTGAATAAGAAGTATATTCTGCCGGAAGAAATTGATGTAAACCGCTTATGGCTTTTGGAAGAGGGGCATTGTCTGCGTTCACAAATGATGAATTTATGTGAATTACGCAAGAAAAATACGGATTTGGGCAACCTGGAATACGAGGCCGGAAGTATAGAGTCACTATTAAAAATAGTAGAAATCAATAACGGAATTACCGTGATTCCCGAATTAGCGATGATTAATTTTGATGAAAAAAGAAAAACTCAGATAAGGGAATTTATGTCGCCTGTACCTGTGCGAGAAATCAGTCTGGTTACTTATCGTCATTTCATTAAAATTAAATTGCTCGAAGTACTGAAACACGAAATAAAAGACGCCGTAGCGAAGTTTATACCCGAGAATACTACCGGGCAAGTTGTAGTTGAGATATAGGGAGAAATTGAGTGATTGAGTAAATGTGTGATTGAGTGA
The DNA here is from genome assembly GCF_004168285.1 of Emticicia agri. Classification (GTDB taxonomy): domain Bacteria; phylum Bacteroidota; class Bacteroidia; order Cytophagales; family Spirosomataceae; genus Emticicia; species Emticicia agri. Next base: position 32,763 of record NZ_SEWF01000011.1, on the reverse strand, counting down.
TTAGTCGATGAATAAAACCTAAATCACTCAATCGCTAATTCAGCAAACGTTGCCCGCTCAATAATTACTCACTCCATAAATTCCCAGGCACTCTGATAAGTATTTAGTTGCTCGGCATAGGCAATGAAATCGGCATAGAAAGGAAAAGAGGCAAGTGTAGCACTATCGCCAATAATAACCAACTTCTTTCTGGCACGGGTCATCGCTACATTCATGCGTCTTATATCTGCAAGGAAACCAATATTGCCCTCGCTATTACTCCGGGTCATGCTGATATAGACAATATCACGCTCTTGTCCCTGAAAACTGTCAATAGTATTTACCGATATTTTAGCCAGATAATCCTGCAAATCAGGTGATTGAGCTAAGGCCGATTGAAGCAGGTTGATTTGCTCTTTATAAGGCGAAATAATAGCCATAGTCGGGAAATTTTCAGGCTTATAATGTTTCTTTAGTTCATACACCAATAGATTCAGGTGTTTAAATAAAAACACAGCTTCTTCGGGGTTTGTGGTGCTTGTGCCTTCCAGTTTTTCATCAAAACTGCAACCCGCAGTGTCTATAAAAGCAATAGGAGTGTCATTATCAAACAGCAGATGTTTAGCTACTGATGCATGGGCTTTCAATCGGTTTTCGTAAAAGATTTTTGAAGAAAACCCCATAATCTGCTCGTTCATGCGGTATTGTTCTTCTAATAATACCACTGCTTCGGGGTGTAAAGAAACCAGTTTTTCGAGTAGTGTATGGGCAAGCCCTTGTTTAGCTGCCTCGTTTGATTTGATAGTAGGAGAGAGCTGGCAATGGTCGCCCGCTAAAACAACTTTCTGTGCTTTCAGCATAGGTATCCAACAGGCAGGCTCTAATGCTTGTCCGGCTTCGTCAATAATAACGGTCTGAAATTTCAGATTTTTAATCGTATAGTTATTCGCACCTACCAACGTAGCTGTAATTACCTGCGCCTTTGCTACAATATCATCTATGATATACTGTTCTGAATTACCCACTTCTTTCATAATTTTATGGGCTTCATCAAATAGTAATTTACGTTGGTCGCGCTCCGATTTTCCGAAATTGCGCTTATATTTATGCGCCATGTTTTTGTATTCCTGCGCCTGTTTTTTTAGTCTTTTTATATCTTTCATCTGGCTGTGTTCAGCCATTCGGCTATCCAATGTCAGAGACATCAAACGCTCAGTTACTTTAGCCGGATTACCCACTCTTACCACATTCAATCCTTCCATGTGTAGTTTTTCACTCAGCAAATCTACAGCAGTATTGCTCGGAGCTACTACTAATACCTGTTTATTGTTCTGCTTACTCAGGGCTTTAATGGCTTGTACCAAAGTAGTAGTTTTACCAGTGCCCGGCGGCCCGTGTACAATCGTTAATTCATTGGCTTGTAAGATTTTCTCAACTGCCAGTTTCTGAGATTCGTTCAGGTTTCTGGCAAAAAACTGAGGTTTTTCAAGATGAAAAGTAGGGGCTTTATCACCAATCAGTATATCAATTAGTTGGCTTTCATTCTTTTCTGCGATGACTGATGCCTGTTTAAGGGCATTCTGCATTTCGTCATAACTATTGTCATCAAAAAGCACATCAATACCCAGTTTCCCGTCACGGCTCCATTCCGGGAGTTCATCGGTACGCAAGGTTATTTTCAGGCGGTTATTGTTTTGAAAAGAGATAGTGCCCTCAACTCTGTCGTTTTTCGCATCATGATTACTGAAAAGCACAGCAGGCATTCCGGTTCTTAGTTGATGGGCAATATCCTGATGAGTTGTACGCTCTACCTCTACTGTCAGGTAGTCACCTCTGCTCATTTCCATACCCCTGATAGCAATCGGATACCAGGTTAAACCGTTTGCTCTGCGTTCGGCTACCGAACTTTGTTCTGTAAGTCTTTTATATTGATTGTGGTCTTCTTCCCGCTCAATTCTGAGTAAGTCAAGTAGTTTTTTGAAGTAATTCATGCCACAAAGGTAACACTAAAAATATGCTTTGTGTAGAAAGATGCCATGATGTCTCTGAAAAACCTATTTATCATCAATGGCTTCATAATGAAGTTTCCAGCCTTTTCCGGTGGTAGATTCGTTGGTAACAAACCATATCAATACCTTATTATACCAGGAGGTAATAATCGGAGGAATATCAGGACCACTAAAAATAGCAAGTATCGGATGGTGGGTGCCATCGTCGGCAAAAAAATAAACCTGGTCTATTTTGGCTTCGGTGTCAAATTCTTCAAAATTGATTTTAATTCTCTTTCCGGCAGGTACTTCAATCAGCCATTTACAACTGCTACGGTTGGCATAATTTCCAGTACCGCTGCCATCTACAACATAGCCTTCTGTCCCTTTTACCAAGACCTGGTCCTGACAATACAAACCGCTTGAGTCAATAGGCTGTGCTTCATAATAGAGATAAGTGTTTTTATCTTTGAATGCTTTTGTAGCTACATTTACTCTGAATGAATCGGCCTGAAAAATAAAAGGTTGTGACAATTGCGTGGCTGTCAATACTGTGTCTCTGGTACGGTCATTCTGAAAAAGAGAGAGGTTTAACGTGTTTTTTCCTACTAAAGGTTGGGATAATAAAAGTTTATAGGTAGGATATTTCCCCAATGGAGCTACTGCTAAACTTAACTCTTTGGTGCCTTTTCTCCAAAGAGGCAGATAGCCCTTGGTCTGTAAAAAACGGGTAGGAAAATAATTATTGTCTATATAGTTTTTAAGATTATTTACATGAATTAATCCTGCCCCTAATTTGCCATGAAAGAGAGAATTATACTGGTCAATAGGTTGGGCACTGTTTTTGAGCAGGCGGTCAATATCCTGTGGTTTTAATTCAGGATATGTAGCCATAAAAGCCGCCACAACACCACCTACGATGGGTGTAGCAGCCGAAGTAGCCGATATATATTTGTTAAGACCTGGTTCAAGAGGGTAAGTAGTAGCAATAGAGTCAGCTGGAGCAGCTATATCAACAAAATTACCGTAGTTTGATACAGAATATTTACGTTTGTCTCTGCCGGTAGCGGCTACTGCAATTGCCCAAGGATATGCCGCAGGCATCTGTGCTTTATCTGCATAAAAATTACCTGCCGAACCAACAATAATCACGCCCTGCTCCTGTGCTTTTTTAAGGATATTCTCTTTTTCAAGGTCAAATGTGCCACCACTCCAGCAGGTAATGATGATGTCTGCTTTCAGTTCCAGTGCATAGTTTATACCGCTGTATCCGTCCACAATATAATTGCTCTGGCGTGAGTCGGAAGAACTTTTGATAGGAATAATCTTAAACGCTGTGCCGGAAGTACAGAGCTTCTGAATGGTTTGCACAAGAATACCGCTTACTCTGGTGCCATGTGAAAAACGGCTGATGTTCTGAATCGGTGGATTCACATCTGCATCATTGTCTGAAAAATCCCAACCGATTACATCGTCTGTCTTACCATTTTTATCATCATCTAAGCCATTTCCCGGAATTTCTTTAGGGTTTTTATGAAAATAGGGTTTCAGGTAGGGATTGCTAAGGTCGAAAGCATCGTCAACTACAGCAATAACCAGTTCTTTTCTGGTATTCATCAGCTTAAAATCTGTTGGAATACCTATCTGCTCCCAAACCCAGTCGTTTTTGTCGGATTGGGAAAAGGCCAAGAAACATGTCCCGAAAAAAGCCAGTAATGTAAGACCGGCTTTATGAATGTGATAGCTAACCAATGGATTAATATTTATTATCGACAGTATATTTTTCTTCCCCGTTCTGTTCTCCTAATGAATAGTTAGTTAATCCCGGGCCCTGACCCATCTGCATAGGTACTCTGCCACGCAAATCTGGTAATGCAAAATTTGACTGGCCATTTCCGCCATAATAAGTGCCTAATAAGGCAAACAAGGCGGTATTCTGCGCAACAGATATTAACTGTCCATTGCAAGACATCCAGTTTTTAGGTGCAAAATTATAAGGATAAATGGTTATTTCTCCAATAAAGGCATTTATATCATTTCTTGAAGGAAATATTCCAGTCATACAAATACAGAAATTAAGTGCCAGATAAGGCTGAAGATTATCTAATTCGACAATCGGTTTCGGATTAGTATTTATCCAGTTATTACCATCCCAGGTTAATAATTGCCCCACTTCAGTCCCTGCATTAAGTTTAATATTATTAGAGGTAATACCGATAGGGTCGCTGGCATTAAGTTGAGAAACCGTACCCAAAGATTGCCAGATATAGCCTGTCCAATAGTAAAAGCCTTCAGGCTGGTTGTTGCCTTTGTTGTAAATAACAAGACCTTCCGAAGGGCTTACCACAGGGCTTGTAGCACTTAAATCGGCAGTCAGGATAATCTTTGGTATAATTACCCCATTGTTGGTAGAGGTAGCTGCTATGCTTGGCGCATTATATCCCGGAGTAATGGTAACAGATTGGGCTTTTGCCGGGCTAATCAGGTACACAAACCCTACAATACCAAGGTGAATAAAGTGAATATATTTTTTCATAAGTATAAGCATTCAATGGTGTATATACTATATTTATAATGCCGAATAAGACTTAGTATTTATTTGAAAAACTGTGCATTTCTACTCCTCCGGTTTGCCCCAACGTATAATTGCTTAAACCAGGTCCCTGACCCTTATGAATAGGTACTCTGCTTCGTAAATCGGGTAAACCAAATGTTGATATACCATTGCCGCCATAGGTAGTGCCAAGTAGTTGATAGAGTGGGTCATTCTGTTCGATAGACAATAATTGACCGTTGCATAGTGCCCAGCCTTTGGGAGGGAAACTAAACCCATACATGGCAATTTCGCCTAAAAAAGGTTCGTCGGCATTTTGTGATGGATAAATACCCTGCAAAGCAATAGAGAAATTAATAGCCAGATAGGGTTGCAGGTTATTCAACTGAACATTCGGATAAGGGTTAGGATTGGTATTTACCCAATTGTTACCATCCCAGGTCAGTAATTGGCCTGCTTGCGTACCGGCATTCAGTTTAACAGTATTAGACTCAATAACTATGGGGGCTGTGGCATTAAGAGGGGTACCATTGCCTAATAATTGCCAGGCTGTGCCTGTCCAGTAGTAAAAGCCTTTAACCTGATTGCCCCCTGTATTATAAATCAGAAGACCAGCAGCGGGGTTATTTACCGGGCTTGCAGAATTTAAATTATTTGTCAGTGTTACTTTTGATATAAGTACACCATTATCAGTTGAATTGGCTTCAATACTTGGCTGACCATTGCCGGGCGTAATAGTAACAGACTGAGCAATTGCCTGGCAGTTGCTACACAGATAAGCTACTATACAAGCAGTTAATAATAATAGGTATCTTTTCATTGAATGAATTTTTAAAATTTCATCAAATCTATCTGCTTTCTAAAAGAAGAACCTAAAATTACAATGAGAATCAGCCGGTTTTTTTATTTAATGAGTTAAGGATAGGATAAGGGAGCTATTTTCTCAGTATCTATTGTCTACCACATGAGCTTCTGTTCCGGTTTTTTGCCCCTGTTGATAATTCAGTAAGCCAGGACCCTGACCCATACCCTGTGCCGCTCTTCCCCTTAAATCAGGAAGCGCAAAGGTTGTCTGACCATTTCCACCGTAAGTAGTACCAAGTAAGGCGAAAAGTGCCTGATTCTGGTTAATAGGTAAAAGCTGTCCATTGCATAATGCCCATCCTTTGGGAGCAAAAACAAAACTAAACAGGGCTATTTCTCCTATAAACGGCTCATATCCATTTTGTGAAGGAAATATGCCAGCCAGAGCTATACAAAAATTAATGGTTATGTAAGGCTGACGGTTGTCGAGATTTTGAACAGGTTTAGGATTCGTATTTACCCAGTTATTGCCATTCCATGTCAGTAACTGGTTTACTGCTGTACCTGCATTGAGGCGGACATTATTAGAAGCAATACTAATAGGTGCAGTAGTAGAGAAGGGAATAGCCGTGGTAAGAAACTGCCATGCAGTACCTGTCCAGTAATAAAAGCCTTTAGTCTGATTGTTGCCTGAATTGTATATCAGAAGACCTGACGCAGGATTTGTAACCGGACTTGCCGAATTGAGGTTATTAGTTAAAGTAATTTTGGGTACTATAACTCCATTGTTAGTAGAAGTAGCTGCCAGACTGGGCTGGTTATTGCCCGGTGTAATAGTTGTAGACTGTGCCGTAGCCAGCGTATGGATATGTAGAATGATAGCCAAGCTAAGGCAAAAAATATAGGTAAAATTTTTCATAATAAGAGTTACATCTGATTGAAGTAAGAAAAGCTCTGTCTCAATACTTGTTATCTATGGTATGTTTTTCTACCCCACCCTGTTGGCCCAGATCATAGTTGCTTAAGCCACTCCCTTGTCCCATACCTATGCCTATTCTTCCACGAAAATCAGGCAGGGCAAAAGTAGAACTGCCATTTCCGCCATAAGTAGTGCCTAATAATGAAAAAAGAGCTGTATTCTGTGAGAGAGGCAGAAGTTGCCCGTTGCAAAAGGCCCAGCCATTGGGTGCAAAATTAAATCCAAAGACAGCTATTTCTGCTACATAAGGCTCCAGACCACTTCTTGGAGGAAATACTCCTTGTAAAGCTATACAGTAATTAAGTGTAAGAGAGGGTTGCAGGTTGTCCAGCGTCTGAATTGGTTTAGGATTGGTATTTACCCAATTGTTTCCGTTCCAGGTAAGTAACTGGCCTGCTGCGGTACCAGGATTCAGGCGGACATTGTTAGAAACAATCGTTATTGGCGATGTAGACGGAAGTGTAATAAGTGCTGCCATATATTGCCAGGCAGTGCCTGTCCAGTAATAGAACCCGTTTACATGATTGTTGCCGATATTGTAAATTAACAGACCTGCTGCAGGGTTTATTACAGGGCTTGCTGATGCCAGATTGGCAGTGAGTGCTACTTTAGGTACAATCATGCCATTGGTGGTAGAGGTAGCCGTCAGACTGGGTTGATTATTGCCCGGTGTAATGGTTGTTGACTGGGCGATAATCTGATGATTTAAGCCAAAGAATATGGTTAAACCAATGCAAACAGAATATATGAATTTTTTCATAGTGTGTGATTTCCTTTTAATGAGTATTTCTTAATACTTATTACTAATAGTATGGGCTTCTGTCCCTCCAGATTGTCCGATAGTATAATTATATATATTCCCGACTCCCTGCCCCTGATGTATAGGTACTCTGCCCCTGAAATCGGGTACAGCAAATGTTGACTGTCCGTCTCCGCCATAAGTTGTTCCAATCAACTGAAAAAGGGCTTCGTTTTCAGCTATTGGTATTAATTGCCCGTTACAAAAAGCCCATCCAGACGGTGCAAAACCAAAGCCGAACTGCGCTATTTCTCCGATATAGGGTGAACTATCAGTTGGTGATGGAAATATGCCATATAATGAAATACAATAATTGATAGCCAGATAGGGCTGCATATTATCTAAATATTGATCGGGTTTAGGATTGGTGTTTACCCAATTGTTGCCATTCCACGTCAGTAATTGCCCTGCTGCTGTGCCCGGATTCAATCTGATATTATTAGATACAATACTTATGGGAGCATTGGCTGTAAGGGTTGTAACACTTCCTAATAGTTGCCATCTGGTGCCAGACCAGTAATAGAATCCTTTGGTCTGATTATTACCTGTATTGTATATCAAAAGACCTGCTGCCGGGTTTGCTACGGGGCTTGCTGAGGTCAGGCTGGCAGTCAGGCTGATTTTGGGTACAATCATGCCATTGTTAGTAGAAGTGGCTGTCAGACCGGGTTGATTATTGCCCGGTGTAATGGTGGTTGACTGAGCATATATTGATGCAATTGAACAGATATAAATGGCTAAGCCAGCACTCAGATTCTGCAGGTATCTTTTCATAACACAGAGATTCAGTTAGTACTTCTAAATTAGCAGGATTTCAATGAAAAAAACCATTATAAGCCGAATATGTTTTGAATTTTTACTGAGTGGTTTTATATCAATCTCAAAAAAATCTTTTAAATAATAGTCATTTGTCCATCACATGTATTTAAGGCATAAAAAAACGATGCAGATTTTCACCTGCATCATTTTAATAAAAAATATCTCTTTTTAAACTCTCTCCAACTTAATCGGATAGGTCTTTTTAGACGCCCATTGGGGTACATAAATACTATCGTCTGAGTCCATATACACATCGTGTGGGTGCATAAACACGTTGAATGGGTCTTGTTTACGTTGTTCACCTAATTTGCCATCAGTATAAATAGGTTCGCTTCCGCCCGGCGTAGAAATCACACGGTCGTTTTTATCAAGAATGGTGATATACCCCGAATTAGCATTGTCGCCGGAAGTAGAACGATAAGCCGCTCCTAAAAGCGTTTCACCTTTAATAACCGGACGACAGATAAAAGTACCCGGTAAAGAAATAGTAGCTAAATGATTGCCATCTAAAGTAAATCTTTTCCAGCAGTTTTCTACACGTGAAGTAACCAATAACGTAGGTTTTTGCTTGTTGCGGGTATCTACAATTACACCATGATTACATTTAAACATATCTTTACCTCCCCAGTGGCGAATCAATTTGCCCTTTGCATCATATTGCATTACGTAGTTTAAACCATAGCCATCTACTACATAAATATCGCCGTTGGCAGGATTAACAGCCGTTTCGGTAGGGTTAAACTGGGTTGGATAATCATAGACCCCTGTTTCTTTCGGATAATCTATCTTGAAAATTACTTTTCCGGTCAGGTCAGTTTTAATTACCTGATGACGGCTGGTATCACAAATCAATAAATACTGGTCGCTGCCTTGTCCGGCAATGGTTAAACCATGCCCACCCGGATACGAATTACCCCAGGTTTCAAGCAATTTGCCCGATTTGTCGTATATCAATACATTGTTTTTGGTCTCGTTAGTCAGTAGAATCAGTCTGCCTTTCGAGTCTTCTACCATTTCATGGCAATCGTTTACAGGGTTTTTAGCGGCGTCTAATATACCCCAACCAGTTTTAACACGGTACTTATGAGAATTATGACCGATAATTATTTCATCGTTTTTTCCGAAACTCAATCCGGGTAGTAAGGTCGCAGCAGTAGCTAAGCCTCCGAGCTTAATAAAGTTACGACGGTTCAGGTATTGGTTCATTTGATAAGGTTGAATAGGTTCAATAAAATTCTATCAAATATGGTCAAACTTTGGCAGAATATTATGCGTGTGCTAATCTTTTTTGTCATAAGGGATATAATTTTCCCATTGCCAGGGCGTAAATACATCGCCAATCGAATAGGCCAGTAATTCTTTAAAAATGCTTTCGCCATTGTCATTATTAGTCATAATAAAGACAGCAATTTTTTTGTCAGGATAACAGATACTATAATGTCCCCAGCCATCATCGTGCCCTTCTTTAAAAAACGCTCTGCCATAAGGGCTTTTTAATACGCCTACTCCAAATCCATAGCCCAACTGAATGTTGTCATTATCTGTTCCATCTTCTCTGGAAAGAGGCCCGAACTGCCTTTTAGATTTAATACGTATCTGTTGGCTGGTCATGGCTTCAAAACTCTTTTTAGAAAGCCCTTTATGATTCACTAAGGCAGTATAGAATTTAGTGAAATCTTGCAGTGTAGTGCTCATAGAGCCTCCTGCACTCGCTTCATTCCATTTCATTAATTCATAAGGTTTGCCATCGCTGCTGTGTCCATAGCATATATTGTTGTCAAATTCTTTCTGCCATACCTGGCTGGTGGTAGCCATGCCCAAAGGTTTAAAGACTCTTTCCTGCGAGATGGTTTCATAGTCTTTACCTGTCACTTGTTCTATAACAAATTGAAGCAGATATAAGCCTTCGCCCGAATAGCTGTAACGTGAGCCCGGCTCAAAATTTATTTTCAGTTTTCTGTCCGCTTCAAACCAGCGCCAGTTCGGGAAACCTGTGGTATGCGTCAGGCACATACGAGCAGTAATTTTTTCGTAACGCTTATCATTTTTTAAATCGTGGTAACCACGGTTCCAGCCTTTTATCTTATAATCGGGCAAAGGTTGAGAGAGATACTGCACCAGAGGTTTATCTAAGTCAATCACTTTTTCATCTACAAACTGCATCACGATATAAGCAAACACCATTTTAGCAAAAGAAGCCGCATACATTACAGAAGTAGGCTTAAAAGGTATTTTCTCAGGCACATTTGCCAGACCAAAAGTTTTGCTGAAAACAGGCTTATTGTCATTAAAGACTGAAATGGCAACCCCTGATACATTAGCCGCTTGCATAAGATGCTCAATTTTGTGTTGCAAACTATCAACGGTAATTGTTGAGCCGTCAATTCTTTTAATAGACTGCCCGAAGCTCACGGCATGGCTGATAGTAAAAACAAAGAAGACAAAGGCTGTTTTTCGTATCATGATAGGTTATCTGCGTTTAGATTTAGTGGTTCCTCTGGTTTTATCAGGCTTATACGTTTTTTTTGCCGGAGACAAAGATTTACTTTTCTTAATCTCGGGTTTTCTGTTTTTCTTTTCGTGAAATGCCCCTTTAAATGTCGGGTCTTCTTTTTTGCGCTGGTCATCAATTTCGCGAAGATAGTTCTGGCGTTCTTCAAAAGGGGTATCTGCTGTTTCTACCTCTGCCGGAATTTCTTCTCTTGGAATTTCCATGCGAATGATTTTCTCAATTTTCTTGATATGGTAATCTTCGGCAATAGTTAAAAAAGTAATGGCTTCACCTACCTGATTCGCCCTTCCGGTTCGCCCTATCCGATGCACATAGTCTTCGTAGATAAGCGGGACATCAAAATTGATTACGTGTGATACCTGCTGAATATCAATACCCCGTGAGGCCACATCTGTAGCTACCAGTACATTCACTTCTCCATGACGAAAAGCATCCATTGAATTGATACGTGTATTTTGCCCCTTATTGGCATGGATGACCCGTATTTTGCTGAAAGGTACAATTTTTTGTACCATTGAGTTATATACATAGTCGGCTACTTCTTTCGACCTTGTAAAAATCATGGCTTTTTCTACACCCTCTTTCTCAAAAAGATATTTGAGAAGATTGATTTTTGTCTGAGTATTGGGTACTTCAAACATACGTTGCTTTACTGTCTCGGCTGTAGTGGCTTGTGGGGTTACCTCTACCCGGGTAGGAAATTCCAGAAACTCTTCTGATAATTTTTCAACTTTTTCCGGGAAAGTAGCTGAAAACAATAAGTTTTGTCTTTTGCGTGGAATCACCTCTAAAATCTTGCGTATTTGTGGCATAAAACCCATATCCATCATTTTATCGGCTTCGTCCAGTACCATGATTTTAAGGTCTTTTACCTTGATTTCTTCACGCAGATACAAATCCATAAATCTGCCCGGTGTAGCTACAATAATATCTATCCCTTTCTGAATAGTCTCAATCTGTGTTTTAGGGCCAAGACCCCCATAAATAGCTGTATGGCGTAAATCGGTATATTTAGCCAGTTCGGCTATGGCCTTATCAATCTGTATTACTAACTCTCGGGTAGGTGCAAAAATAATGCAACGGGGCATGCTACCCTGTGCATATTTGATTTTCATAAGTATCGGCAACAGATAGGCTGCTGTTTTACCGGTACCCGTTTGAGCAATACCCAGTACATCTTGCCCTTTCAGAATCAGCGGGATAGCTTTGTCCTGAATAGGAGTAGGCTCTGAGTATCCGCTATCTGCCACGGCATTTAATAACTGGCGATTCAACTCAAATTTTTCAAAAGAATTTTCCATGTGTTTTATTTAGAACGAACAGAAAATCTGTTACATTCCTTATTAATTTGGTGCAAAATTAGTTAAATATTAAAACTTAGCCTAATTTGTAATTTTGATAGCCCTTTTTCTCCAACCATTCCGATAGTATTTGTGTCATAGTTAATAAAGACTATTACCTCATGCAAAAACCTTCCTTGGTAATCGTATGTATTGCTCCTTATTCAAAAGTACTTGTTGGGAAAAACGTATTCCAACATCCGATGACAGTATTTCAAATATGACGGTATCGGCTAAAAAAGTAAAAATAGTGAGTTTACTCTGATTATTACAACCTATATAATGTCTTGCGTAGGTTGGGAATAAAGGTTTTTAAAGAAAACTTGTCCTGATTTATATTTTTCCCAACCTTTTTTCCGAAATTTAGGTCATAGTTTTAAACATATTCTTATGCAAAGGTTATTGGTTATTATTGGTTTTGTTAGTTTTTTTATGAATGCCTGTAGTAAAAAACAGGAGCCTTCACCATCGGGTGGCGACGAGATTGCATCTATGAGTGTATCTGCCAGAAAGATAAATACTGAGGTTACGTTAGATATTGCTGCCGTTACATTCAAGGGTACGAATCCTGTGGCAACAACTTTCGAACAGGCAGAAGTGTGGATTTCAGAAGAGGTATCGGGGTATTCCAATATGAAGTTATTGTCAACTACTACTTCAAGAGCGGTAAAATTAGAGAATCTGAAAGCAGATAAAACTTACTATGTGGCTGTAAAAGGGCTGAAAAATGGTGTTAAAACAGAATTTTCTAAGCCAATTATGTTTACTACCCGTTCATTGAAACCACTTGAGACGCTGTTTGACCTACCTAATGGCTGGTTTATGAGTAGCTCTTATAAAAGCCCCTTTGTAGCTTATGTTGATGCCGGTACTGGTGAAGTAATTATTCAGAACTGGATGGATAAATCAAAAAAAGTGATTTTCAAGAACTCGGCAGCTAAAAGTTATCAGATAAAGGGTTTTTATACAGAAGGAACCCGCTTGTATCTGGAAACCACCAAAAACCAGGCACGTGCTTTTGACTTTTATGATTTAATTGATAACAAGATTGTTGAAATGAAAATGCCTATAGGATCAAGAATCTGGAATTGTGCTTTTTCTCCTAATGGATACAGAATGGCTTTCACCGATTATAATAGCCCGGGATTGTTTATCTATGATTTAGCTATAGAAAATGTCAGGCTCTATTCAAATGATACCTTTCAGGATTTCGACTGGACAGTTGACGGGAAAAGTCTTATTCAGGTAAGAAATAAAGCTAATTCTACTACCGAAGCCCGTGAAGTAGTAAAATGGAATCTGGCTGATAGCAAGGAAACTCCTGCAAAATTATTTGAATGGCCCGATGCTATTCAATGGATGTCATTCTCACCTACAAATGAGTATGTTTTGTTTGCCAGCTATGTATCTAATAATGCCGACTTATGGATATATGAATTGAAAAGCGGTAAAACCTGGCAGATATCAGATGTAGCTAATTTCGGGTGGTTGTCTGAGAAAGAGTTTTTTGTAAACGCTAATAAAACTGGCAATGAAACAAGCTGGAAAACCTATAAATATACAATGCCTTAGTCAGGCACCCTTAGTCAGGCATTGTATATTCCTGAAATTGCCCTTTGAAATTATCGCTAAATCCTCCACCGTATTTTGCCCAAAAACGTATTTTGGTAACTTTCAGATCGGTTTTACCACCATTTAAGAAGAATCGGGCGGCTTCTGCATGTGTCGTAACTTTTTGATTAATAAATATGCCTCCTCTCAGAATTTTATCAATTACTCTGAAGTTCTCCTGCTTGCCATTTTCATACGTTACCTGACAATGTAGGTAAGGTGGCTGAAAAAATAACCTGGCCAGTTTCCCTTTTAAACTATAATTGATATCAGCCGAAAAAACAACAGGGTTGTCGCTAACAGGTAGATTAATATCTTCATCAAGTTTAAAAGTAATGGCTTTTGTACTAACAGTTTTTAAGGTTTTAGATACTTGCTGATGCTGGAAAACAAAGAAAGTATCTTTGGCTATTAATGTAGTATCTGTCAGTTGATAGTTTTTTAGTAAAGCCTTTGCTAAGTCTGTTTCTACCCAGAAAGGATTTTGCTCCCGAAAAGATTCTACACGATAAATTACATATTGTGGGGCAGTTTTAGAAAGATATTTCTCTCCGTTTTTTTGCATTAACCAGTCGCTATTAGCCTGATAAGACTGAATGACAGGACGAGGGTTATAATTCAATCGGTTAAAAAACAGATAGGTAATCTGGTGCGGAACAATATCTACTGAGGCATTTCCTATTTTATCTGATAGGTCTTGTGGTAACTTTACCGGAATATTTTTGAAATTGTCTTCGTAATCATAAGTAAAAAGCCTTTGCAGATAATTTATGGGGTTTTTCTCCTGAATGATTCTGAATATTTGAACAGGTTTAAAATCTTCTTTCATTTCTTGAGCCACGTCAGCAGGCGGATAGGTAAGGGCATAGCCTTTAATCGTATGCTCACCCATATAGTAGCGTATCATTTGCGTAGCCACTATTTGCAAAACTAAGATAATAACAAAAGCCCTGCCTGCCCAAACCTTATATTTCTCTGCCGTAAATAAATATAGAAGTACCGCCAACGGAGACATAAACAAGAAGAACCCAAATACATTGTAATGCCCTACGGCTGTATGTGCCTGTTTAAAACTCAAAAACCAGGTAAGGGATACGAGTATATATAAATAGAGCGATTGCCATTGAAAGCGTAAGATAATGAATAATCCGGCTACGGCTAAAATTAATGCCTCAAATAACAAAAGAGGCAGAAACTCTTCTTTGGTCAGAAGCATGATTGCCATACCATCCTGATAAGAGTCAATGATTTTCATACTTGCTCCCAGGTATGCCGGAATATCTACATTCAGTATAAATGAAAGCGAGTAAGTAAGCAGGATTTGTAAAACAGCAATGATAATGATTGTGCGAAGTGTGAAATACCGAGCCACATAAAAGTAAATAAGCGAGGCATACAAAATTATATATACAACAATGCTTAGATTAACTTTTATATAGAAAATCAAGACTGACAGAATAAATGCCAATAGCAAACCTATCGAATTGCGGGTTTGTTGGGCATGCAAAAGCCAGAATAAAAAGAAATAGAATAGCGTAAACGAAGTATCAGCAATAAAACCCCAGGGCATAAAAATAAGCAAGGCCGAAATAGCTACCACCCACCGTTTGGTGCCTGCTTTGGCAAACGCCAGTCTGATAATAATGAGATAATTGAATAAGGTAAAAAGCTCTACGGCAACCAGTAAAAGATGGGAAACAGTTTTAGGTAAAAGACCTGTATTGAGATAACCCAATGGACCATAATTGAAGATAAAGTCTCTGCCAAATACAAAATTTTTCTCAATTGCCATCACTAATGCCTCGTGCCATGAGGCGTCAATATCTGCGCCTGCATATCCGGCAGGTAATGATAAAGAGAAGAAAACAAGACTAAAAAAAACAAGAAAGAGGTTTTGCTTTGTGATTTTTGCTGAAGCCATCGAAAAAAATAAAGTCTTTTACTCTGATTGCAAAAGTAGAGTAAAAGACTTCTATTTTAGGTATATAAACCCGAAAATTTTACCTGCCTACACGTTTTTTCAAGTCTTCTCTTTTTAGTGTAATCAAATGCCCGATAGGTTTGCCATTGCGGTAAGTAGCTACTCTTAATGTGATTTGGGCATCCGGCACCTCGAAAGGTTGGGTATATTTAGTAGAGAAATTATCAGGCATGGTATCGTCCATCGTATAATAAACATCCACATCAGCTAATTCAGAGCCTAATTCTGCTATCAGTTTACCATCTTTCTCACTTGCTTTTACAATGGCATCGTACACTGCTTTTGAGTATCCCATTTCTGCTGCATCGGCTCTTTCAAAATGGGCTTCCATGCGTTTGGTAAAATTGTTCCAGTCCTTACTGTCTTTGGGCGACCAGAAAATATCAGCCAATGCCCATGCTCTCGGAAAAGTCATATATTCGGCATAACGAATGGTCGGAATCTGCTCTGTCCATAAGTTTCCCTGTCCACCTAAAATATATTTAGGGTCAACCCCTTCTTGCACAGGGTCAAAGCTATAAGTTTTGCTCAAACGTAACGTGGCATAAATAGGAGGGTCGATGGTGGCTTCGCCCTGGTTATAATCCAGATAAGCAAAGGTACTTGGGGTCATTACTACATCATGTCCCATTTTAGCCGCTTCAATGCCGCCTTTTACTCCTCTCCAACTCATAAGCGTAGCAGTAGGGGAGATACCACCTTCCAGAATTTCGTCCCAGCCCAATAGTTTTTTGCCTTTGGCATTCAGAATAGTTTCTACACGTTTCATGAAATAGCCCTGCAGTTGTTCTACCTCGTGCATATTCATCTTTTTCATCAAAGCCTGACAGCCAGGGTCTTTTTCCCAGAAACCCTTGTAACACTCATCACCACCCACATGAATATATTTATTTGGAAACAAGGCTGCTAACTCGGTAAATACTTTGTCTAAAAACTCATATACTTTTTCGTCTGATGGATTCAGCGTATTATCAATAAACATTCTGAATTTACCGCCGCCATACCATTCTGCAAAGTTTGTACCCGGATTTACCTTGGTTTTAGGGTCTTTGGTACAAGAGAGATAGGGATAAGCCGCAATAGCGGCCATACTATGTCCGGGCACGTCAACCTCTGGTATAATCGTTACCCCTCTTTCGTCAGCATATTTAATGATTTCTCTTACATCATCTTGCGTGTAAAATCCACCATAGGATGTAGGCTCGCCGTCTTGTGGGTCTTTTCTGTCGCCAAAATGGCCGTCTCTTGCTACACGCCATGCGCCTACTTCGGTTAGTTTAGGTAAAGATTTTATCTCTACTCTCCATCCGTTGTCATCTGTCAGATGCCAGTGAAGGGTATTGAATTTATAGCGAACCATATCATCAATATAGCGTTTTACATCAGCTTTTGAGAAGAAATGGCGGCTTACATCCAACATCAATCCTCTCCAGCCAAAGCGTGGATAATCAACCACCTTTACACCCGGCACATTCCATTTTACACCCTTACTTACCGATTTACTTTCAATTTCTTTAGGTAATAATTGTAAAAGAGACTGAAAGCCATAAAACAGACCAGCAGGTTTGTTTGCGGCAATTTTTACGCCTGCATTGGTAGCCTCTAAGGTATAACCTTCATTGCCAATGATAGTGTTGGGGGTAGCATTAATAGTAAACTGGATAGCTCCGGTTTTCTGAATTTTTGGGGTAAGCCCGGCTGCCTTTTGAAGTTTAGCGGCAAACATTTCAGCAATTTTCTGGCTTTCGGCATTGTTGGCGCCAATAGTAGTTGCTGCAGTTATGTTGTAAGCGCCTGCTATATTCTTAATTTCTACGGGTTTCGGAATAATATTTTGTGCAAAAACATCTAAGGTAAGAATGCTTAATACAAGCAAAAAGAGCGTTTTTTTCATGAGCGAATGTTTAGGTTTTGAATAGAATCAGAGCTCAAAACTACGTAAAAAAGTGGTAGAGTTCGCGAATATTTTCTGATTCAGTGTTTCATCTTTTTC
Source organism: Emticicia agri (assembly GCF_004168285.1). GTDB lineage: Bacteria > Bacteroidota > Bacteroidia > Cytophagales > Spirosomataceae > Emticicia > Emticicia agri. Next base: position 15,404 of record NZ_SEWF01000011.1, on the reverse strand, counting down.
AGCGCATCGTAGTATTTGTTGAGGTTTTCCCTGTTCTGGTCTATATAATTCAGGTAATTATCGGCATTGCGCATATTGTTAAGCGCCATCCGGCTTAATTGTGAATTTGGGGGAACTAACGAATAATAGTACCGTGCCTGACTCATGTCTTTTTCAATATTTGCCAGTAAGCTATATACTTTTTCTTTTTCTTCTCTGGCTCTTCTATACGAATCACCCGTATTTTTATTCATAAAAGACATCACCAGGTCGTGCCATGCCTTCGAGTCAACTTCAGCTTTTTTGGCAAAATAATAGCCAATGCCTGATTTGGCTTCATCATTACTGGCATCAAAACGCAGACTTCTGAAATCAGCGTTGAGTTTTTGCTGGTCAAAAGATAAACTCTCAAATACTCTTAAGGTATCGAGATAATTGAATCTTAATGATTTAGCCGGTTTTTGCCCATAACGAAACTCCTGCAAGCTGATAGGATTGTCAGACAATTGCCAGAGTGGGTCTAAAGGTATATGTCTTTTAATAAAAGCTTTTCCTTCAGCCAGGTAAAACTCTTCATTCAGTTGTTTCCTAAACAATCCGGTTTGCATATTAATTGCTCCTGCACTCCAGGTAGGGTCGCATAAATACCATTTACTATTGATTTTAACCGCATTCCAGGAATGTCGTTCTGATGAGAAAGTCAGAGTATTGGTACGAGAATCAAGATTTTTACAATAGCCCGCTATACTATAAGCCTTGATGCCAGAAGCGGTACATAAATCCTGAAACAGATTCGTATAACCCATACAAACTGCCTTTTTGCGATGTATCACTTTATCAGACTTCTGGGCTTCTGCATATTGTTCAATAGTCTTGATATTCATCTCGTTGAACAAATCAACATCATAGGCAATATTGCCTGTAACCCACTCATAAATCGCTCGTACCTTCAATGAATCAGTATAGATTCCATTGGTTATTTGTGAAGCCAGACGTTTTACCTGTGGTGAAACAGTTTGGGCAGAAACAGAAAGGCAAAAAAAAGAAAATAGCAGCAAGTAAATTTCTTTTTTCATAATTGTCAGTCAATCGGATAATGTGTGCTATGAGTTAAGGAATTACCTTTATCTGATAGCTAAAAAGGTTAATATCAACAAATAAACGGTAAAATATAGCAAATATTTTACCAAATGAAACGGCTCGTTGTCTAAAGTAATAAAGGACTTATTTTAGTATGTACGGCCGACTATCAAGATTCAAGAAAAAAACATTCTTTGAAATTTATATTCGGAAACAGTTTTGGCTAAAGCCAATTAGGGTGATTAATTTACTGTTACCCCATTTGAAAATGGGGGCTATTAAATGAAAAAGCTCGCTAATTCAATTGCCTCCAGCTTTAGCTGGGGGTAAAATAAATTATATTACCTAATTGGCTTTAGCCAAAACTGTTTCCGAATATAAATTTTAAAGAATGCTTATTGCGTGATTCCTAATAAGTCGTCCTAAGTAAAGAAAATACGGTTATTTTCTTAGATAGCGACCGCAGACCGTTTCTATTCGCTGTCATGTGAAATTTGTTAACTTGATATAGGCTAAAGATAGTAATTAATCTCCGAATTTGTATCTTAGTAGCACTAAACCAAATACCTGAAACTGTATGAACTTCATCAATCAACTAAAATCATTTTCTTCTCAATTACAACAAGCAGGCTTACTGCTAATAGCTCTTTTTCTTTATTCCGAAGCAAATGCCCAGCAATACGATGTCATTATCAAAAACGGAAGAATTGTAGATGGTTCGGGAAATCCCTGGTACATTGCTGATATAGCTATTAAAGGTGGAAAAATAGCAGGTATAGGCATGTTTCAGGCCAATGAAGCAAAGCAGATAATTGATGCAAAAAACCAGATTGTTTGTCCGGGTTTTATTGATGTACATACGCACGTAGAAGACGGCATCAGGACTGTATCAACGGCTGATAATTTTATACATGATGGCGTTACGAGTGTAATTACAGGTAACTGTGGTTCATCAGAGGTTAATCTTGCCAGGTTTTTTGACGAATTGAAACAAATGCAGATAAGTGTCAATTTAGGTTCATTGATTGGGCATAATTCTGTGAGAAGATATGTGATGATGAATGTTTTTCGTGACCCTACTACACAGGAACAACAAAAAATGGAAGCTCTGGTAGAACAGGCCATGAAAGATGGGGCAGTGGGACTGGCAACCGGATTGATTTATATACCGGGCACTTACTCTAAAACTCCCGAAGTAGTAGGATTAGCCAAAGCCGCATCAAAATTCGGAGGGATTTATGCTTCACATATTCGTGATGAAGGAGTGAAGGTAAAAGATGCCATCGAAGAAGCTATTAATATTGGGCGGGAAGCGCATATTCCGGTAGAGATTTCTCATTTCAAGATTTCGAGCAAGCCACTTTGGGGACAGAGTGATATGACAATCGGGATTGTAGAAAAAGCCCGGCTAGAAGGCATTGACGTAAATGTTGACCAGTATCCCTATACAGCCAGTAGCACCAATATGGGAACGATGCTTCCCTCATGGGCATTGGCAGACGGTGATTCGATGGTACACGTTCGCCTGACAAACCCCGAAACAAGGAAGAAAATCAGAGAAGAAATGATAAAAGGTGTAAAAGCCGACAAAAGAAAAAATTACGATTATGCCTTTGTAGCCAGATACAGAGCCGATTCGACCTTGAATGGCAAGAATGTAAGCGAAATAAACAAATTGCTGGGCAGAAAGAGCAATTTAGCCACAGAAGCAGATTTGATTATGGATATGGTTGATAAGGGCGGCGCACAAATGGTATTTCATAAAATGAGTGAAGACGATGTAGCTAAAATATTACGATACCCCAATACCATGATAGCCTCAGACGCAGGGGTGATTCAGTTTAACAGAAATATGCCACATCCTCGTGGCTATGGTTCTAATGCCCGTGTATTAGGCAGATACGTACGTGAGAAACAAGTGCTTACGCTGGAAGATGCCGTACGCCGTATGACCTCTTTGCCTGCGCAAAGATTCAAGATAGAAGACAGAGGCTTAATCAGAACCGGATTTGCCGCCGATATAGTTATTTTTGATGAAAATAAAATAACAGATAAGGCCACTTACGAAAAACCTCATGCGTATTCAGAAGGGATTGATTACGTATTGGTCAATGGCACACCCGTATTAGAAAACGGCAAACACACAGGCAAAAAGCCCGGTGCAATTATCTATGGTAAAGGGAAACTTAGTTCAACCGAGGGTCAGTAGGGTAGTTGGATAATACCTTGTATTCGCCGCCCATTCTTTTTAATATAGCTCGCCAGAACTGGTCGGCAGGAGTATCGAAAATAAAATGAGCATCGGTTTCTGAAACTATCCACGAATTACGGTTCATTTCATCAGCTAATTGCCCTGCCGACCAGCCTGAATAGCCAATAAACAGCCGAATATCTTTTTCGGAAACCTTGCCTATATTTATCAGGGTTTTTATATTTTCAAAATCCCCCGACCAATAAATACCATTGCCAATATCTACGGCTCCTTCAATCTGATTGCCTAAGCGATGGATAAAATGTAGTGTATTCTGTTCAACAGGGCCGCCAATAAACAATGGAAGCTCGCCGTACACATTTTCTATTACATCATCTAAATGCAGGTTGGTTGTCTGATTCAGTACTAATCCGAACGAACCCTGTGCATTATGCTCACACAACAGCACAACACTTCGCTCAAAATTAGGGTCACCTAAAAAAGGTTCAGCAATTAATAATTTCCCTTTTCCCGCCTTCATATTTTTCAGATATTTTTAATGTTTTAGCTCCGTTTTCTTCATTAACGGCTATTGTATCAACGATGTTTCAGCCCTTATATAATGGCTCTACAAAATAGAGGTTTTCAAAATAATGAAAAAACAATTTCTTAAAAAACTTCTGTTGGAAATGTAAAAGTTTTCAATTAAATTGCCTTGCAAATATGTAAACCGCTAATCTTAAATGTTTTATGGGCAGGAAAGTTTTAGTTTTAAATGCCGATTATAGTGCATTAAGTATTTGTACCGTTCCGAAAGCTTTTGCATTAGTTTATCTCGACAAAGCCGAGTTAGTATCTGACTCCCAGAAAGGCTATCTCCGAACAATAGACACTACTTACCCGCTCCCCTCAGTAATACGTCTCCATCGCTATGTAAGTTTACCTTTTAAAGGTGTCATGCTCAGTAGGCAGAATGTATTCAGGCGGGACGGGAACAAATGTGTATATTGCGGAAGCCACGAAGACCTCACACTTGACCACCTCACCCCGAAATCTAAGGGAGGAAAAACAAACTGGGATAATTTAGTAACTGCTTGTCGCCGCTGCAACTCCAAAAAAGGCGACCTATCCCCCGAAGAAGCAAAACTCTCTCTCTCTCGAAAACCTTACAAACCATCTTTTATTATGTTCCTACGGGATTTTGCAGGCTCTATAGAAGAGAACTGGGTGCCGTTTCTGGGAATAAAAGAGCGAACGTAATGGTTAGAATAGATAGCTGCGAGCAAGCAAGGAATTTATTTCCTGAAACTTACGTTAGATAGTCTATAAATTTAGTAGATTATTTGTAGGTTTGTAAATAAACACTTGATAACATGCTCGAACTTCTCAAACAACCTTGGCATTGGTCAGTAGCCGGTGTCATTATTGGCCTCTTCGTCCCTTTACTATTAATAGTGGGCAACAAAACGTTCGGAATTTCTTCATCTATGCGGCATATCTGTGCGGCTATTTTTCCGGCAAATATTTCATACTTTAAATACAACTGGAAAGCAGAAAGCTGGAATTTAGTTTTTGTAGCAGGAGTACTTATAGGGGGTTGGGTAGGCGCTCATGTATTCAAAAATCCCGAACCTATTGCCATAGCTGATAGCACAAAATCCTACCTGCAATCTATCGGTATTCAGGAGTTTGGAGCATTAGTCCCTACCGACTTATTCAGTTGGGAAAATCTCTTTACCTTTCGTGGGTTCATCTTTATTGTATTCGGGGGATTTCTGGTAGGCTTTGGCACACGCTATGCCGGAGGGTGCACTTCAGGGCATTCTATCATGGGTTTATCCAATCTGCAATTGCCATCGTTAATTGCCACTATCTGTTTTATGGCAGGTGGCTCTATTGTTACCTGGTTAGTAATTCCTTACTTATAATTAAAAAAACATGAAAGCGATAAAAGACATAGATGTATTAGATTTTGAAACCCAGAATTTAGCCGATTCGCCGACAGAACAAAGAACAGCAGGCGGTTTGCTGAAATACCTGATCTTAGGTATCGGATTCGGAATCGTATTAGTAAAAGCAGAGGTTATTTCTTGGTTCCGTATTCAGGAAATGTTTCGTTTAGAATCTTTTCACATGTACGGAGTTATTGGTACAGCCGTAGTAGTAGGAGTTATTTCAGTGCAAATCATCAAGCGTTTCAAAATTAAAAGCCTGGGAGGCGAACCAATTAGGTTAGATGATAAGCCATTCAGTAAAGGGCAGATTTTTGGCGGCTTACTATTCGGATTCGGCTGGGCATTAACAGGGGCGTGTCCGGGCCCTATTTATGCGCAGATAGGCATAGGCGTTACGGTTTTTATTGTAACACTATTAAGCGCATTAGCCGGAACATGGTTTTATGGCTTAATCAGGAATAAATTGCCTCATTAACAATTGTTCTTATTTAAAGTCAAAAAAATATAATAAAAAGCTAATATATCGGTAGAGAGATTATAAAATCATGCTTTACTTTGCTTATTCATTTTTCAATCCGATAAACTCATGAAAAAATTAGTTCTGTTATTATTATTATGTCCTGCGATAATTTTCGCACAAAACAAAGAAGTGAAATTAGTCAGAGACGATGCCAATAAAAAAGTAAATGTATTAATAGACGGCAAGCCTTTTACTTCTTACTTTTATCCGGGGCCTGATGTGCTTAAAAAAGCTGTATTATATCCTGTTTACACGTCTAAAGGCACACTTATTACCCGTGGCTGGCCGCTTGACCCACGTCCGGGTGAAAGAGTTGACCATCCGCACCATGTGGGTATCTGGTTGAATTATGAAGATGTAAACGGCCATGATTTCTGGAATAACTCTCTTACTCCGCCAAGTGCGAAAGGAACTTACGGTACAATTGTACATACAGGTATCAAATCGGTGAAATCAGGCAAAAAAGGTTTATTGGTAGTTACTGCCGATTGGCTGGATAAAGAGGGCAAACTGATGTTGACAGAAGAAACTACCTATACTTTTCAGGGTTCAGCTAACCAACGTATCATTGACAGAACTACTACTTTGACTGCTGCCGATAAAGAAGTGGTATTTAAAGACGTGAAAGATGGTCTTTTTGCCATTCGTTTAGCCAGAGAGTTAGAACACCCGTCTAACAAGCCCGAAGTATTTACAGATGCCAGTGGTGTTGCCACAAAAGTACCTGTTTTAGACAATAAGGGTATTGTAGGGAGCTACCGCAACAAAGAAGGTATAGAAGGTGAAGATACCTGGGCCAAACGCTCGGAGTGGATAAACCTGAGAGGACAGATAGGTGATGAGAAAATCTCGGTAGCGATAATTGACCACCCTAAAAACCCTGGTTATCCTGCTTACTGGCATTCACGTGGCTATGGTCTTTTTTCGGTAAATCCATTGGGTCAGAAAGTTTTCTCTAATGGTAAAGAGACTTTGAATCTGACTTTAGCACCTAAGCAATCCACTACTTTCCGTTACCGTGTAGTAGTAACCTCAGGCGAAGTTTCAGACGATACCATGAACAAGTTGACGACTGATTTTGGGAAGTGATGAATTTATCGGGCATTGTAATACCAAATTTTTCCTGAATAAATTCGGGGACTAATGTAACAAAGTGGACGCCGTGCGGGTAATGTCATCATACATAAGCGGACTTAAGCGACCGACGCCCGGTCCGCATCACAATTAAAATTATTCCTTTGTTTTCTTAGACGGCGACTTCAGTCGCTGTTACTCGAAGAGTTCAATAAAAAAGGTGCACTGGAATCTTTCAGAGCACCTTCTCTATTTATGCCAAAGCCTTATTACAACAAAGCCCCGGTACCATTCACATTCGGAAAGATGGGTTTGCCTTTGTCTAAATAAACTCCGGTAGCAGGGTCGTTAGAGATAAGAATAGAACCGTCCATATCTACATAATCTAATAACGGCAATAATTGCCCGATGGCCGAAATACCAATGCTTGTTTCGGTCATACAACCGCACATCACTTTCATGCCCAGGGTTCTTGCTTCGACAATCATTCTGCGGGCAGGAGTCAAACCTCCACATTTCGCTAACTTCACATTTACGCCGTGGAATCTTCCGAAACATTTTTTTACATCTTCTTCAATAATACAACTTTCATCGGCTATCAGAGGCAGTACCGAGTGTTTCATTACCTCTTCCATCTGGGCATAAGCACCTTTTTCCATCGGTTGCTCAATAAACTCTACATTTAGTTTGCTGAATTCAATTGAGTTTTTAATGGTTTCTTCTACACCCCAGGCACAATTGGCATCTACTCTGAAAAGCGCATCTGTATGTTTACGCAATTCCTTAACAATCTCTACATCGTGGTCGGTACCTAATTTAATTTTATAGATAGGAAAATCAAATTCCTGCATTTTCGATACCATTTTTTCGATGGTATCAATACCGATGGTATAATTAGAATAAGGAATTTTGTCTATGGAAAGACCCCATAGCTTATATAAGGGTTGTCCCTGTTTCTTGCCCCATAAGTCCCATGCGGCCATATCTAAGGCACAATGGGCAAAAGGATTCTCTTTCAGATATGGATACATTAAAGCCCAGAAATCTTCAGGGTTTTGCAGGTCGTAGTTTTCAATGATTGACTGGTATTCGGCTAACTTATCTCTCATTCCCTCGGCTGTTACACCATAGTAGGGGATAGGCGTAGCTTCGCCATAGCCGCTGTGCTCACCGTCTTGTAGCTCTACAATAAACGCATCAATATCGTCACGTGAGCCATGTGCAATGGTAAAAGTGTGCCGCATTTGCAGCTTCAGGATATGAAATTTTAGTTTCATTGATGAGTGTTTTAAAGAAATTAGTGATTGAGTGAATGTGTGATTGAGTGATTAACGTAGTATTTAAATCTTCATTCATTTCAATCAAATCTATAAATTTACTAATTCGTTGCCACGTAGAATGGGTACTACGTCGTATAAGTCTTTTTGTAAGCAATAGGCAATATCTTTGTGGATACCTAAGTTTTGCAGGCGACGAATGTGCGACGAATTAGCCAGATAACCAATTAAATCGTCTTTGGCTTGTTTATAAAGGCGTAGCGACATAATGGCGCTATCTTCCGGTACGAAATATTCATCTTCCAATGCTTCTATTAATGCTCCTGCAAATAAGGTGTCTTCAATGTTTACACGTCCTTTCCAGCCTGCACATAGTACCAACACATCATAAGGTTGTGTTTTCAGGTAATTTACGATGGCATTCAGGTTTAAAAATGCACCTGCCAGAACTTTTACCGCTGAGGCCTTTGCTTTGGCAATAGAATAAGTACCATTGGTAGTAGTCATGGCAATTTTTTCACCAATCAAGCTTTCGCTCATATAGCTGAATGGTGAGTTGTCTAATTCAAAGCCTTCTACTTTTCTGGCATTTCTTTCAGCAGCAGCAATATAGCCCATTTCCTGAAGTTTCTTACATTCTTCTACTGTCTCAACAGGAATAATGCTTTTTACGCCATAAGCAAAACCTGTAATCATACACGAAGTAGCACGGAAAATATCTGCTATAATAACTATTGAATTGTCGATACTATGGAGATGTAATAAATCGGGTGTCAGGCAAACGTCAATATTTTTCATTCAATGGTTGAGAAAAAAAATCAGATGAACTCTATGGGTTATCTGAATAATCTTTGAGACTAAATTTTGGCAAAGATGCCAAAAAATGCTGTAAAAGCCTATTAAAAACGCTAAATTGCGGCCATAAAAAACAGGAAAATGATTTCGATAATAGTAGCAGTAGCTGAAAATGGTGCCATTGGAAAAGACAACCGATTACTATGGAGACTTTCGGACGATTTGAAGCAGTTTAAGGCTTTGACAAGCAACCATGCGGTACTCATGGGTAGAAAAACTTTTGAGTCGATTGGTAAGCCTTTGCCTAACCGAATCAATATTGTGATTACAAGACAGGAGAAAATTTCTGATGATGCATCTGTATTAATAGCTGATTCTATTGAAAAAGCCATTGAAATAGCTAAAGAAGTAAAAGGAAAGGAAGAGATTTTTATTATTGGTGGCGGAAATATCTATGAACAATCTTTAGCTATCACAGATAAAATTTATCTGACAGAAGTAAAGGTAAATATAAACGGTGATACATTTTTTCCGAAACTGGGTGAAGATGAATGGAAAGAGATTTCTCGCAAATCATACCAGAAAAATGAGAAGAATGACCACGATTTTGATATTGTGGAGTTGGTGAGGAGATAATAAAAAATGTAGGGGAACTCCATTCGGGGGTCAAATTTTGACCCCCGAATGGAGTTCCCCTACCGAGAAATATAAATGTCTAAAGTGCCAATAGTTTTACGCCTTTAATTGCGCAAATTCCTTGGCAAAATAGCTTAATATCACTTTAGCACCTGCCCGTTTGATACTTAGCAATAACTCGTACATAGCTTTTTGTCCGTCAATCCAGCCGTTCTGAGAGGCCGCTTTAATCATAGCATATTCACCCGAAACGTTGTAGGCAGCTATGGGCAGTGGAAAATTATCAGACAAAGTTTTGATAACATCGAGGTATGAAAATGCCGGTTTTACCATCAGGAAATCTGCCCCTTCTTCCATGTCTAATTGCCCTTCTATCAAAGCCTCTTTTACATTCGCAGGATTCATCTGATAAGTTTTTTTATCGCCAAATTTAGGAGCGGAATCTAATGCATCACGGAAGGGGCCATAGAAGGCGCTGGCGTATTTAGCCGAATAAGACATGATGCTTATTTCGCTAAAGCCTTCATCATCTAATAATTCACGAATATAACCAACACGTCCATCCATCATATCTGACGGCCCTAAGATGTCTGCTCCGGCACGGGCTTGTGCTAAGGCCATTTTGCCCAATACATCAAGGGTTTCATCATTCAGAATTTTCCCGTTTTCTACAATCCCATCATGCCCGTCGCTGCTATAAGGGTCTAAGGCAATATCGGTCATCAGGGCTAAATCGGGGAATTTATTTTTAATTTCGCTGAGTGCTTTCAGGTAAAGTGTACCTGATTTATAGCTTTCAGTGGCATATTTATCCTTTTTTGATTCAGGATAATTCGGGAATAAGCAGATAGATTTAATACCTAAGTCGGTTACTTCTTTGAGTTCTTCTAAAAGGGTATCTAAAGAAAAACGATAGATATTAGGCATTGATTTAATTTCACTTCTGATGTGGGTGCCTTCCATCACAAACATCGGAAAGATAAAGTCATTGACCGAAAGTGTGGTTTCCTGTACTAAATCTCTGATAGCAGCACTTTTGCGGTTTCTTCGTGGGCGGTGAATAAGCATGATTTATGTAGTAAAATTGTACTTCTGTTAAAAATTTAAGGCGTCGAACTCCTTGAAATGACCATTCATAGCAATACGGTCTTTGGTGCGTTCTACTTCTGAAACAATAGGCAGGATTCGCTCCAGATGAGCAATCAGGATTTTCTGGCGTTGTATTTCAGAAGCTACAGTCAATAATTCATATTCTTCATTGACTGAAAGACCAATTTTATGAGCTACCCGATAACTAAAAGGCTGGTAATCGGGTTTGTTATAATCTACTTTTATTTTCAACAATACATAAAGCCTGTCAATAAGGCTCAACAAAAACGGATTTACTGCCTCATTCAAATCGTCATTGTCAATAAATTCTACCTCACCCCCTGCATAGAGTTTGTTATCTATCGGGTTCTGAAAGTCTGTAATTCTGAAAATCCTTAATCCTTTGGTCTTTATATCCATCCGGCCATCACCATACCGCTTAGAAAGCTGAGTAATGTGTACCTCTGTTCCATAGCCTGCCAGTTTATTGTTTACAAAGGTAGGAATACCAAAAGTTGTCTGATTATCAAGGCACTCATTAATAAGTTCTTTGTAACGAGGCTCAAAGATATGGAGATTCAGATCTTCATGAGGAAAGACTACCAGATTCAGCGGAAAAAGAGGTAAAAAACTCATAGAAATCCAGGTTTGGTATGTATAGTATACATTTAAGAGTATATTCAGATTAGCTCACACAGTTTCTTGAATATACTCTTAAATAACCCGGATTTTGGCCTTATTGTTTCGGTGGCAAAGGTTTTTCAACGCTTAAACCAATCGACATAATGAAAGGTAGAGGGTCTTGCCGCATATATTGTTGTAGCTTTATGGTATATTTTCCTTTTTTAGGGAATTTATATCCACGGCTCGAAAGTACCTTGCTATCCCATATATCTCCTAAGCCTTTGCCTAAGGGTTTTCCTGTTTTGGGTTCAAATAAAATAATCTGCTTCAGTTCTTTATTGATTAGTTTATTATCAGGTCCGTAAATGTAACGGGTAACATACAGATTATTATAAGGGTATTGCGAGGCATTTCTGACTAACAGGTAAATGTCATAAGGAATAGTTTCGTCTTTTACCTCAAATGTAAAAGCCGGAACATCTTTGACATACCAGTTGGTATCTTTAAAGTCTATAAACGACTTGTAAATAGCATTGCTATCGCAAGCCAGCACAGTGAAACAAAGAAAGATGCCTGAAATAAGTTTTTTCATTAAGCAAATATATTTTCAAATTCAAACTTATCAGCCGGGCTGATTTGATTCATTGTTTTTATTGTTATTCTGAGGGTTATTCTTTGGCTGACTTGGCTTATTTCCTCCCTGGTTTTGTTGTTTATTGGGATTATTGCCCTGATTATTTTGTTGAGGCTTATTCCCACCGTTACCCTGATTACTCGGATTATTCTGCTGTTTATTCGGATTACCGCCCTGATTATTCTGTTGAGGCTTATTCCCACCATTCCCCTGATTATTCGGGTTATTCTGTTGCTTATTCTGATTACCCTTCTGATTACCGCCCTGATTCGGTTGATTTCCTTTCTGGTTATTCGCCTGATTATTGGGGTTTCCTCCTGGATTCGGTTGATTCCCCTTCTGGTTATTTCCTTGGTTATTCGGATTCCCTCCCTGATTCGGTTGATTTACCTTCTGGGTATTTTGGTTTCCGCCTTGATTATTCGGGTTGTTCTGCTGCTGTTTGTTCGGATTCCCCCCTTGATTGTTCTGTTGAGGTTTAACCTGATTATTTGGGTTATTATTCTGCTGTTTGTTAGGGTTACCTCCCTGATTATTGCTTTGTTGTTTAGCTTGTTGCTGATTGTTTTTATTCTGTCCCTGATTTGCCTGCTTCTGATTAGCGTTTTGACTGTTTTGGTTATTCTGAACAGCATTAGCAGGCTTCGGATTATTATTCTGGTTTTTTGCCTCTGATTTCTGCTCTTTATTTGAAAACTGTTGAGGCTTTTTACCTTTATCGGTATATTTTTTATCCAGACGATCTAAATCTGAATTTCTTGGCGTGTTTTTATCGGAAACAGTAGTATCAAGCAGATTCAAATCATCGAGCGAAGTAGGCATAATACCTTTTTCATTCATTTTCATGATTTCAACCACTTTATGAATCGGCAACGAATGCCAGTTAATATCATTATTGTAGCTGAACCACATAATACGACGGAAGATGTCGGTCTTCTGTAGAATAGCAATCCCTTTTTCGGTTTTCAAGGGTTTTTCAACCGTTGGAATATCACTTAAGGCATCAAGATACGTCTCTAATTCGTAGTTAAGACAGCATTTCAGACGGCCGCATTGCCCTGAAAGCTTGGCAGGATTCAAAGAAAGATTCTGATAACGAGCCGCAGAAGTAGGAATGGCTCTGAAATCAGTCAACCAGGTTGAGCAGCATAATTCTCTGCCGCAAGAACCTATACCGCCTATACGGGCAGCTTCCTGACGAAGACTGATTTGCTTCATTTCAACCCGAATTTTAAATTCGGCCGCCAGTAATTTAATTAATTCACGGAAGTCAACTCTATCATCTGCCGAGTAGTAGAAAGTAGCTTTTGTATTATCTGACTGAAACTCTACATCAGATACTTTCATCTGCAATTTTAATTCTTTCGAAATCTCACGTACCCTATACATGGTAGGTAAGTCGCGGGCAATGGCTTGCTGATGCTTTTCAAGGTCTTTCTCGTGAGTTACCCGTAAAATTTTTTTAATGGTATCGTCATCCTGAATGCCTTTTTTTATCATCTGCAAACGAACTAACTCGCCCTGCAAAGAAACACTACCAATATGGAAACCTGTCTGCATTTCGCAAACCACAAAGTCGCCTGTATAAAGTTCAAGGTTATTGGTATTCCTGAAATACTCTTTTCTACCTCCTTTAAACTTTACTTCTACCATATTGTAACGCATACTTGTTGGCACTTCCATGTTAGAAAGCCAATCGTAAGCGTTCATTTTATTACATCCGCCTGTCGAACAGCCGCCCGATGAGCAACCTGCCACAGTTTTATGATTCGATTTTTCGGTTCTATCTAAGGCCTTTACTGCACCGCAGCCACCTGATGAACATTGTCCACAGCCCATATCCTCTGTATATATAGTTTATAGTTGGTTAAGAGTGATGGAAGTAAATGGTGAATTAGCGAATTGCGAATTAGTGAATTATTTGTTGCAGTGCATTAAATCTGCTCAATCAATAATCCTATCTTAATCAAAAACTAATTCAAATCATCATTTACAAACATCTTTTATTTATACAGATACAGGCAAAAGGCTTAGAGTAATACTATTTCTTTAACTCATTAAGAGGTGCTATTGTTATTGCTGAGGGACAACCCAATTCAAATATCATCTATATATAATAAGTCTGAAATCTCTTACTCTTCTTCTTTCAAAAACTTTAAAAGGTCTTTGCCTATATCTTTTCTGTAATATCTGCCGTCAAATATAATATTTTTTGCTAATCGTTGCGATTTCTGACGGGCAGAATTTAAGGTGCGAGCCATACCTACAGATACAATTACTCGTCCACCATTAGTTAATACACTATTGTCATCACCCGGTTTTGTGCCGGCATGAAAAATAATCGTGTCTTTTTCAGCTTCCGGTATCTGCATCAAATCACCTTTTCTGTAATCTTCAGGATACCCCTTTGCTACCACTACGGTTGCAATAGCTGCCTTCGGACTCAGCGAAAGTTTAATTTTATCAAGTTTACCTTCGGCGGTTGCTTTCATCAGTTTTACCATATCAGTTTTTATTCTTGGTAAAACTACTTCCGTTTCAGGGTCTCCCATACGTGCGTTGTACTCAATCACATAAGGTTCTCCGTTTACATTCATTAGTCCAACGAAAATAAAACCTACATATTTGATTCCTTCGGCCTGTAAGCCTGTTAAAGTAGGTTTCACTACACGTTCTTCTACTTTTTGTAAAAAGGCTTCATCGGCAAATGGTACAGGAGAAACAGCCCCCATACCTCCGGTATTAAGCCCTTTATCACCCTCGCCAATACGTTTGTAATCTTTTGCTTCGGGTAAAATTTTGTAGTTTTTACCGTCTGATAACACAAATACCGATAACTCAATGCCACTCAGGTATTGCTCTATCAGTACTTTGCTGCTTGCATCACCAAATTTGGCTTCGGCCAGCATTTCGTGCAGGCTTTGTTGGGCCTCTTTCAAGCTCTCGGCAATAATTACCCCTTTACCTGCGGCTAAACCGTCGGCTTTTAATACAATGGGTAACGATTGTTTTTCTAAATAGGCCAGTCCTTCGGCAAGCGTATCTTTTGTGAAAGTCTGAGAAGCCGCTGTCGGAATACCATATTTTTGCATAAAGTTCTTGGAGAAATCTTTGCTGCCTTCTAATTGGGCACCTGCCGCATCAGGCCCTACAATTTTTATTTTTTTAAGACTTTTATCTTTTTTGAAAAAATCAACAATGCCTTTTACAAGCGGGTCTTCCGGCCCAACAATCACCATTTCGATACTATGCTCTTTTACGGCTTGGGCAATTCCTGCAAAATCGCTTACGGCAATCGGTAAATTGGTGGCTAATGTTGCGGTACCTGCATTACCCGGTGCAACAAAAAGCTGCGTACAGTTTTTAGATTGAGAAATCTTCCAGGCAAATGCGTGCTCACGACCACCAGAGCCAATAATCAAAATGTTCATTTAGTCTAAAATTAGCGTTTCAAAGGGGCAAAGGTCGGAAGTTTTTTGGAAAAGAAAAAAATGCTTGCAGAAAATGGTAAATCTATCTGCTAAAATTCAAACTTATTGTCCTGTTTTAC
>NZ_SEWF01000010.1 GCF_004168285.1 Emticicia agri | reverse complement strand
CAGGATAGTACAGTGGGCAATTATCCTACCCGTCAGATGGATTTAGGCTACCTTCAAACCGGAAGCGATAATGGAGTATTAATACATAATGGTATTCTGACAGACAACCATTATGTACCTTTAGGCTTACCCATCCAAGAGTTCATACAAAGAGATAGGGATGATTATGGTAAACGTCATCAAAGACACCTGCGTCCTTTTGAAGAAAAGGAGAGTGCTAAATGGATTGAAGCCATTGATTTTGCCCGTAAATATGGACGTAAAACGGGTATATCGGTTGTACAAGTAGCTGATAAAGAAGCTGATGTGGCAGAGGTCTTCAATTATGCACTTACCCATCGACAACTCTTTATTATCAATGGCAGACATGACCGTAAACTCAAAAACAGTACTCAAACCCTGAAGCCCTATTTGCAAAGTTTAACCCCTGGTGGGATTGTTGAACGTTCGCTCTTAGATGCCAAAGGCAAAGCACACCTATGTGAGTGTCAGATTACTTTTGCAAAAGTTGACTTACAGGATTTAATTAAA
This sequence comes from Emticicia agri, assembly GCF_004168285.1. Classification (GTDB taxonomy): domain Bacteria; phylum Bacteroidota; class Bacteroidia; order Cytophagales; family Spirosomataceae; genus Emticicia; species Emticicia agri. The sequence continues at coordinate 193,893 of NZ_SEWF01000010.1, read as the reverse complement.
CCTATTTATGTACTCACCTTGCAGCAACTTCAACCTATCAAAGGACAAGACTTAGCCCATTGGATGATACTTACCAATGTGCCGGTAAAGACTTTAGCAGAGGCGGTAGCTATTATTGATACCTATACCCGCAGATGGACTACCTGTGAAGATTTTCATAAATGTCTCAAAACGGGTTGTAGTATCCAACAAAGACAATTACAATCCCCACAAGCACTCTTTAATACCATCAGTCTATTGAGTTTAATAGCGATTGGTTTATTAAGAACAAGATATTTAGCTCTCAAAGAGCATGCCCAGAAGACGACTAATCATCTGATTAATGAATTACTCTCACAGGATGAGTTAATGATGGCTGACATAGCTGCCGATAAATATCTGATGCCTATTGACTTAACTTTTGCCCAGAAGCATACCAATTTATGGTTTATGCTGCTTTTAGCCAGGATGGGAGGGCATCAGGGTATCAAACAGGCTGGTATGCCCGGATGGCAAACAATCTGGAAAGGTTGGATTTATTTCCAGGCACTTGTTGATGGTCTCAATATGTCAAAGAACTTATTTTTACAAAAAAACCGTACTTATGGGTAAAACTCACCCTGCGGGAGAGGGAGACTTAGAGGGTGAGGAGAATTTTGTACCAAATAATATTTGGCTTGGCAAAATTTTGAGACAACCTCAAATTTATACCCCTACAGGATTTAACCAATCAAATCCCGGCTATTTCAATTCAATGGTTTTCCCTGCCTTTGACGATTTCACGGCGGCATCAAGAATCTCCATAGCTACCATATTGATTTTTAATGAACCCAAATCATTTTCAGATTTTACTTTGCCTCTCACCACAGCGGCAAAGTAACTGAAAGGGTCGTTCATCGGAGAAGCCAATGGTTTAATTTCCACTTTCTCTTCCGGAGGTGCATTTCTATTACCTTTCCTTACACGCATTTGCAAACTTCTGTCGGCAATTATATAACCCGTTTTGCCATAAAATTCCGCATCTTTTCTATCAAAAGGCCAGTTCCATGAGGCCTGAAAAATACCTTGCGCTTTCGGATAAGTAACGATGATTGTTGCCTCATCATCCACTTTCGGATACATATCCGGTTTGATAGTTTGTGTAATAGCCGTTACAGAAGTTGGTCTTTCACCTTTCATCATCCACGACATAATATCGGCTCCATAGCAGCCAAAATCTATAATAGCTCCACCCCCATTTTTCACAGGGTCTCCCAGCCAGTCCATAAAAGTTTTGGTTACTCCAATTTCTTTAGGGCCTGAATGGCCGTCGTGTATCACTATTTTTCTGATGTCGCCAATAGCCTTGTCTTCATTAATCATTTTATAGGCCTCATGGTTGCTGGCATACCAGGTGGTTTCATAATTGGTCAATAACTGAATATTGTGCTTCTTAGCCAACGCCTCCATTTGTTTGGCCGCAGCCAGATTAACCGCCAATGGTTTTTCTACCATTACATGCACGCCTTTGGGTGCGCATTTCTGGACCGTTTCCAGATGCTCAATAATACTTCTAAAATCACAAACAGCTTCGGGTTTGGCTTTTTCAATCATTTCGTCGAGACTGGCGTACCAGAGATTTTCGGGCAATTTGTATTTGGCAAAATACTTCATGGCAAGCGCTTTATCGGGTTCTGCAAAGCCTACCACTTCTACGCCTTCGTGTTTAACATTATTAAGAATCTGAAACACGTGGTCGTGGGTCATACCCACAATACCCATACGAACGACTTTGTCCTGCGCAAAGGCAAATTGAATACTGATAAGGAAGAATAGGAGTGTTTTTTTCATCGCTTGTTTAAATGGTTGAATATGAACAAATTTAATTAAAAAGTGCAGGAATGATATTTTTTAGCCAATCTTTTCACGAGAAAACCTATTTTTACGTTTAGAATAGGTAATTAACTCATAAAGCTGATAGAAACCGGAATTTTACTAACCTTAATTTATCAGTATATATACTATAGAACCGCTCGGCAATGTCTATTAAAGTTCAGAATCTAAGCAAAGTGTACGGCACACAACGAGCCGTTGATAATATATCTTTCGAGGTTAACAAAGGAGAAATCATTGGTTTTCTTGGCCCAAACGGGGCAGGGAAATCAACTACTATGAAAATCCTGACAGGTTATATTCCTGCCACAGAGGGAACGGCGGAAGTAAACGGCTTTGATGTGAAAACAGCACCTATGCAGGTAAAAACGCATATCGGTTATTTACCCGAGCATAACCCTTTGTACTTAGATATGTATGTGAAGGAGTTTCTCGATTTTGCAGGTTCACTCTATGGCTTAAAAGGCAGAACGCTACAAATCAAGATTGATGAAACTATAGAAAGGGTTGGATTAGGCATTGAAAAACATAAGAAAATCGGACAATTATCAAAAGGTTACCGCCAACGGGTAGGACTTGCCCAAGCATTGATTCATAACCCCGATGTATTGATTTTAGACGAACCTACTACCGGACTTGATCCTAACCAACTGGTCGAAATACGAGACCTCATCAAAAATGTAGGTAAAGACAAAACAGTTATCTTCAGCACGCACATCATGCAGGAGGTAGAAGCTATCTGCGACCGTGTGTTGATTATCAACCGGGGCAAGATAGTAGCCGACAGTACGCTTTCTGAACTTAAAAAAGACGGCAAAGCCATTGAAGAGGTTTTCAGGGAATTGACTATGTAAAAGAGAATTAATAAAATTCGGATACCCGCGTAATTAAAAACCTAAAGAAAACAGATTAGATGCATCATGAACAGCATTTAATCTGTTTCTTTGTATAAAAGAACCATAGAACCGGAATGTTAGAAATTTGTTGCTTTTCTTTAGAATCTTGCCTGATAGCCCAAAAGGCAGGCGCTTACCGAATTGAATTGTGTGGAGGAATGTTTGAGGGAGGTACTACCCCCTCAGCAGGATTAATTAAACTCGCTCGTCAGAACCTGACCATTAAATTATATGTCATGATTCGGCCACGTGGAGGCGATTTCTGTTATTCAGAGACAGAGTTTGAAGTTATGAAAGAAGACATTCAAACCGCTAAAGATTTAGGGGCAGATGGGGTGGTATTTGGTCTTTTGAATCCTTATGGAACTATAGACCAGACTCGTACAAAAGAATTAGTTGACTTAGCCCACCCCATGAAAGTTACTTTTCATAGAGCATTTGATGTATGTGCCGAGCCATTGAAGGCCTTAGAAACCATTATAGAACTGGGTTGTGAAAGAATATTAACCTCAGGGCAAAAAAACACAGCTATTGAAGGCATAGAATTATTAAAAACCTTAGCACAAAAAGCTGATAATCGCATTGAAATTATGGCAGGTGCAGGTGTAAGCTCGCAAAACGCCGCCCGATTATTAGAGACTGGCATTCATGCCCTACACATGACAGGCAAAGGTATTATTAATAGCCGCATGGAATATCGAAAAGCTGATGTGAGCATGGCAAGTGCTGCCTTGACCAATGAATTTGAGAAGTACGAAGCTGATTTTGATAAATGTAAAGCCGTAGCTGAGATTATAACTACTGAAAAATATCATCTATAAATCATTGGGTATAATGAAAAAGTATTCAGGCATAGCTATCTTGTTATTAATAGGCATAGTTCTATCGGCATGGTTAAAAAAACCTGAAGCTACTGCGCCTAATATTATTTTCATTATTGGAGACGACATCAGCCATGATGATATTGGTTCTTATGGGAATCCTCTGGTAAAAACACCTAATATAGATAGGTTAGCCAAAGAGGGTTTGCAATTCAACAATATGTTTGTTACCTCCAGTTCTTGCAGCCCTAGCCGAACCAGTATCCTCACTGGCAGGTATCCACATAATACGGGTGCGGCAGAATTGCATACCGAGCTTCCGGCACACCTGACTTATTTCCCCGAGCAATTACGAAAAGCAGGTTATTACACTGCCTTAATGGGCAAATGGCATGAGGGTAAAAATACCAAACGTGCCTATGATACCTTACTGGCAGGTGAAAAACTGAATGGCTTAGGTGGTGAAGACCAGTGGATTAATGTATTACAGGCAAGGCCGAAAGACAAACCTTTCTTTTTCTGGCTTTCTCCGTTTGATGCCCATAGAGAGTGGTCGGCAGATAATTTCAAGATTACGCATAATCCTGACAATGAAGTTCGTGTGCCTGCTACACTGCTTGATACTAAAGCCACCCGAAAAGACCTTGCCTCTTATTATAATGAAATTGGTCGATTGGATTATTATATCGGCGAATTATGGAAAGAATTAGAAAGACAAGGCGTAGCAGATAATACGATTATTATTTTCACGGCTGATAATGCACGTGCTTTTCCGGGCAACAAAACATTATTGTATGACAGAGGGATTAAAACGCCGTTTATCATGAAATGGCAAGCCGGAATTAAAAGCCAGCAACAAATAAATGCCTTGGTTAGTACTATAGATATTGCACCTACTTTATTACAATTAGCAGGCATAAAACCAGCGATTACCATCCAAGGGCAAAGTTTTGCCTCATTGCTGAAAACCCCTGAAGCTGATTTCAGGAAATACATTTTTGCTGAACACAACTGGCATGATTACCAAGCATACGAACGAGCCATACGAACCAAAGATTTTCTGTATCTGATTAATCTTCGTCCTGAATTGGATAATGGAGGGTCTATTGATGCCAATCAAAGCCCGTCAGCATTAGCTTTGAAAGAGAATCAAGCGCAACTCACTAACCTACAAAAAGAGGCTTTCATAAAGCCCCGACCAACAGCCGAGTTTTATGATATGAGAAGTGATGCCGCTCAAACCAATAACCTGATTAATGACCCTAAATACAAATCAACTATTAATCAGCTTAAAAGCGTTTTGCAGACATGGCAGACACAAACAGGCGATACAAACCCATTGAAAACTACGCCTGATTGGTATGACAGAGAAACAGGAAAGGCTGTGCCTGCCAAAGATATAAGAGGAGAAATGCCGGGAGTTGCCAGACAGGCTGATAAGATAAATGTGAAAGGTCCTTTTTAAGTGTATCCGCCCACCGAGTGGACGATTTTTCAAATCGTCTTCGCAAAACGATTTGAAAAATCGTGATACACTAAAACTATTTCTTCGCCACCAATTCAGCTATTTTTTCATGAATCATTACCTGGTTTGACATGATTTTTGAGAACCCTCTCACATCATCACCTGACCATGCATTGTTCATTTCACCATAACTACCAAACACCGGCGACATCATATCGTAATCTGACTTAATACCTAATAACTGAAAATGATAAGGGGCTAATTGCACACGCACTTCGCCTGTTACATTAGTTTGGGTACTTTCAAGGAAAGTTTCAATGTTACGCATTAACGGCTCCAGGAATTGTCCTTCGTGTAACAACATGCCATACCATTCGGCTAAATTCTGTTTCCAGTATTGTTGCCATTTGGTTAATACGTGTTTCTCTAACAAATGGTGCGCTTTAATGATAATCAACGGAGCAGCAGCTTCAAAACCTACACGTCCTTTAATACCGATAATAGTATCGCCCACATGAATATCACGACCAATGCCGTACGGCGAAGCCAGTTCAGACAAACGACGGATAGCATCTACCGGATTCTTGAAACGACGACCATTTACACCCTTCAACTCTCCTTTCACAAATTGCAAGGTTATTTCACTACCTTTTTTCTTGGTTACTTGTGTCGGGAAGGCACTTTCAGGTAAGAAACCATCAGAGGTTAAAGTTTCTCTACCGCCTACTGATGTTCCCCACAAACCTTTATTAATAGAATAGGCCGCTTTGTGCCACTCACGCACGACACCTTTTGATTTCAGAAATTCAATTTCCGCCTCACGAGATAAACGTAAGTCACGGATAGGTGTAATAATCTGCGCATTGGGTAATACGATTCTGAAAACCATATCAAAACGCACCTGGTCGTTTCCGGCACCTGTACTTCCGTGGGCAACAGCTTCTGCACCAATTTCTTTGGCATAATCAGCTACTGCTACCGCCTGAAACATACGTTCAGCACTTACAGAAAGCGGATAAGTATTGTTTTTCAGGATATTGCCATATACCAGATAACGAATACATTTCTGATAATATTCGCCTACCATACGAGCTGTATGATGGTGTTTTACGCCTAATTCATACGCCTTTGTCTCAATATCCTTGATTTCTTCTTCTGTAAAACCACCTGTATCAACCAATACAGAATGTATTTCATGACCTAATTCTTCGGTCAGGTATTTTACACAAAACGAGGTATCTAATCCTCCACTATATGCTAAAACAACTTTCATATTACATCAACCGTTGAAACGGAAATATAGGTTTTAATAAAAATTTTGCAAAAATAGGACTTCTATCCCTATATTCCCGTATATATTCATAAATATAATTGTACTTTAATATTCTGTAATTCAAAAATACCTTCGCTCTGCTATGTCAAAAATAGTCGCTTTATTTATATCCATAGGTTTATTCTTATCATGTGCCATGACTGATACTACCGAAATAATTTCTATTCCGAACCCTGTTGGAACCGGGCCAAACAGAACTTTTTTAGCATTAGGAGATTCTTATACCATTGGTGAAAGTGTAGTAGAAAAAGACCGTTGGAGTATGTATCTGATTGACTTACTGAAAGATGATTTTACCATTACCAAACACGATATTATTGCCCGCACAGGCTGGACAACCGAAGAACTTATACAGGCTATTGCTGACAGCAAAAACACAAATCAATATGACATGGTATCTTTACTGATAGGCGTAAATAACCAATATCGTGGGCAGAGTATAGAAAAATACAAAACCGAATTTAGAGAATTACTACAAATAAGTGCCCGATTTGCGCATGGTGATTATAAAAAGGTTTTTGTATTGTCGATTCCCGATTATGGCATTACACCTTTTGCGGCTTCACGTAATACTGCGAAAATAGCTAAAGAAATTGACGAGTTTAACGCCGTAGCCAAAGATGAATGTAGAAAAGTTGGTGTGCCTTTTATAGATATTACGACTATTACCCGTGAACATACCGATGTTGCTTACATTGCCAGCGACCAGTTACATTTTTCGGGTAAAATGCACGAGTTATGGGCTATCAAGGCTCGTGAAACTGCCAAAATCATTATGAGGCAGTAAATGCTTGTCAAATTTATCTCGGAACTGTGAAATACATAATGGTTCCGATGGTTCCGAAAACGATATTAGGCAACCAAACTGCTAAAATAGGCGGCATATTGCCTGATTCGGCAATACCTTTAGACATGATGTAGAACAGAATATACACAAATGCCAGTACGAAACCTATGGCAATCTGAAACCCTACCCCACCTCTGGCCTTACGGGCAGATACAATTAAACCCATCAACGATAAAATGATTACGGCAAATGGGGTAGCAAAACGTTGATATAATTCAATCTGAAACGATTCTATCCCTTCTGCGCCCCGGCTTTTAATCAGGTCAATTTTCTCCCGAAGCTCGGGAATCGTGTAAGACTCCTGTATCTGGTGTTCGTTTTCAAAGTCATTAGGCGATAAATTGACTGCCGTGTCTTTTGGGGCTGTGCCATACACCATCTTGTCTTTCATAATACCCAATGTACGGATTTTATAATCGTGTATTTTCCATTTCTTGGTGCTATCGTCCCACGTAATTCTTTTGGCTGATAGTTTTTCTACAAGCTTATTGTCAACTATTTTTTCTAAGGTAAAATCGTATCCTGTTTTTGCCTCGTTGTTATAGCTCGACATATAAGCGTATGTATTGGGCGCTACTGCAATATGGAAATCACGGGTTGAGAAATAGAACTTATCGTTTACATACACATTCTCAAAAGCCAGTCGCTCTGTATTGGCACGAGGAAGAATCCAGCCTACCATTACAAAAGAAAAAATAGCGATGATAGAAGCCCCTATAAAATAGGGAAACATGAGCCGCCGGAAACTTACCCCACTACTCAGAATTGCCACAATCTCGGTATGAGCAGCCATCTGGGCAGTAAAAAACACAGTAGAGATAAAAATCATTAAAGGGCTGATATAGTTAGCCCAGTAAGGTGCAAGGTTAGCGTAATATTGTAGTAGAATAGCACGCATAGGTGCCTGCTTCTGAATAAAATCATCGTTTTTCTCTACAAAATCAATCACCATAATAATCAGAACAATTACCAGAACCGCAAAAACATAGGTTGTAAGAAATCGTTTGATTAAGTATTTATCTAATATATTCATGAAAACTTTTCATTGATGATACTCCTCACCCCGTGCGACGTCCGCTCTAAATCTCCCTCTCCTATTTCAAGGAGAGGGAGACTTTTTTAAGCCCTTCTCCAGATGGAGAGGGGTTGGGGTGAGGTGAATGAGAAGCAAAATTATAAAATGATACGAATACTTTGCTGAATTTAAAGAACTTTAACAGGTACTATTTCACCAGCAGATTTTTGGCCACCTCATTACTCACAAAAACCGATTGTGTATTATTGAGGATAATGGTGAAGGATTTATCAAACTCGCTGACCTCCTGTATTCTGATAGAACAGCCTAAGGTGATATTGTTTTTATCTAAATGCTGTAAAAAAGCAGGTGAATGTACGGTTACACCAACCATTACCACAGTCTGGTCAACAGCAATTTCTGAAAGTTTATGAGAACTCATGGATGGCATTTTACCTTTTGCATCAGGAATCGGGTCGCCGTGAGGGTCAAACTGAGGATTTCCTAAAAACTTATCCAGTTTTTCGGTTAATTCCTTCGAATCAATATGTTCAAGCTGTTCGGCAATATCATGAATCTCATCCCAGCCGAATCCCAATTTTTCCACTAAAAACACTTCCCACAACCGATGTTTCCTGATTACACTCAGGGCAATATGCTGTCCCTCTTTGGTTAGTGTAACACCCTGATATTTACGGTAATTAATGAGGTTTTTCTCCGCCAGTTTGCGTAGCATATCTGATACCGAAGCAGCTTTGGTTTGTGTATGCTCAGCCAGTTCGTTGGTGCTGACTTCACTCCCCCCGTTCTGTTCGGTAAGCATATAGATTATTTTCAGATAATTTTCCTCTGTAAATGAAGTCATAGACCTTTAGCATGATGATAATACTACACAAAAGTACATCTTCTCCCTAATTAATCAAATTTTTAGACAAACCTAAAAATTAATTTTGATAAACATATTTTTATTTTTATTATTGCATAAAATATATATTCAGTGCAATAGAACCCCTATGATTGAAAATAATAAAGGCTGGAAAAAAACCTCAAGTAATGTATCGCTATCTGAAGTACATAGAAGTATTGATGTACCCCAAACAGGCGGTTTCTGGAAAAAATTCTCGGCATTCATCGGGCCGGGCTTAATGGTTGCTGTAGGATATATGGACCCCGGTAACTGGGCAACAGATATTGCCGGAGGTGCCAAGTTTGGTTATACCCTATTATCAGTCATTTTAATATCCAATCTGTTTGCCATGCTGCTGCAACATCTTTCCCTGAAGTTGGGGATTGCTACAGGCAGAGATCTGGCACAGGCTTGTAGGGATGCCTACTCAAGACCCGTTTCATTTATTCTCTGGATTTTAGCAGAAGTAGCCATTGCTGCCTGCGATTTAGCCGAGGTAATTGGGGCAGCAGTAGCCTTAAACCTGCTGTTTAATATTCCGCTTACTTATGGTATTGTTATTACAGCCATTGATGTTATCTTCATTCTGTTTCTGCAAAATAAAGGATTCCGTATTATTGAGGTAATTGTGGGAGGATTGATTTTGATTATTTTGTTGTGTTTTGGCTATGAAATGATTGTTACAAACCCTGACTGGTTTGGTGTAGCTAAAGGCTTAATACCCAATCAGCAAATTGTAGTAAACCCCGAAATGCTCTATATTGCCATTGGTATTTTGGGTGCAACCGTAATGCCGCATAATCTGTACTTACATTCAAGTATTGTACAAACCCGTAAAATAGAAAATACATCAGTAGCCAAAAAAAGTGCCATTAAATTTGCTACCATTGATTCTACCGCTTCGTTGTTTATTGCGTTCTTTATCAATGCCGCTATTCTGATAATGGCTGCGGCAACTTTCCATTTCACAGATAATCAACACGTGGCAGACATTACCGATGCTTATCATCTGCTTGACCCTATTTTGGGAGTAAAACTGGCAGGATTGTTTTTTGCAGTAGCCTTATTGGCAGCAGGACAAAATTCTACCCTGACAGGTACGCTGGCCGGACAGATAGTAATGGAGGGCTTTCTGAATATTAAATTGAAACCCTGGCTACGCCGCTTAATCACCCGTTTAATTGCCATTATTCCTGCGTTGATTGTTGCTATTATTTATGGCGAAAGAGGAACTTCTGATTTATTAGTATTGAGTCAGGTGATTTTATCTTTACAATTGAGTTTTGCAGTAGTACCCTTGGTGGCGTTTACTTCGAGTAAATTAAAAATGGGTGAATTTGTTAACTCAAATCTGATAAAATACACGGCATGGGTAGTGGCAGTCATCATTATTTCGTTGAATGCTTATTTACTTTTTGATACTATTTTTTAAAAAAATTTCTCTATCTTTGTAGGAGTAGGAATGATATTCTTACTCCTTTTTTTATCCTCTTCTATCCTGTTCAATTCTTCAGTGTTTTGAATTAAGTATCTACAATAACTGTTAATTATCTGAGGTATTTTTAGTATCTTAGGTAGCCCATGTATCAACGATTATATCAAGAATCGTTATTAACTATTATGTGCTTGTTTTATTTTTTTAATCCCATTATCTGAAGATGACAGAAGATATTTTTTCAACTGAAACCACCTACTTTGCTGACGTAATTTTGCCCGTGCCTATTCCTCGTATGTTTACTTATCGTGTACCCCGCCATTTTGCGGCTGACATAAAAATCGGAGCAAGAGTGATTGTACAATTTGGCCGAAATCGTGTAGTAACCGCTGTAGTCGGAAAAATCCACACCAAACCTCCTGAAAAATACCAGGCCAAGTACATTTTAGAATTGTTAGATATTGACCCATTAATTACTCCCGCACAATTATGGCTTTTTGAATGGATTGCCGAGTATTATATGTGCTGCATTGGCGAGGTAATGAATGTGGCCGTTCCCTCGGGTTTAAAAGTTAGTAGCCAGTCAAGAATGCAGTTAAATCCTGATTTTGACCATCCTGAATTATTAGAAGAAAAAGAAGTAGAGTTTATTGAGATTCTGAAAACACATACTTCGCTGACATACGATGATGCGATTAAGTTTGTAGGTGAAAAGAACATCAATCCGATGATTAAATCACTGATTGGGAAGCATGCCATTATTATGTATGAAGAAGTAAAAGAGAAATATAAGCCTAAAATTGCCAAGAAAATACGATTAAAAAGAGGTTATGAAGGAAGTGAAGAAGTATTTAATCTGATTGACTCTCTTACAAAATCGCCCAAGCAGCAAAGCATTATTCTGGAATACCTCAAACATATTCCTGTTAATGAGTTAGCTGAAAAAAATACTCACGGAGTCGATAAAACACTTTTCACTCAAGGCGAAACTTCCGATTCTGCCCTGTCAACCCTGTTAGATAAAGGTATTCTGGAGCAATTTGAAGTAATTGTCTCACGCTTTGGTGATGATGTGCCAGACGAACCACTGAAAATATTGTTAACCGATGCACAACAGGCAGCCAGCGATGAGGTTTTACAGAAATTTACAGAGAAAGATATTGTGCTATTACACGGTATCACAGGTAGTGGTAAAACCGAGATTTATATAGACCTTATTCAGAAAGTATTAGAGGGTGGTTCTCAGGTGCTTTATCTGCTACCCGAAATTGCCCTGACTACTCAGATTGTAGTAAGACTTAAACGTGTGTTTGGCGATAAAATGGGGGTTTATCACTCCAAGTTTTCTGATAATGAGCGAGTAGAAGTGTGGAGAGGAATTGTAGAAGGTCGCTACCAGTTTGTGGTGGGTGTACGCTCTGCTATATTCTTACCTATGGATAACTTAGGATTAGTGATTATTGACGAAGAACATGAAACCTCTTATAAACAGTTTGACCCCGCTCCTCGCTATCATGCACGTGATGTGGGTATTATGTTAGGACTTAAACAGGGAGCAAAAATCCTGTTAGGTTCAGCTACACCTTCTATCGAAAGTTACTATCAGGCACAAACGGGTAGATATGGCCTGGTAACGCTGAATAAGCGATACGGTGAAGCCCAATTGCCTGATATTGTGCTCGTGGACCTGAAAGCAGAACGTAAGGCCAAAACCATGAAAAATGATTTTTCAAGTGTGCTTTATAACCGCATTCAACAGAATCTGGCTAATAAAGAACAGACCATCATTTTCCAGAACCGGAGAGGTTATTCGCCTTACCTGAATTGTCAGGAATGTAACTGGGTATCTGAGTGTCAGCAATGTGCGGTGAGTCTTACCTATCACATGCACTCAACAGAACTGCGATGCCATTACTGTGGACATAAGGAGGAAATTCCTAAAGCTTGTCCAGTCTGTGGGTCGGGCAAACTCCGTACGATTGGCTTCGGCACTGAAAAATTAGAAGAAGACTTAAAAGCGATGTTTGATACGGCTCGTGTGATACGGATGGATTTAGATACCACCCGGACCAAGAATGCCTACCAGAATATCATTACCGAATTTGAACAAGGAGGTACAGACATTTTAGTAGGTACGCAGATGATTAGTAAAGGGCTTGACTTTGACCAGGTAAGTTTAGTAGGTATTTTTGATGCTGACCGCATGATTCACTTTCCTGATTTCAGGGCTTCAGAACGGGCTTTTCAGATGCTGACGCAGGTAAGTGGTAGAGCCGGACGGCGAGCAAAAAAAGGGCTGGTATTGATTCAAACGAATGATACCCAACAATCTTTATTACAAAAAGTAGTAATCAATGATTATCAGGGGTACTATACCCACGAAATTTCGGAAAGAGACAGCTATTTCTATCCTCCATTTACGAGAATCATTTCTGTTACTTTGAAGCACGAAGAACAGGAAAAAGCAGAGAAAGCGGCTCATTGGTTAGCGGAAAAATTATTAGAAAAATTGGGGAAAGCGAGGGTATTGGGTCCTGAGAAATCTTTGATTGAGCGTATCAGAAACAAATATTTATTTGATATTATATTAAAGCTTGAAAAAGACAAGCTGAATATCAAAGCCGCTAAAAGTTTTTTAAGAGAAATGATAGATGCGCTCCATCAGGAAAAAGAGCATAAAGAGGTTGATGTAGTAGTGGACGTAGATGCAGTATAAATCCTGATAAAATTGAGTTGTGCTGACCACAGATGGCCGCCTGGCGGTCATTTGTGGTCATTAAATAAAAAAAACTAACAGGTTTCTTAGATGTTTGTTTTGTCGGGAAATATTTTCTTTACATTTGTCATTATACAAACGCCTGTTAAACTATGTCTCAACCTATTATTCGAATATTCGATTTACTGCCTGAATCGATTGCCAAGTTCAACAAATCTGATGTTTTTGCCTCTAAAATTAAAGGAGAGTGGGTAAAAATTTCAGCCACCGAATTCATTGATAGCATCAATCAACTTAGTTATGGTTTTTTAAAACTGGGGGTAAAAAAAGGAGATAAAATTGCGATTATCTCTGAAAGTCGCCCTGAATGGAACATTGTTGATTTTGGGATTCAGCAGGTAGGCGCTATCAGTGTTCCGCTGTATCCGAATATTACGGTTGAAGATTACAAGTATATTTTTCAGGATGCTGATATTACCTATGTTTTTGTAGGAGACGAAGCGCTTTTTGAAAAAGCAAAGGAAGCCGCCAAAATAGCCCCAAGTATTAAAGCTATTTATACCTTCGATCAGGTAAAGGGCGCTAATCATTGGAAAGAAGTACATGCAGTTGCTAATGAAACCAATCAATCAAAAATAGAGGAAATCAAGAAGTCTATCAAAACTGACGATTTGCTTACATTGATTTATACTTCAGGCACTACCGGTAAACCAAAAGGAGTAATGCTTACGCATCAGAACATCATCAGCGATTTTGAAGGTTGCAAAGATTATTTCCCGATTGATGCCGAATGCCGAGCCTTGAGTTTCTTACCGCTCAACCATGTATATGAGCGTATGGTATTGTATTTATATATGCGCCTGGGTGTTTCTATTTATTATGCCCAGAATATGGCCACCATTGCCGAAGACCTGAAAGATGTAAAACCACAGATTTTTACAACCGTTCCTCGTCTGCTCGAAAAAGTGTATGATAAAATTGTAGCAAAAGGCTATGAATTAGGTGGCTTGAAACGCCGTATTTTCTTATGGGCATTAGACCTCGGTCTGAAATATGACCCGAATATTGATGGAGGATGGTGGTATAATCAGCAATTAAAACTGGCTCAGAAACTGGTTTTTAGCAAATGGCAGGAAGCATTGGGTGGAAATATCAGAATGATATGCTCGGGAGCAGCAGCCTTACAACCACGTTTGGCGAGAGTTTTCTGGGCAGCAGGTATTCCGGTTTCAGAGGGGTATGGCATGACCGAGGCCTCGCCTGTTATTGCTACCAATCGGGTTAAACCATTAGATTTAAGAATCGGAACTGTTGGGCCTGTGGTGGACGGCGGAACTATAAAAATAGCCGATGATGGAGAGATTCTCTACAAAGGCCCGAATGTAATGGTTGGCTACTATAATTTACCCGAACAGACCAAGGAAGCCATTGATGCAGATGGATGGCTACACACCGGAGATATAGGTAAATTAGAAGAAGGCAGATACCTGAAAATAACAGACCGTAAGAAAGAAATATTTAAAACATCTGGCGGCAAATATGTAGCACCGCAGGTATTGGAAAATAAAATCAAGGAATCGGTATATGTAGAGCAGATTATGGTAGTAGGTGAGGGGCAGAAATTTCCGGGTGCTTTAATCATTCCGGAATTTGTAGCCTTGAAAGAATGGGCTAAAGCACATAATATTCCTTATACTTCAGAGGCAGAGATAGTGAAAAACCATGATATTCATCACTTAATTATGGATGAGGTAAATCGTTTCAATAAAGAATTTGCGCCTTACGAACAGGTAAAGAAAATAGAATTACTCGCTGAACCGTGGACAATTGAAAACGGTGAAATTACCCCAACGCTTAAACCTAAGCGGAAGGTAATTGTAGGCAAGTATAAAGATTTGATTGAAGGAATGTATGAGTAGGTAGTAATTCGTTATAGAATTTTGCCACAATATACACCAGAAAAACCAAGTTTCACAATTGTGTAACATCGTGTTCTCTTGTGTAGATTGTGGCAATTCGTTTATATCAGTAGTACGCTATTTAATTCTCAGGCATAAACAAAACCGCATCAGCAATCACAGCTCCATCAGCCCCCTGGTTGGTAATTTCAAGCATATTTTTCAACCCTCTTTCAAAGAAAAACTCACCTACATACAACCAATCGCTTTCGGTATTTTGTGGTTTCAATAATAAAGTCTTTTTACCTGAATTAGTCCAGATATTCACATTGATTTGCTTTGATAGCTGTTCGTAACGAGGGAAATAAATATAAATCTTATACTTTTTTGTAATGGGAATAATAGGGGTATAAATAACTGATTTTTCTTGTTCTCCTTTGGTTTCATCTATCAGGTAGTTTTTGCCATATCGCTCCTGTCCCTTAGGAATAATCGTCCAGTTTCCATTTAGTTTTACCCGTATATCGTCATTATCAATTAATTGTTCCGCCTGATTTTTATTAGCTAATGGATTCACTGCTAATTCAAGTTGTAGTTTTTTCACATCAATCTCATGCAAAATTTTATTGGCATCAATCGCCATACTTGCCGCAACAGCCGCCGACTGCCCTAATACCATAAACACGGGCTCCATCCGGATAGACCCATAAGCTATGTGCGTGGCTGACAAACAAACCGGAACTAAAAGGTTTATACACTCAGATCTTTTAGGTAAAATAGACCAGTAAGAAATAGGATAAGGCGGTAGCCCTCCTAAGCCTTGCTGTACATCTCCCTCGTTTTTCACCATACCATTGACTACAATCCGCTGGCAATTGTGCGAGTCCATCGTATAAGCCGCCATGCCAATCCCATCACTTACTGATTGTCGTCCTTCGCAATGATGTTCGGTCATGACATACTCCCCTATCATTCTGCGGGCTTCTCTCACATACATCTGTGGGCTGAAATGATTGTTATCTGTATATTCATCTTTCGGATATCCCCATTTTTTCATTTCCTTTCTCAGATGCTCAGGCACTCTTTTATCGTTCCCCAGAAAGTATAGAAAGCCTTTAATATATTCTTCATGCTTTAGCTGAATCTGTTGGCGGGTGTCATAATCAGCCTCGGGATAATCGTAGTTCTCCCCTATCATATCTGTCGAAAAGGGGCCGGAGTTATTAATATCTGTTTTCCGATGTGGCATGGGCTGAATATGCATTAATGCCCAGTTCAGTTCTTGGGGTTGTTTCTTTTCTATATAACGCAGTAGCAATTCATATTTCGAGGCATCATAACTGGCAGGTTTTGTAACAGGTATTTGATTTTCAATACTGTCTGTCAGGCAAAGCCGGAAATTATAAGTCTGTACTTTTTTATCTCCTGAACCCGTTGCAGCCAGTTTCTCGTTACTAATACCCCATAGCAAGCCACTTGCCGGGTTTCCTACTTCCTTATAAGGGTCAACTCCATCCGGAAACTGGTGTTTATCCAATAATTGTACCCCATTCCAGGTTTCGTTATAAACCGAATTGGCTTCTCTGCCTATGGTGTAGCTTACTCCGGCTTTTGCCATCAGGTCGCCCTCATAAGTAGCATCAATAAAAACTTTTGCCTTTATCCATTGGCTTGATTTTCCGTTTTCTACCAGAATTTTCTCAATTTTACCTCCACGCTTCTCGGCTTGTTTCAATCGGTGCTCATAAAGTACTGCTACATTCGCCTCATTCATATATTGTTGAAATATCTTTTCTGCTACCGATGGCTCAAAGGTCCATTGCTCAAAGCGGCCATAATGCTTGCCGATTCTTCTATAAAAATCTCTGGATATACCTGTAATCGCATACTTGTTGCCTATATCCGTTTGTCCGAGTCCGCCTGACGTTAATCCGCCCAATCTTTTGGTTGGTTCTATCAATAGTACCGTTTTTCCATATTTCTTGGCAGTATAAGCAGCTATGACACCTGATGAGGTACCACCATAGACACAAACATCAACAGATTTTATCTGTGCCATGCAATAACCTGATAAGAAGAGGAAGAATAGAAGTATTTTCATAAAAAAGTCCTGATTATTCTCAAAAATAGAATTTATTTTCGTTAGTTATTTTAAATAAAGCCATCGGCACTATAAAATTTGTTACGTGAAATAATATCCTTTGGATTTTGTATATTTGAAACCTGTCTATTCTTTTTCGTGTTATTGGAAAAATAAAGAAATCGCGCCTTAAATATGCCCTTGCAAACCTTAGAGTTAAAAGCCGTCGGAGCTTTTCCAAAATTGTTTTTAGATTATATCACAAAAAACGAAACGCTTGCTACTTTTTATAATCAATTTCCTGACATTGAAGGATTCCGAAAAGCTATTCAATCAAGAGTATTTACTAAAGAAAAACGTCAGACATTGGTTGCCGCTTTAGAAAACCAGTATTCAACGCTTGACTCAAAACCTGATTTTTCTCCTTTATTAGATGATAAAACTTTTACAGTAACTACGGGGCACCAGTTGAATATATTTACCGGGCCGCTCTATGTTATATACAAAATTGTAACTGTGATTAACCTGGCCAGAAAACTAAAAGCTGAGTTTCCTGATTACAATTTCTTGCCTGTATACTGGATGGCAAGCGAAGACCACGATTTTGAGGAGATTT
Source organism: Emticicia agri (assembly GCF_004168285.1). Taxonomy (GTDB): domain Bacteria; phylum Bacteroidota; class Bacteroidia; order Cytophagales; family Spirosomataceae; genus Emticicia; species Emticicia agri. The sequence goes on along the minus strand of NZ_SEWF01000010.1, from coordinate 176,013 downwards.
CGGTTTTTAACTTGTTTGGGAAAAATTATAAGTGGGAAACTACCCAGAAAGGCGCAGTAGGGCGTATGAATCCGGCAGAGCTAAGAGCCATTTGCGACCAGATACCCGAAAGAGTTGAGTTTTTTCAGAATGCTTATCTCAATCATGGTACTTTAGCAAATGCGGTACGATGTTATATGAGCCATTTGTTTGAAAACGAAGGTTTGATTTGTATAGATGCCGATGATAAAGCTTTAAAATCTGTTTTCAGCCATATTATTAAAGACGATTTACTGCAACACACTGCCAGCAAACTTGTTACCGAAACTTCTGAAAAACTTCACACTGCTGGTTATCATACCCAAATTACCCCAAGAGAAATTAACTTCTTCTATCTGGAAGACGGCCTTAGAGAAAGAATCATCAAAGAAGAAGACGAATACAAAATACTCCATACAGATATTACTTTTTCAGAAAGTGAAATCCTGCAATTGGTAGAGAACAACCCCGAAAGGTTTAGCCCTAACGTAGTTTTAAGACCTTTGTATCAGGAAACTATCCTGCCTAACTTAGCTTATATCGGAGGACCATCAGAAGTACCCTATTGGTTACAATTGAAAGGTATATTTGATTATTATCAGGAACAATTTCCTTTATTGATGCCTCGTAATTTTGCGTTGGTTGTGAATGAAGCAAGCCGCAAAAAGATAGATAAATTAGGTATTACGACCGAAGAACTATTTGCCGATGAAGTTACCCTACGTAAAGGTTTTGTTGAAAAGAACTCACGGAAATCGTTGAGCCTTGCTTTTGAGATTGATGAAATCAACGATATTTTTGAGCGTATTCTTAAAAAAGCCCTGATTATTGAAGCTACCATGAAAGGCCCGGTAGAAGCGGTAAAAGCCAAAAGTATCAATTCGTTAGAACATTTAGAAAAGCGTATCAAAAGAGCAGAGGAACGTAATCAGGAAGGCTCTGTGAATCAGTTATTAGCCTTAAAGGAAAAACTATTTCCGGGTGGAGGATTGCAGGAAAGAAAAGAAAACTTCCTGAATTTCTATCTGAATGATAATCTGTTTATCAAGAAATTGCTGGATACGTTAGACCCACTTGATTATAGTTTTAATGTGATTGAGATTTGAGACCTTTAAGTGAATCCGCTTTGGTAAGCCAATGTTTTTTAGTTATTTCGCAGATACAAAATAAGAAAAACCCCGAAATATGCCAGATTTTTGCCTATTCGGGGTTTATTTAATAAGTGCTAATAATCAATAATTATAACGCTAAAGGAAGTCTGATAAGTAACTTATAGTTGCTAATTTACATCGCCTTAGAATAAAAAACCTATTTAGGACCTATTACTTCGCTTACGGCAGAAACACCATTTTCGTTGAAAGCCTCAATAGCAAAGTAATATTTTTGTCCGACTGTTAAAGCCCTTAATTCAAGATTAGATGGGGCATCGTTCCAAATCTGGTAAGTCTGATATAACTTATCGGGAGCGATGCCCCATAATATATTATAGCCTACTGCCTCAGGTACTTTTTGCCAGCTAATATCTGCATTACGGTCGTCGGTTTGTCTGGTCACAGTGAGTCCTTGTGGAATAACAGGCGCTTTGCCTGTACCCTTACCAAAAATGCGTATATCACTGATAGCTAAATTAGGCATAGGCACATGCACATTTTCAAATTTAATATAACGTACCTTCACAGGTTTCGCCAGTTCTTCATAGGCATTCGGACGGTCTCTTTTTTCGTTGGTATTGTCAACAATCTTTATCCAGGCTTTACCGTCTATTGATGAATAGACTCTATATTGAATATATACTTTAGGCAAGGCACTATCATAAATATCAGATTTATAATCCGTGTAGTTGATTTGTAAGGAATGAACCTCCTGCGTTTTTTCTAAATCAATCGTGAGCGTTTCTCCACTTTTATTGGTTTTTGCCACCCAGAAAGTCCGGGGATTTTCGTCAGTTACCAGATTAGCAGAGAATTTGCCCTCCTGCACAGAGGAGGAGGTACAAGGTTTTTTGTAGGATAGCAACATTAAGCCTGCAAACAACTCATTTTTATCTGTCCACTTCTTGGTTGGTAATAGTTGTGGAAAATCTGCAAAGCGGGTATTGGCATACATTTGTCCGTCTTTATCAAAACCTGCCGGAACCATTTCGATACGACGTTCAAAATTCCAATTTACGGCAATCCACGGGGTTCCGGTATTCCAGTAATTACCATATAAATCCTGAAAAGTATTGCCATGACCCATACCTGTCATAAATCCCCCTGGTTTGTATGAAACGGGGTTATAAGGCGCATAAGTGAATGGGCCTAAAGGGTCGTCTCCTACATAAGTACCATTGGCATACACATTAAACTCTGTTCCCGGTGCGCCGTATTGCAGGTAATATTTGCCGTTGTGTTTAGTCATCCAGGCTCCTTCGGTAAAAGGCTTGATAGTATCTCTATGGTCTCTGCCAAAACGCTCCCAGCCGTGTTTTTCGGGATGTAGGTAGATTAAACCTTTATAATCATTTTTTCCTTTATAAGTCAGGTTTTTGCTTTTGTCTAACTCTGCTCCAAAAAGCGGATACACATTAGACGAACCCCAGTACATAAACCAACGGTCGGTGGCATCGTCATGAAACAAAGCCGGATCCCAGGGACCAATATCTTTAGGCAATTGTGGTAGCCATCGATTATAGAAATGCAGCTTGCCGTTTTCGGGCGTAGTAGTATAGAAGATAGGTCTTTGCTGAAATGTTGATTGGAACAAGTAAAGCGTATCACGCACCGAAATAGCCGCAGGTGCACACATATCTTCCATTGGCCAACGGTTAGGAATAATATAATGCCAGTTCAATAAATCTTTCGATTTCCAATAACCGCCCTGAATGGTATGAAAGAGATAGTATTCGTTTTTATGGGTGATAATTACAGGGTCAGCGCCAGAGCGATAGGATATTTTTTCGTTGGTTTGTTCCCAGTTATACTGGTAATTAATATCCATCGGATTGCAGAAAGTTTTCTGCTTGAAAGGTTTCGGTTTGGCAATATTTAGCTGAGGGCTTTGCGCAAGACTGATGGTTGTGCAAAAGAATAGGCTAGTTAATAAATGAATGAGCTTCATAGATCATGGTTTTGTTAATGCAAATATAAAATAAGTATGCAGAAAACCTATAAATTGAGGTTTTTGTGTATATTGAAGTATTAATGTGACTGTCTTATGAAGTGTTTACTACTATTATTTATTTTATTGTTTTTTTCTGGTTGCGCAAAAGAGCTTAATACGTTTTCTATGGAAAAAAAATATTAAGCAAGACTTTATATGTGACATTAGTGGAAAAAAAGAAGAGTGTCCAGAATTTATTGGAGGAGTAGAGGAGTTTTATAAATATGTATCAAAGCATTTACAGTATAAAGGTGAAGCCAAGGTTCATGTATCTGTATGTAATTACAGTAAAATGCTTATTCAATTTGATATTCTTGAAAATGGGAAAGTGGATGGCATTGTAATAACACAAAAAACAGGTTGGTGCCCTACATTAGAAGAGCAAGTAAGACTTGTTTTTCAAAATATGCCAAAATGGAAGCCTGCAAAACAAAATAATAAATCCATCAAGTCTACAGCCAAAGTAACTTTAGCATGGCATCTTGACAATGATTAAGCAATAAAGCAAGAAACGGCTCCTAAAGAGCCGTTTTTACTATAATCTTCTCGAATATTATCTCGAATAATTCGGTGCCTCACGCATAATCTGAATATCGTGCGGGTGGCTTTCTTTGATACCAGCCGCTGTGATTTTTACAAATTTGGCTTGTTGTAAAGCGGCTATATCACCTGCGCCACAATAACCCATACCCGCCTTAAGCCCACCTACCATCTGATAAAGAATTTCTGCCACACGACCCTTGAATGGTACACGTCCTACGATACCTTCCGGTACTAGTTTCTTAATATCATCTTCAGCATCCTGAAAATAACGGTCTTTTGAGCCATCTTCCATTGCTTCTACCGAACCCATACCACGATACGTTTTGAATTTACGTCCTTCGTAAATCACCATTTCGCCTGGAGCTTCTTCTGTTCCGGCTAATAATGAACCCATCATTACTGTATTGGCACCTGCCGCAATGGCTTTAGTAATATCACCTGAGAAACGGATACCACCATCTGCAATTACCGGAACACCATATTTGGCTGCGGCCATAGCCGAATCAGCTACGGCAGATAATTGTGGCATACCTATACCGGCAATGATACGGGTGGTACAGATACTACCTGGCCCAACTCCTACTTTAATGGCATCTGCGCCAGCAATAGCCAAGGCTTCTGCGGCTTCGGCAGTAGCAATGTTTCCTACAATCACATCTAATTTTGGGAAAGCTATTTTGATGCGTTTCAGGGTATCAATAACCCCTTTTGAATGGCCATGTGCCGTATCAATACTTACTACGTCAACTCCTGCCTTTATCAGGCTTTCTACACGTTTTTCAATATCTGGTGTTACACCTACGGCTGCTCCGGCAATCAAACGACCCAAGCGGTCTTTGGCTGCATTGGGGCGGTCTTTCTTTTTTAGAATATCTCTGTAGGTAATTAATCCGATAAGTTTATTTTCTCTATCGACAATCGGTAATTTTTCGATTTTGTAATTTTTCAGAATCTCTTCTGCCTCTGCCAGACCCGCACCTGCATGCCCTACAATCAGGTTTTCTTTAGTCATGATTTCAGCAATAGGTTTCGACATTTCCGTCTGGAAACGTAGGTCTCTATTGGTAACAATACCTTTTAGTTTGTGATTTTCATCAATAACCGGAATACCCCCCACCTTAAACTCTGCCATCAGGCGTAGTGCATCGCCAATAGTGGCCCCTTCAAGGAGTGTAATAGGGTCGATTATCATGCCGCTTTCCGAACGTTTCACCTTGCGTACCTGCTCGGCTTGTTGTTCGATGGTCATGTTTTTATGGATAATACCAATACCACCTTCCTGCGCCATTGCAATAGCCATTTCATACTCTGTTACAGTATCCATTGCTGCTGAAAGGAGAGGAATATTTAATTGTATATTTTTGGTCAGATAAGTTTTCGTTTGCGTATCGCGGGGAAGAACTTCTGAATAAGCCGGAACGAGGAGAACGTCGTCGTAAGTGAGTGCTTCGTAAAGCAACTTTGAAGAATCTAACATAGCAAATAATTTTCGTTTTCTTATTTGCCAAGCAAAATTACGGGAAATATTTGGAATGACAATTATATGCGTTTAATTAATTGAAAAATAATATAAAAAGCCCTGTAAAATAGAAATTACAGGGCTTCGTTTATATAAAATGATCAATTTTAGATATACTGATTGATAATCATTTCAAACAATTCTTGTTTACCGCTTATTTGCTTTGGCTCACCGTCTCTCAGCGCAATACCTCTCAGGTCAGTTAATGAGAGTTTACCTGCTTCAAACGCAGCACCATCACCACCATCAAACGAAGCATAGCGTTTGGTACGTAGGTTTTTGTATTCTGATTTTTCAAGAATATTATTGGCAATCAATAAAGCTCTGGCAAAAGCATCCATACCGGCAATATGCGCAATGAAAATATCTTCTAAGTCAGTAGAGTTTCTACGGGTTTTAGCATCGAAGTTGATACCACCGGTTGTAAATCCACCTGCTTCTAAAATTACCAACATGGCTTCTGTCAGCTCAAATAAATCAATCGGGAACTGGTCGGTATCCCAGCCATTCTGATAGTCGCCACGGTTGGCATCGATACTGCCCAACATGCCTGCGTCAGCTGCCATTTGTAGTTCGTGTGCAAATGTATGACCTGCTAAGGTTGCGTGGTTTACCTCTGCATTAATCTGGAAATCTTTATCTAAACCATAGTTACGCAAGAAACCGATTACTGTTTGGGCATCATAATCATATTGATGTTTCGATGGCTCGCATGGTTTTGGCTCAATATAGAATTTACCTTTGAAGCCCTGACTACGTGCATAATCACGAGAAATTGTCAGGAATTGAGCCAGATGGTCAATCTCACGTTTGGTATTGGTATTCAACAATGACATATAACCTTCACGGCCTCCCCAGAATACATAACCCTCGCCACCTAATTCGATAGTGGCATCAATGGCATTTTTTACCTGTAAACCTGCATGCGCAACTACGGCAAAATCAGGGTTGGTAGAAGCACCATTCATGTAACGTGGGTGAGAAAATAGGTTTGCTGTACCCCATAATAATTTTACCCCACTTTCAGCTTGTTTTTGTTTAGCAATGGCAACAATGGTCTGAACGTTTTTTTCAAACTCACTTTGCGAATTGCCTTCAGGGGCTATATCAATATCATGAAAGCAATAGAAAGGTGTACCTAACTTGGTCATGAATTCAAAAGCAGCATCTACTTTATCTTTGGCTGCCTGAATAGGGCTGCTGTTTAAATCCCAAGGGAAAACTTTAGTACCCGGGCCGAATGGGTCGCCACCGGTTCCGCAGAAAGTATGCCAGTAAGCCGTTGCAAAACGCAGATGTTCTGCCATTGTTTTGCCTGCTACTACTCTGTTGGCATCGTAGTATTTAAACGCCAAATAATTATTAGATTCTTTTCCCTCATAAGCAATAGGTTCTTTAATGAATGGAAAATATTCTTTCTCACCTATCGTAACTTTCAGTTTTGTCATGATTTCTGCTCGGTTGAATATGAATAATTTTAAAATATAATGCGAAGTAAATTATTAAGTGTCAAAATTACAATTATTTTTTCAGTTTTTTCTTTGCTCTTTCGGTCTATCTTGTTCAGAAGGGGGTAAAACACCAAAAACCAGACATGAAAATGCCTGTTCAAAATTGAAATAAAAATTTTGATTATAAAACAGAATCAAAAGAATCTGTTATTTTAGAGAATGATTGTTGTACTTAAACTTGAAGAATAAGATAACCAAGGCTAATACTAAAGTTACGCCATTGGCTGCAATTACCGGAAAGGCATTCACTTTAATGCCATAAACCAGCCACATGATAACTCCTAAAGTAAAAATCAGGAACATGGCCAAAGATACATCTTTAGCCGATTTTGTTTTGTAGATTTGTAGTACTTGCGGCACAAAAGCAACTGTTGTTAATATGCCTGCTATGTATCCTAAGGTTTCCATAATATTCTGACAATAAATGATATGATTCTGAATCATATTCTGCCAAAATAACGGAAAAATTATACTAACCAGTTTATTTTACTTAATAATCACAGGTAATACTTTGTATAGTGCAATTTTATGCCTGTAAGTTGTACTGGATGGTAAATTTTACTTCAACCGCTCTTTCTCCAGACTCTGCAAACGGGCTTCAAACGAATCGTTCTGTTTTTTCAGTTGAGTATTCTCTGATTTTAATGCCTCATTGCCTTTTTCTAAAGCCAGTATCTTTTCATTCAGTTCTTTCATGGCTTCTACCAGCACAGGTGTCAGGCGTGCATAATCAACCGATTTAAATCCTTTTTCATCAGTCGTTACCATTTCAGGATAAACCAATTCTAATTCCTGTGCGATAAAGCCAGTTTGTCGTTGATTGGTAAACTCCTTATCAGGAAACTCTTGTATGCGCCAGTCGTAGTTAACCCCTCTAAGTCGTAGTATATTAATAAGGGAGCTTTGTAGGGGAGTAATATTCTTTTTATAGCGTAAATCTGATGCACAATTGTAAGCTGTCGCACAGATAGCTCCTGAAAAATATCCTGCACCTTGTACCTGTAAGGCTTCAGTTCTCGCATCAATATTAGGCATAGTTCGGTTAATGCCCACTTTACCTGTTGAAAAATTCCCGCCTATAAGTGGCGCGGTAGTACTCGAATTATCAATATACAATCTATTACTCCCTGTTTCAAAAGAGCCTGCCTGATAGCCAATAGCTACATTACCACTCCCTGTAGTATTAGTCGATAATGCCTGATAACCAATAGCTATATTCTGTGCACCGGAAGTATTACCTTGTGAAGCTCCGTAACCAAGAGCAACATTCAAATCTCCATTAGATGTAGATAGCCCACTGCCTGCCAGCGCATTGCCGCCAAAGGCCGTATTAAATCCCCCCGTTGAATAGCGCATGGCATAAGCCCCTACGGCTGTATTATAATTAACGCTTGTGGCTTTACTCACAGACTCAAAACCGATGGCGACATTAGTATATCCCCCTGCATTCTCATGAAGAGCATTTGTGCCTATGGCTATATTCCAGTCGCCTACAGTATTTTTATACATACTTTCAAAGCCTATACCGATGTTGTCATGGCCATTGGTATTAGAATAAAGAGCATAAACACCTATTCCTGTATTACGTATGCCATCAAAGGCGTCAACTGCCGAAATAGCATTATTGTAAAGAGATCTGTATCCGACGGCGGTATTCTCGTCTCGGGTATTGAACCTTAAAGCATCTTGCCCTACCGAGGTATTAAACTCCCCTAACGGGTGTTTGGCACTTATCTGACCTGGCAAAATAGTAACACTGCTTGAATTATTGTGTAAGTAATAATTACCCTGCGAAAAAGCCACATTGGTGGCAAGCAGAAGAAATAGAAATGATTTTTTCATATCAGTATGTATTAGTAACTGATTGAAAATAAGTGCTTTATTGCATGAAATAAAAGCATTTACCCGAAAACCTGTTAATTAATTTATTGAATGGTCTCCAGCATAAAATATGGATTTGATACAGTTTCTAAAATTGCACACCTGCCGAAACAACCTTATAACTATAAGCTAACCCCATAGCTACACTATTGAAATTATCGCCTGATTTAATCTTGTCTTCGCCAAATTGTTTAATAAAAATGTTTTTTAGTGGCCTTACCATAGAAGTACCGCCTGTCATGAAAACCACGTCAATATCCTGCTGGCTAATCTGATATTTCTCTAAGAAACCCAACAGATATTCTTCAATTTTATCTAAATTCTTGTTGATGATTTCTTTCTCAAAATCGGCTATCGTGATAGATTCCTTAAAATCAATTTCGTTCTGATTAAACTCAAAAGTAGTTTCATCATGATGCGTTAAATCCATTTTGCTCTTTTCTATCTGCTTGAAAAGCACATACCCTAAATTATCTTCAATCAAGGTAAGCAGGTTTTTTACTTTATAGTTCTTACCCGAAAAACCATAAGATTTGCTGATACTGGTTCGCATACGCAGGGTATCCAGAAAGTTCATTTTTTCCCATGAGCAGATATTCTGGAAATAAGACATAGGCAGGTCTATTAGTTTGCCCGGAGTTATTTCTTCTTTTACGCCTCTGCCAAAGTGCATAGTACCTTTGTGCCACATAATATCAGAATCCAAACTATCGCCGCCAATATATACGCCACCTTGCGCAATCATATCAGCACCTCTGTCAGCCTGATGAACGGCTTTCGGGTTGAGGCGCATGAGGGAGAAATCAGAAGTACCACCACCAAAATCAGCTACCAGAACCAGTTCTTCTTTTTTTATCTGGCGTTCGTAAGTAAAAGCTGCCCCGATAGGTTCCATCTGGAAATAGAAGTCCGTAAATCCGGCAATGCGTGCTGCTTTCGACAGGCGCTCCTGTGCCAGCGCATCTTTTTCAGGATTTTCGTCAAATACAACAGGGCGACCTATAACCGCAGTAGTAATATTTTCGCCTAAGAAATCGTCAGCTTGTTTTTTCAGATGAATCAGAATCAGAGACACCAAGTCTTCTGCTTTGTAACTTTTAGCACCTATGCGTGTATCAATGAAGCTTTTATTAGGCAATACCTTTTTGATAGACTTCATGAAACGTCCTCTTCTGCGGTTTTCTACATAGCGTTCTATGGCTTCATTGCCTATCGAAAAAGTAATTTCTTCCCGTGGATTTTTAGGCTCAGGAAAAAACAGCAACGAGGGAGTAGTAAATAATTTAACAATAGTATTGGTTGTAGTATCAAGAATAACCAGGGCAGAGTTGGTAGTGCCAAAATCAATTCCGTAAATAAACTGACTCATGATATAAATCTCAGTGAATATATTAGTGGGGAAAGAGACAACAGGTAAATTGATGGAAAAAGTTTCCTTTGTGGAGTAAAATTAAGTATCTGTTAGAGGGAGTAATAAATAGCTTATAGTTTTAATGTATATTTGAGCATAAACAATGTAACTAAATAATGGATGCGAAAACATTTATTCATAAAACGCAAGAACTTGTTCCAAATGAAGAAATAGTACGACAAAAGATTAATGATGACTTTTATTGTCAACTTATTCTAAATAACTATCTTAGTTTTAAGGACTATGATAATATAATAGATACTGAAGACCCAATAGATTTTATATTAGATAATTGTGATTATTCTAATTTTAGAACAAATCCGATAGATAGATTCATTGATACTGTTGAAATATCACATTTTAGAATATTTGGAGATACTGATTTGGGTTATATTGGGATTGATGATAATACGAAAATTATCTTTAAAATAAGTTATGAGCCAATTGCTGAATATCTTTATGGAGATGGTGCAATTCCTGAGTTTGATGATATTATGCCTATCGCAAAAAATATTTACTGTTTTTTTGATGCACTTGTCTATTGGTTAGAGTTAAATAAAATAGTTAATGAGAGCAATGCCAATCAAAAAATGAGTTTCCGTCACAATGAAACTGCTGATTTGTTTATGGAAAAAGCTATTGAAGCATCTGGTGGAAGCGAATATAAATTTGGTAGTGTATTTTAAGCTTGACCTTACTTTAAATTAACTCTTAAATCATCACCACTAACGGCGTTTGTCGATAAAAAACCGTCTTTGTCTAAATTAAGATAGAGTATCAGTCTGAAACAAAAAATAGCCGATATATTTATGCCTGAAATACTTCAAAGGGCATAATGATTGACAAAAAGACCTCTATCCGGTTTAATCTGATATTCTGGCTACTCTACTTTTTGTACGAGTGGTTAGGAGGAGGTGCCATGACCGAAAACTATCATGGTTCATTCGTAAAAGCCTGCTTTTATGTTCCGTCCGCCTTTGTGGCTTCTTATGTCTCTATTCACATCTTATTTGAAAGATACTTTTTAGCTGACCAGAAGACCATCTTCTGGATAGGACTCATTTCTGTTACCATCGGTTTTATTTTTTTCAAACGGGCTATCAACTACTATATTATTTATCCTTACATAGAAGCACACCCTTATCCGGGACCGTTTGTTTATTTTCCTAAGCTTTTGTATGAGTTTGTCAACCTGTATTTTCTGGTATTTCTTTATAGTATGTTCTATTTTATGCGGGGATGGTATAAGCAGCAAGAAGCTATTCAAGACCTTAAACAGGAAAAAACCGCTGCTGAATTAGAATTGCTAAAATCTCAGGTGCAACCGCATTTTATCTTTAATACACTCAATAGTATTTATGCCGAGGCCTTTAAAAAAAGCCCCGAAACAGCACAGCAGATAATCAAACTATCGAACCTGATAGAATATACCCTTTACGACTCAAAGAAAGAAAAAGTAGCTCTGGAAGACGAGTTAAAATATATCAGAAACTATGTTGACTTGCAGAAAATAAGAATTGGCGATAAGGTAGATGTGTCATTTAATATTTACAATTCTATCAATCATATTCTGATTCCTCCTTTGCTCCTGTTGCCAATTATAGAAAATTGCTTCAAGCATGGGGTAAACAACTCCATCAAGCCCTCATGGCTGAGAATTGATATTTCTGTAAATCAACAGGAACTGATTGCTAAAGTTGAAAACAGTATAGAAGCTGACACAAAAAACACTAAAGCACACAATAGTGGTTTAGGCTTAAATAATGTAAAAAGACGATTGGAATTGCTATATCCTGGCAAGCACGATTTTAAAACCTATAGCGAAGCGAATAGTTTTTTGGTGGTATTAAAACTAATATTTGAGTAATGACCTATCGCTGTTTAATTATTGATGATGAACTGCCCGCAAGAGAATTAATCAAGGCTTACCTTGAAGTCCTTCCTGATTTCGAGATAGTAGGGGTATTCGATAATGCCATTGATGGATTCATTTACTTACAAAGCAATGAAGCCGATTTACTGTTTTTAGATATACAAATGCCCAGAATGTCGGGCTTTGAATTACTGAAAGCCTTGCACAAAAAACCTGAAGTGATTCTTACAACAGCCTTTCGTGAGTACGCAGTAGAGGCGTTTGATTTAGAGATATTTGATTACCTCGTAAAACCCATCAGTCAGGAAAGATTTTTAAAGGCTATTTCTAAATTCCTGCATTTTCAGGAAATAACCAAAGCCATCAGCCCGGAACCAAATGCTTTTAATAATGCTTATCTATTTCTGAAAGTGGATAAAGAACAGGTGAAGGTATTCCTGAATAATATCCTTTATATAGAGGGATTGAAAGATTATATAAAAGTGTTTACCAGCGAAGGGCTATATGTAGTATATGAGCGATTAGGTTATATGGAAGCTAAATTGCCCGAATCAAAATTTATAAGGGTACATAAATCTTTTATCGTAGCGCTTGATAAAATTACCACCTATAACAACGATTCTCTGAAAATTCAGCAACAGGAAATACCTGTGGGCCGGATGTACAAGCAGGTGTTTTTGAATAGAATGGGGAATTAGAGAAGAAAGGAACAAGAAAAATGGAACAAGTAATAAACATACTATGCACAAGCAAATACCTTTTTTCGCTTCATTTTCCTTGTTCCGTTCTTCAGTTTCCAGATAATCATTTTTAACTTTTAAAATTAATATGAAAAAATCAGTATTGTATTTGTTAGCATTTAGTATGGTAAGCTATATTTCAATGGCGCAGAATAATTCTGCTTCTGTTGAAACCAAAGCACCTAACTCATCGTATAAATCGGCTTTTGAAGGACAAACCAGAGCCAATGGTATAAAAACCAAAACGCCTTATGGATTTAAAGTGCTTACCGAAGGATTGAAATCGCCGTGGGGTGTGAAAAGTCTGCCAGATGGAAGATTAATTATCACAGAAAAAGGTGGTACACTACGCATTGCCAAAGCAACCGGAGAATTAAGTAAGCCTATTGCGGGTTTACCTGCAGTAAATTCTGACGGACAGGGTGGGCTTTTGGGCATCACCATTGACCCTGCGTTTGCAAAGAACCGTATGGTTTATGTGGTTTTCTCAGAAAACGTAGAGGGAGGAACGCACACATCGGTAGCCAAAGGGAGACTTTCTGCTGACGAATCAAAAATTGAAGGTGCCACAGTGATTTATCGTGCGACACCTGCCCATAAGGGTACATTGCATTATGGTGGCCGTATTCTTTTTGATAAAAGTGGCAATCTGTTTATCAGTACAGGCGAGCGTTCTGACCTCGTTACCCGTCCGCAAGCACAGGCACTTAATTCAAGTTTAGGAAAAGTGATTCATATTACTACTGATGGCAAACCTGTGGCAGGAGACCCTTTTGCAGGGAAAGATGGGGCAAAACCAGAATTATACTCTTACGGACACCGCAATGTACAAGGGCTGGCTTTTCATCCGGTTACTGGTGAGCTTTACTCAAACGAATTTGGCCCGAGAGGAGGCGATGAAGTAAACCATGTACGTGCCGGTAAAAACTATGGTTGGCCTACCATTACTTATGGAATTGAGTATAGTGGAAAAGCTATAGGCGAGGTAATTCAGCAAAAAGAAGGAATGGAGCAACCAGTTTACTATTGGGATCCGTCAGTATCACCAAGTGGTATGACATTCTATAGCGGCAATATGATTCCTGAATGGAAAAACAATCTTTTTATTGGCTGTCTGAGCGGTATGCACATTGCTCGTCTGGTGATTGAAAACGACAAAGTATTGGGCGAAGAGCGTTTACTTACCGAAGAGTATCAACGCTTCCGTGATGTAACACAAGGCAATGACGGGGCTTTATATGCCGTTACAGACCAGGGAAGATTGTATAGAATTGCAAAAAAATAAGAAACTATTTGAGTTAAATTTTGAAAATAAAAAAGAGCGGTCCGCCGCGCGGCGATTTTTGATTCAAGACAAGATTTAAAAACCGGAGTTTAGCAGAGCTAAATGAGCGGACGCCGCACGGGATTTTAAAGCGAAGTATTGAACAAAAATCGACTTTTTTAATTCAATAAGATTAACTCAAACAGTTTCTTAGTGTTTTAGTTAAAGTAAAATAAATTGTAATTAAAGGTAGAAATCCCCTTCTTATTAGGGGATTTTCTCTTTTCTGAATTATCTTATTCTACTTGTTTGGTTTACCTTTCTCCGATTTTCTCAGCAAATGCTTTAAGTGTAATAGTAGGTTTGCCCAATTCCTCCCATGTCTGAGATGCTTCAAACTTTTCAGGGTATTTATTCAGAGCCGTTACAATGTGGTAACCGTAGTTAAACTTTTGTGTAAATAAACCCATAATTTTCATTAAAAACATAGGTGCCCATAGGGTACGGAGTTTCTCTTTAGTGTAATATTTAATGAAAACCTTAGCCGCTTCATCCTGCGTAAAGGCTTCGGGGCCTTGTACTATGTAATCTTTGTTTTCATCATGGAGAATCTTAAAAGAATTGGCTACTTGTTGGGCATAATCTTCGGCTGCAATATAGTAGAGAGGATATGCTGATTTCCCACCTAAGGCTATCATATCTCCCTGTCTTGCCTGATAAGCAATACTTTCCATAAAAGTGGAAGGATAGAAAATAGTATAAGCTATACCCGATTCTTTGATTTTCCTGACAGCCTCCTGTTTGATTCTGAATACCCACCAGTCAAAGCCATTCATGCCTTGATAAAGATGTACCAAAGAAGAAAGGTATCCTATGCGTTTAATCTGCTGGGTTCTGGCAATTTTTATAATAGTATCTAAGCCTTGCTGTTCTGTATGCCACTCATTTTCTTTTTCGGTTTGTAATACAGACAGGCTTAGAAAAATACCCTCTTGTCCGGCAATTGCCTTTTCAACGTCTGATTCATTCTTTAAATCACCTTTGATAATGGTAGCTTTCGGGAAAAGTTTTTTGGCCAAATTTTCATTTCTTACCATCACCGTAACAGCAAAACCTGCTTCTATCAGTGCCTGAGTTACGGGTTTGCCTAATAAACCTGTTGAGCCGAAAACTACTATCTTTTTCATACGTATATAAGCTAAATTGAAGGGTAGTCAAGTATATTCAAAGGTATAAGATTTCGTTGCACTGGGCAACAAAATTTAGATGAAGGGAAAACTTTATTTATCTTTACCGCAGGAAAAACTAAAGAAAATAAGATGAACTACATTGCTTTTGATGATTTTCAATTAAGAAATCAATTGAAACCCTTTACGTTTACCAAACCTGTGGCCGGAATCAGATGTGGGATTCTGACGATCGGCCAAAAATGGGAAAAAGTATTAGGTGTTAAAATTTCTTACCTGACCGAACAATACCTACAAGAGAAATTCACCCATATCTCTACAGATAATAATATTTACATTAACGGAAGTGTTTGCCCTGATTCAAAAATTCTGACAGAGATTCAACAATTAAACGAAGGGGAACGGTTGATAGCAGGAGACATAACCATTGCTATTAAAACCACAAAAACATTAAATTTTCCGATTGATTATAGACAATTTAATGATAAAAAAGCAGTTGCTCAACCAACAATCATACAAAACCTGCCGGATATTTACCTGAAAAACGGAGAGCAGATAAAAGCCGATTTTACACTCATTACCAAAGACAGAGCTTCACAGACTATTCAGGACCCCTTTACACGTGTATATGCGCCCGAAAATGTTTTTGTTGAAGAAGGTGCCAGTATTAAAGCAGTTATTATCAATGCTGAAAACGGCCCTGTGTATATCGGTAAAAATGCTACTATTCACGAAGGCGCCATTATCATCGGGCCTTTTTCAGCCGATGAAGGCAGTATTGTAGCCTGGGGAAGTAAAATGCGGGCAAATACTACACTCGGGCCATTTTGCAGAGCAGGGGGAGAGGTAGGCAATTCTATATTATCAGCTTATAGCAATAAAGCGCATGATGGTTTTTTGGGCAATTCGGTCATAGGCGAATGGTGTAACCTTGGAGCAAATACCAATAATTCTAACCTGAAAAACGATTATTCAGATGTCAAGCTTTATAGTTACGTTACCAATCAGTTAGAAAAAAGTGGCGAGCTGTTCTGTGGGCTTTTCATGGGCGACTATACCAAAGCAGGTATCAGTACCATGTTTAATACAGGCACAGTAGCAGGCGTAAGCAGCAATATTTTTGGTGCCGGATTTCAGGATAAACACGTCCGTTCATTCAAATGGGGTGGGGCAGATTCCGGCTATGCGCTTTACCGTTTCGATAAAGCCATTCATGTCATTAAAGAAACCATGAAAAGGCGTGATAAGCAGTTAACAAATGCGGACCTGCAAATTCTTCAACACATTCACGATACAGAGTCTTCTATTTGGTGATAAAGTATTAACTTTGCCCTATGCTTTTTCGTGAAATTACAGGTCTTCCGGATATTAAACAGTCGCTTATTGGTACCATAACCAATAATCATGTGGCGCATGCCCAGTTATTTCATGGGAAAGAAGGAACAGCTAATCTGGCATTAGCATTGGCTTATGCCACCTATGTCAACTGCGAAGATAAACAGGCAGATGATGCGTGTGGCAGATGTCCGAGTTGTATAAAAATGAGTAAACTGGCACATCCTGATGTTAGCTATCTATTCCCGACAGCAGGTGGTAAAAGTGTACTCTCTGAAAACTTTATGCCCCAATGGCGTGATTTTGTAAAGGAGACACCTTTTGGTAATTTATCTGACTGGCTCGAAAAAATCGGTGTGAAACAAGGTAATATACCTGCTGAAGAAGCCCGACAACTTATTCAGAAACTTTCGTTGAAATCATACGAAGGCGGTTATAAAATTGTGATTATCTGGCAGGCAGAATGTCTGCACAATACTACTGCCAACGCTTTGCTGAAAATTTTAGAAGAACCACCTGAACAGACTTTGTTTTTGTTGGTAGTGAGTAGCATGGAACGTTTGCTGACTACTATTATTTCCCGCACCCAGAGAGTAGCTGTCAGGAATTTTTCAGAACCTGAAATCATTCAATACCTGTCAAGGTATCAGGACTTTTCGCAGGAAAGAGCCAGACAGGTTGCGTTTTTGTCAGAGGGCAATATGCACAGGGCTTTAGAGATTGTTGATAAGTCAGAAGATAGTGACCATGCCTGGTTTGCTAACTGGATGCGGATGTGCTATGCCTTGAATCTACAGAAATTGGTACCGATGGCCGATGAGTTTGATGCTAAAAGCAAAGAACACCAAAAAGGGATATTAGAATATGGTTTGAGTATATTCAGAGAAATATTTTTGTACCGCAATGGAGGGCAATCGCTTATCAGGTTAGAGAACGACGAACTGATTTTTGTACAGAAATTCTCGGCAGCTATTAACCTTAACAATTTAGAGCAGATTACAGAAGTACTCAGCGAATCGCATTACCATATTGAGCGAAACGTCAGAGCCAAAATAGTGTTTTTAGATATATCGCTAATCATAGCAAGATTAATGATGAAAGGATAAACGGACGAATGTGTATGAAAATAAAAATCGGGACTCGTGGGAGCAAATTAGCTTTATGGCAGGCATATTATATAGAAGAAAAACTAAAAGCTAAAGGAGTAGATACAGAAATTGTAATTATAGAAACCAAAGGCGATAAGATACTTGACCGTTCTTTATCAAAAATTGGCAGTAAAGGAGTTTTTACAGAAGAATTAGAAGACCAGCTTCGCACAGGAGAAATAGATATAGCCGTTCATTCGGCCAAAGACTTACAATCTGAATTAGCTTCAGATTTAGAAATTATTGCCTTTACCGAGCGTGAACAGGTAAATGATGTCATGGTAAGTTTCAATAAAAATTTATCATTACAAAGTGGCGAAAGTTTCGTGGTGGGTACGTCGTCAACCCGTAGAGTAGCGATGCTTAAATATTACTATCCGCATATTAAAATAGTAGATATGCGGGGTAATTTACAGACACGCCTACGTAAACTGGAAGAAAACCAATGTGATGCCTTATTATTAGCCTTTGCAGGAGTACACCGCATGCAGTATGACGATTTAATTGTAGAACATCTTTCAGTAGCTGAATTTGTGCCTCCGGTAGGGCAGGGCTGTGTGGCTATAGAAGCAGCAAAAGCGTTGGAAGAGGAGAAAAGAATGATGATAAAGCTTTTAATCAACGATGCCCAGACTGAAAAATGTTTATTAGCAGAAAGAGCCTATCTGAAAAAACTGCAAGGCGGCTGTTCAATTCCATCATTTGGAAATGTTACACTTGAAGAGAATGAGCATGGTGGACTTCATCTGAAAATGACAGCCGGATTGATTAGTTTAGACGGAAAAAAACAGATTAAAGTAATAGAAGAAAGCACTGTAGATGACCCGGAAGGATTAGGAATAAAGGTAGCCGAAAGTGTACTGGCTCAGGGAGGAACCGAGATTCTGAAAAATATCAGAGAAGGATTAGCGAATTAAAAAGGAAATGCCCACTTTAAGGAGTGGGCATTTTACTTACTTTTTCAAATAGTTCCTGACAAATTCAACCCAATCTGCTTCTTTTTCACTGATTTTAACATCGGGAGCGATACCTACATTATTAATAGGGTTCTGCGGCAAACGTGCACTTTTGGCTAAGGCAAAAGCCACCCGCCAGCCATAACAAGGCATGCCCCAGTCTCTTACTTCAATATAATCAGCTAAACCTTTCGTATTTTCGCCGAAAACAATCGTTTTCTTACTTTGTTTGGCTTCTAAAATAAACTGCTCTGCTGTGCTGGCAGTATTTTTATTGACAAGAAAAGCCACTTTTTTAGGATTGGGTGCTATACTCGTCAACCGAAATTCTTTATCGGGGCCATTAATAAACTTTCCACTATTGGCTTGCATGAGTTGTAATACCTGTTGTAATTTAGGTGAAAGACGCTCTTTATACGCCGGATAGCTCTGAATAGCTTCTAATTCATGTCTGACAGAAACGGTATTTTCAAAAGTTGACCTGAATACTCCCCCTTTTCGTACAATGCTACTGGTATTGATATAAGGGAATAATGATTCATAAGCTGCATCGTCGCCACCGGGGTTATTGCGTAAGTCAATAATCAGGTTTGGCGAATTATCTAAGATTTGCTTATTGCTGCTAATCATCTCCTTAATATATTCAGGGCCATTTACCAGTGTGAACGGAGGTAGTACAAACAAAGCAGTCTCGCTATCTAATTGCTCAATTCTAAAATCAACAATTCGTTGTTTTATATCTTCGTCACTTACTTCTTCTTTAGGAATCGGAAATACCTTTGCAAACTTGTAGAGGTTTTCCATAATCAGAAAATTCTTTACTTCTCTTGTAAAACTGGTTTCTGTCGAAAAATCAGCATAGTAATAAGTAGTTACATACCGCAGAGGAGAAATCTGATTCATTTCAAATTTTACCTTACCTGTTTTCCAGGCCGCATCTCTGTCGGCCAGTAAAAAACCGGTATATTTCTTCGGGTCTTTTTTATCTTTCACTATTCCTATCCTATAAGCTTTATCATCGCTTTCCCAGATACCTTCTGCATTAGTCAGACCACTCTCGTTTTCTTTCAGGTATTGCATAAAGCTGGTTTCATTAAAAGCCAATACAGGTACTTTAGCAGCTCGGGTAGCCACTATATCTGGACTGTCGTCAATGGTATAAGGGGTAATAGGCGTAATAAACACGTGGCCGTCCTGAAAAAAATCGAACCACTTTTTCAGATGAAAATAACATTCACGGTCGTTGGTGATAGTTTTAGCTTTTTCTTTGATTTCAGCAGAGAGCTGGTCGAAAGCAGCCTGATTATCGGGTCTGACCTTATCTGCCCAACCTGCATAGTTATCTTTTAATTTCTGATAGGCAAAATCGAAGTTTTTTGAGCATACACAATCCTGTTGCGAAAAAGTCGTGTAACTCAATAGCAGTATAAAGGGTAATAATAAATATTTCATTGATTTTTAGCAGTTTAAAAGCCTGCTTACAGACTTTTAAGAATGGGTTATTGATACATTTAACCTCTTTGCTAAAATCGTGCCTAAAACTCATTACCAACTGGTAGATACCTTGCTACCCTCTTCGGTATTTTCAACTTTTAAGAATGTCTGTATTTCCTGCTGCAATTCGTCTACGTGCGAAATGATACCTACAATCCGGTTTTCTTTACGAAGCGATTTTAAGGTTTCAAAAACAATCAAAAGAGATTCCCGGTCTAATGAGCCGAAACCTTCATCTAAAAAGAAGAAATTATGTCTCGATTGTACCCGGTTATGAATATTATCGGCCAATGCCAATGCTAATGATAAAGCCGCCTGGAATTTCTGCCCACCCGACAAAGTTTTGAGCAAGCGGGTTTTGCCGCCATTCAGTAAGTCTCGTACCTCAAAATCATTATCGGCATTTACTTCTAAATGCAATTGATGGCGAGTCATGCGGTGGAAACGCTCATTGGCTGCGTGCGATAGATTTTTGAGATAAATACTTGAAACAAAATCTACAAACCCATTGGCTTTAAAGAGTTTGTATAGCGTATCCAGATTATCTTTTCTGATTTCTAATCTTTTCTTTTCAACCAATAATCTTTGTTTGTTTTTCAGGGTTTCTTTCCCGCTCTGAATCTCTTTTTCCAGACTTCCCTCTTCTTTTTTTAGTTCATTAAACTTTGCTTCGTTGATTCTGATAGCTTCTGTGATTAACTGATGTTTTTCGGCTTCGTATTGTTTCCCTTCGGTATCTTTAGTCAGTTGTTCCAGGGCTTGTTGCGTAGCTTGTAAATCTGTCTGAAACGTCTGTATTTCTTTACGTTCCCGGTCAATCATAAGGTTTTGTTTCAATATAGACAATACTTCTTCTTCTGATTCAAAATTATCTGTTTTTAGCTGTTCAGCTATAGCTTGTTGAATCAGTGCCAAAGCCTTCGTATGATTTTCAAGATTGCCTGATAAAGTCTTCTGGCTACCCTCTATGCCTTTAATACTCCCGTCTATCGTCCGGTGCTCGGCATCTAAGCGGTTAAAGGTTTCAATCGTTTTTTTTGTGTGGTATTCAATCTGCTGGCGTTGCGTTTCTATCTCTTCCATATCTTTTGCCTCAAAATCTGCCCAGTTAAAAAGGGTTAATTGTTGAAGAAGAGAGGTTTTTTGCCCTTCAAAACCTGCTAATTGTTCGGTAAGTAAGTTTAGTCCTTTTTCAAATTTGTCGGTTTTTTCAGTAAGTTCTTTTTGAAGCTCTAAACCTAACTTCTTTATATTATTTTCAGCTGACTCTAATTCTGTTTTGAGACTTTCTTTTTTTGCAGTCAATTGCCTGATTTTACTATCAAAATCTTCATCTGAATTGAGTACATCAGGATGATGCACCGAACCACATAGCGGACAAGGCTCCTTATCTTTTAAAGCATCTGCAAATTGTTGAAGCGATTTCTGTACTTTCAGATGCAGTAATTCTTCATCCAATTTTATTTCAGTTTTTTGTTCTTTCAGTTCCGACTTCCGCTTTTCAAGCGCTTGTTCCTGTGTGGCTTTTTTATTACTTAAATCCTGAATGAATTGCTCTTTGGTTTTCAGCATCTCTGTGCCATTGGCAATTCTATCCTGCAAAATGGTTTTCTCTTTAGCTAAACTTTTCAGGTTTTTTACTATCCCTAATTCTTTAGCTTTAGCCAGGTACTCTTCCCGTTTATCATATTCAGGCTTTATGTTGTTTAATTCATGCAGAATAGTTTGCAAGCGTACCTGATTCTGAGCTAATAATGCCTGATTTCTGTCTGTTTCAGCTTTATCTCTTTTATAATCCGTTTCTTTGGTAGCCTTTTGCTCAAACAAGGATTTGAAATGAATGACACATTTTTCATACAGTTTCAGTTTATCTTCTCTTTGATTAAACCATTTTTCCTGTTCTTTCAGCTTCTCTAATTTGTTGGTAGTTTGGCTTAAATTAGCAAAAAGTTTCAGCAGTTCTTCCTGTTGCTTTTCGTCTTTGCGCTGTTGCTGTAAATCTATATTTATGCTCTTGCTGAATTCCCTTTTCAGTTTTAAATCATGCTCTTTTTGTTCAATAGCCTCAGGGGTTTCTTCTCCTAAACTCAATAGTTGCCCATCTACTATGTGTAATTCTGAATTATTGCGCTCTATTAATCGCTTGTTTTTTTCAAACAAATCAAATTTTTCAAGGCCAAATAATACCTTCATCATCTCCGACCGTTCTTTGCCTTTCAATTCGATAAATTCCTGAAAATTACCTTGTGGGATGATAACTGTCCGACGGAAATTCTCATAACTTAACCCGATTACACGCTCGGCTACCTGGTCAGTCGTAATAGGACTCCAGTTATCTTCCATCCATTGGTAAGCCTTCCGTTCTATGTTTACTTCCTTAAAGTTTCTCCGGTTTCTTTTGCCTCTGACAACAAATCTGTATTTATTATCTTCTTTTCCGGCCAGACACGTAAAGTCAATCAGTAATTCATCAGAGCTAAGATTGGTCATATTGTAATACCGCTCATCGCCCGATTTATTCAGGCGTTCGGTATCACCATAGAGGGCAAACATAATCGCCTCTAATACAGAAGATTTGCCACTTCCTACCGAGCCGAAGATACCAAACAGCGAAGCACTCGTCAGGTTGTTAAAATCAATTTCCTGCTGAGTTTTGTAAGAATACAGCCCTTTTATAGTGAGATATTGAGGAATCATTTGTAGATAAGTTTAAGCATTTACTGTTCATTTCCTTCGGCCAGCACCTCTTTCAGTAATAACATCAGTTCGTCAGATACTTCCTGCCCTTTGCGGTTCTTAAAATACTCTTCAAAAAGCTTTTCAACCCCCATCGAAAGGTCAATAGTATTACCATCGCCGTCCATGCCATTCAGATTCTTGATTTCAGGAATAATCTGTATCAACCCGTCATGTGCGTCCAGTAAACGCTTTTTTTCACTGGCTTCCAGATATTTATCCGACACAATGGTTAGCTGAATTAATGTATCCGGGTTTTCAGCAAGCCAGATAAGGGCCTCATCAATATTCTCAAATTTCTTTTTCAGCAATGTTTTACCTTTAGTCAGCGCAATGGGTTTATAATCAACCAAACGGCCTTGGGCTGCTTCTATCAGCATTACGTATTTGGTCTGATTGGCTTCTGAAAAACTATAAGCTAAAGGGCTACTCGAATAAATAACCGGACAAGGAACTGTATCTATTACCTGATACCGATGCAGATGCCCAAGAGCCGCATAATGGATTTGTGAGGGAATATTTTCTGAATAAATGACCGAGGCACCCCCGATATGTAAGATAGGTCGTTCGTCTTCAGGTTCTTCGGGCATTTCGCCACCTTTTTTCATAAAAAACAGATGTGAGGCCAGCAGATTAAAGCCCTTGTTATCAAGGTATAAATCGGCTAAACCCTGCCAGTGATTCTGCAAATGAACCCGTAAGGCATTGTCTGTTTCTATAATTCCTAAAAAAGTCTTTAAACGTTGTTCGTTGGCATAAGGCGTAACTAAAACCCGTAATGGGAAATCGCAACCCGGTATTTTTATTTCTATGAAACCTACGTCAACACTTGTAATTTCCAGTCCTGCTCTGGTTTTAATAGGTTTTACTATAAAATTCGGAAAACCTACAAACACAATACCGCAGGCACGAGCCAGCGCATCGGGTACTTCAATACGTTCGGGTGAATCATGATTGCCTGCAATGGCTACTACGGCACGACTACCATTGTTAGAAAGCCGATGCAGTGTAGAATATAATAATTCCATCGCTTCTGACGATGGATTGAAATTATCGAATAAATCTCCTGCTACTATTACAGCGTCCACAGCCTCACGTTCGGCAATCTCGCATATTTCGGTTAATACCTCTTTTTGTTCGTTGAGACG
Organism: Emticicia agri; assembly: GCF_004168285.1. Lineage (GTDB taxonomy): Bacteria > Bacteroidota > Bacteroidia > Cytophagales > Spirosomataceae > Emticicia > Emticicia agri. The sequence continues at coordinate 152,108 of NZ_SEWF01000010.1, read as the reverse complement.
CAGATAATTATCCAGTCTTTTCCCTAAATGCCAATCAGCCGTATGTAAGATTTTCATTCCTTCTGTTAAGGTTATAAGACTTTAGTTAATAGAAAAGCCACTGATTATAAAAATGAGTGGCTTTAAAAATGATTATCAGAATGCTCAAAAATCAGCTTTTTACCATCTCTAAAATATCATCTAAGTATTCGCGTGAATTACTCAGGCGAGGAACTTTGTTTTGCCCGCCTAATTTTCCACGTTTCGACATCCACTGATAAAAAGTGCCATTTTCAACAAAATGTACTTTTGGCTCTGATAATGCCATGTTTTTATAACGTTTGGCATCGTAGTCTGAATTTACCTTACGTAGCGTATCGTCCAGGACTTTTACGAATACGTCTTCGTCTTCTGGTTGATTTGAAAACTCGATTACCCACTCATGACCGCCTTTGTTTTCTTCGCCCATATAGACCGGACCTGCGGTATAATCTACCATTGTAGCTCCTGTAGCTTTACAGGCTTCTGTAATGGCTATATCAGCGTTTTCAATCACTACTTCTTCGCCAAAAGCATTAATAAAATGCTTGGTACGGCCACTTACTTTAATTCTGAACGGATATTTGGAAGTAAATTTTACAGTATCACCAATTTTATACCTCCACAAACCTGCATTGGTCGAAATCACCAGGGCATAGTTTTTATCTAATTCAACTTCATCAAGTAATAGGGTTTTAGGGTGGTCTTTTTCCCATTCCTCCATTGGAATAAACTCGTAGAAAACCCCATAATCTAACATCAATAACATTTCGCCTACCCGTCCTAATTCGTCCTGAATGGCAAAGAAACCTTCTGACGCATTATAGGTTTCCAAATAAGCTACTTTATCTGACGGAAAGAACTTAGTCCGGAATAATTCCCGATAAGGATGAAAGGCAACAGCCCCATGCACAAATACCTCAAAGTTCTCCCACACCTCCAACATATTTTTCTTACCTGTTCGTTCCAGAATGTTTTCGAGTAATACTACTGTCCAGGTAGGTACTCCTAAAATACTGGTTACATTTTCCTGCGAGCAGATTTCAATCATCTGTTGCATTTTCTCTTCCCAGTTTTCCATCAGGGCTACATCAACGGGTGGTGTACGAATAAAATCTGCCCAGGCTGGCAGGTTTTTAGTAATCACTGCCGAAATATCTCCGGCTTGTGTATTTGGGTTATAAGGGTTTTTATGCAAGGTACCACCTATAGATAAACCTTTCCCTTCGTAGAGCTTGGCATCAGGGCGATTATTAAGATACAAAGTCATCATATCTTTGCCGCCTCTGTAATGGCAGTCTTCCAACGATTCTTCAGACACCGGAAGAAATTTACTGCGGGAGTTGGTAGTACCTGATGATTTTGAAAACCACTTAATATCTGAAGACCAAAGCACATTCTGCTCACCTTTCAACACCCGTTCGATGTAAGGAAAAAGCTCTTCATAGGTAGAAATAGGAACCCTTTCCTGAAAATCTTTAATGGTTTCTATGCTTCCATAGCCGTATTTTAATCCCCATTCTGTATAGCGGGCATTTTCAATCAGTTCATGGAACATACGATGTTGCGTCTCGATAGGATATTGTAAAAACTCCTCAATCCGCTCAATACGTCTCTTGATAAAAAAACCTAATATGTCGTTTAAAATGCTCACGCTTCGTAAAGTCTGCTTAAAAAACTGCCTAAATTATATAAATTTCTTTGTTTGCACACCATCTCAAAAAGCCTGTTTTCGTTAATAGCAATCAAAGTGTTGATATTGAAGCATTTATCAGCTGCTTTTATAAGCCCTTTGCACGGTCAGGATAATCGGTTATGACACCATCACAACCCACAGCTTTTACTTTCTCCATTTCCTCTCTCTTATTCACGGTCCAGGGTATAACTCTGATGCCTAAGTCGTGTAATTGTTTAACCCTTTCAGTATTTACCTGCGTATAATAAGGGCTCCAGATGTCAGGCTTAAAGCCCAGTTTATCTAAATTTACCTGAATGTCGTTATTAGCCCGTGGATCTATCAGCACTGCTAATTCTATTTTTTTGTATTTCCCGGCCTGCATCTGGGCATTCCAGTATTTCAGAATATTGTAATCGAAACTTTGCATATTTACACGTTCCAAAGGCAATTCTTTTACGATAATATTATAAACGAGGTCTGAAAACTCCGGATAATCCGGCTGTGTTTTGCCAATTTCTTTTTCATTACTTTTTATCTCTACGTTATACTTAACCGGAGGTAAGCCTTTTTGTTTGGTATATTTTTCAATCTCACGTATCATGTCTTTAAACAAAGGTTTATGCGTTTTCATTTTTTCCTGCTCCGGGAAACCCTTGTTGCCACGCAAACCCACATCGTATTTTTTTATCTCTTTATAATCCATCGTGTACAGATTCCCCTGCGTTTCTTTCGTTACGGGTTCACCATTAGGGGCTGTTGTAATCTCAGGGTTAAAATAAGTATCGTGCGATACAACCACTTTTTTATCTTTAGAAATCACTACATCCAGCTCAATCACATGGGCACCTAAATCAATAGCTTTTTTGAATGAGGGAATGGTGTTTTCAGGGAGCAGACCACGTGCACCACGATGGCCCTCAATTTGAAAAGGCATGGTTTGAGCGAAGGTTAAGATAGGAAATAAAAACAATACTAAGGTTTTCATGTGTGATAGAGGTTGAATAAGAAAAAATTTTAACTAAACATTCCACCAATAGGTAAACTTCACAACCAGACTACGGTTTCTGACCCTGAAGGTATCAGAAAAATAGTTGTCGGTATAAACCAGAAATAAGTCTGATGCCGGGCTATATCGCCACTGCAAACGGGTATTGATGTTAAAGTTATTATTCTGGTTGTTGAATTGTACAAAATTAGTCAGAAACAATTTATTTGTAAAGGTAACATCTATTTTAGGACCTATTAACCAGAGATTGTATTGTTTATTTATTAATTCTTTAGGTAAAACAGGGTCTTCTTTAAATGCCAGATGGTTGTAGTTGGCACTCAGCGTAATAGCTACATAAGGCTGGAAACGATACCCTATATCTCCATTCAGGCGTAAGCGTATACCATTGGCATAATACCCTCCATAACGGGTAGAGATTAGATAAGTCAATAAAGCCTGTGGCTTAGAAGCATAATCAAAACCAAAAGAATTCCATTGATGCTCACTACCTTTTAGTAATTTCGCACCTGCATAGTTCGTAGGGTCAAAATCATTAAGCAGCTTTACATAATTATGTGCCGCCCATACCAATAAAGTATTCGTTTTGCGGAAATTGACTTTATAACCTATAAACTTCTCATTTTCGGTCTCCTCCGAAAAGTCTTTGGTAAAATAATGAGTAAATATTATCTGTGGCCCATGACTCAAGACACTCCCTCCGGCCTTTGGAAAGAATAAATAAGCTGCCTGTGGATTAAGTTTACTGTAATTGATTCGGGGAACATAACCTACTTCTGCCGAATAGGTATTACCTACCTGCTCTACCTGTAGGCCTGTTACCCATTTTTTAGAGGTATAGAGAATATTTCCGGCCAAAACAGCATCGTTGTTTTTGGTGTCAGGCCCGAAAGAGTTTAAATATAAGAACTTGCCAGTCCAGTCATTGTTTTTTGAGGCCAGGTTATATTCAATACCAATATTACGATTAAATGGGGTAAGATTAGTCTGTTTGATAACCTCATCAGATACTTTACTATAGTTGAGTGTCTCTTTGTTGACAAATATAACGGCTATGTTAGAACGGGCAAACATCCGGCGTTGCAAGGCTATCACACCAAAGTTCTGAGCGGGTATTCCTATGTCGTTTTTTCCGGTTTGCATATCCATAAACCCAATACGCCAGTCCTTATTCAGTTTACCACTAAGCCTTGCCCCAAAGTTGATAGGAGCATTTAAGCCTATGCGTCTGGAGAAAAAAGGGCGGATATTCTGATAACCGAAGTTGGCAAACAAATCGCCGTTTTCTAAGAAAAACTGTCTTCTTTCAGGAAACAATAATTCAAATCGGTCAAGGTTGGTCTGTTGCTGGTCAACTTCTACCTGCGAGAAATCAGGATTAACAGTTAAATCAAGATTAAGCGAAGAAGTAAGACCGATTTTGGCATCAAAACCAATGTCTCCTCTCAGTTTGGTTGGTGTTTTAGCTTCCTGGTTAGCACTAATGCCCCCCAGTACATAAGGAATAATAGAGATATTAGAACCTGCTGCCGGTGGGGGTTGGTCCCACACTAATGAGGCGCAATAAGCCAGAGAAGCCGTAGGAAACTGCCGTGGTACAGGAGCCCAGGCCGATTTTTCAGTAGTTTTTAAGTCAAGGCGGCTAAAGTTTACACCCCAGCGTGTAATTCCTTTTTTATAACGTAAGGTCTTAAACGGAATGGCGGCTTCCCATATCCATTTATCATCGTCATACTTCACTTCCGATGTCCATTTGTTCTCCCAACTCAGGTTGGCGGCACTACCATTATACAATAATCCATCCCATTGGGCGCCATGTGCATTGGCACCAAAAGTAAACCCATTGGTCTGGTCGTCGAAAGTATCTATAAATAATAAGTCATTGTCGTTTTTTCCAAAGGCAAAATCCCGTTTCAGCGATTCAACCATGTAAGGGCCGGGGGCATAATCGTAATTGATAAAAAGTACATAGAGATTTTTATCATCGTAGGTCATTTTTACTTCTGTTTTCACAAAAGCTTTGCTGGTATCCATAGGCAAAACCTGATAAAAATCGGTCGCTAATTGTGCCTCTGCCCAGGCTCTTTCGTCAGGAATCCCATCAACTTTGATGGACGAAGTAGCCGGATGGATTCGGTATTCAATTTTATCGTTTTTCTTTTGGGCTTGAGTGGTAAGAGAGAGAAAAACAAAAAGGCATAGGAATAGGATAACGTAAAAAGATTTTTTAAGAACAGGTTTCAAAGTTTTTTTATAGTTATAAGGTTGAGACAGTAAAGTTACGAAGCTAAAACGCAAAAACCTCACAAGTTTTTTAAAACTGTGAGGTTTTTACCTATTATTTACCGAATCAATATACTGTATTATTGCGCTGCTTCTTCTGACGGATCGCTTACTTTTTTCGATTGCATATCAAAAATCAAAGAAATACGCCATGTATTAGCTAAGGCATTTCCTTGTGAAACCGGAATCAGGTAAGCAAAATCAATTCCATAACTGTTTTTTAGTCTTAACCCTAAACCTGCTGTTACGTATTTATCGCCACCTTTGAAACTGCTTTGCATAAAATATCCGGTACGTACGGCAAAAACATTATTATACCAGTATTCTACCCCTAAAGAACCTGTAAATTCTCTCAGCTCTTCTTTGAAGCCATCAGGTGCATCACTAAAAGAAGAGAAAATTGCCTGAATCGAACCTAAGTCCGACGGGTTTCTACCTTTAATAATTTTTCCGTTATTGTCTCTTAATGGAGGCGTAGGTACCAGTAATTTGTTAATGTCAACCAAAAAGTTAAACTGATTAAAGTTATCTACTTTATAGTTGAGATTACCGCCTAATTTAAGATTGGTTGGTAAAAAATAACGGTCTCTGCCATAATTTACTTTACCACCCAGATTCTGGATCACGGCACCTGCCGAAAACGCAGGGCCTTTTTCACGGTTTCTGATGGTTGGAGAGTCTTGTGTATAATAGAAAGAAATATCGCCTGCTACTGTGTTGGCCGGTTTACTGGCCACGTTGTTGATTACCTGTGAGCCTATGAGGTTTGAGTGAATATATTTCAGATTGAGACCCATCGCTACATCTCTGCTAAGTTTACGGGTATATCCGGCAGCAATATTAAAATCTCTTGACTGGAAAGTACCCACATTTTCGCCAAAAGTGTTAGTAAACTCAATATTACCCTGATTGAAATAAGTCATGGATAAACCAATAACCTGGTCTCTGGCAACTTTCTTGAAGATAGCTGCATGAAGAAGCCCCATATCGTCAACCAAATCTCTTAACCAAGGCGTATAAGAAACGGTTGAGCCAAGACTACGGTCAAGGAAAGGTAATTTGGCAGTATTCCAATACATGGAGTTGGCGTCGGGTGTAGAAGCTACCCCTGCGTCTCCTAAAGCTGCTCCTCTTGAATCCGGGGAAAAAGTAAGAAACGGAACAGCAGAAGAAACTACTCTTTTTTCAGTAGAGGCAGAGACTTGTGCTTGAGCCGAAAAAGAATTTATTAAAACTAAACTTGCCAAAACGGCCAATAATTTGCTTTTCATGAGAGCGTTTTTTTCATTCTACCCAAAAATGGGGCACTTTGTATTATATATGTATTGGATTCTATTGATTTAAGGCACCAAATATAACAGATTTTCTTAGTTACTTCCAAAATACTAATTTTCCGGAGGCATAAGTTTTTATTCTATGGTCTAAAAATTTAGCAGAAATCCGGTAAAAGTATATGCCTACCGTTAGGTCTTGAGGGTCAATATTCATGCCAATATTCTGTGTGCTAAGGCATGAATAACATAACTCCGACTTCTCGAAAATTGTTCTGCCTGATTTGTCAAAAACCCTGATTTCAAACTCAATGTCTTCACCCTCAGCATTATGTTCAATAAGAAAACTGGTGGCTCCCTGAAAAGGATTAGGGTAATTGTATGCTTGCAATATCCTGAACTTTTCGTTCTCTACTATGAACTCTAACGACGCTTCCGAGGAATTATTATAGATGTCCCAGATTTTTAATTTAATGGTAAAGACCCCTGCCGGTAGCTTACCGAAAGCATATTTCAGAATGCCTTTTGTATAGTCCCCTTCACTCATAAAATACTGATTAGCAGTAATTTGCAAAGTGTCATTGAGCGTGAGAATCATTTCGTGCCCGATTCCGGCCTGCGATAAATTAATGCCGCTTTCGTCAGAGATTTTAGCTTCCAGTACATTGTTTTTATCTATAAATAGTTCAATTTCAGGGCCTTTGTTATCTGTACTTGCAGAGGCCTCACTACCTCCTATCAGAATCCTGTCAAAACTGCCGATGGCATCACTGCTGCTATCAGCCAGAACCGCATAACAATTGATTTTTCCTTGTCCTAATTGGTAATTAATGTCTTTCGGAACAATGAAATTAACCGAAAATACACCATTTTTTACAGCTACTTTCCCTTCAAAAATTTTATTCTGATAAATCTGATAAATAAATTTCTCAGTATTTTGCTTTTGTCCCAATGTACTTACGGTTGAAGGCTTATCAAAAACAGAAATAATGACATATCCATTAAAATCAGCTTTTAATTTATCAGACCCTGACTCTTGTATAACTCCTTCTATGTTTACTTTGGCTAATGCTTTTAAAGTCTGATTTTCAGGACTCTGGTTATTGATTTTTGTAATCGTTACTTTATCTGTCGGATACGCCAGTTTCATTGAAGGGTCGCCTAACAATGAAAAGTTACGATTATTGACACCACTTAATGAATTGTTTTTGGTATTTCTGAAAATATCGCCTAACCGCCAGTTGCCTGTCTGTTTCTCTAAGACGAAAGCTGAGTAAAATGCGTTGTTTAGCAATGAGTTTGTAGAAGAATAAACAGGACGTGTAGTAGTCAATAACCCTATGGCTCCACCTCTCGGGCTCAGCATCGCTATTTCTGCACCTGATACTACCGATGGGTCATCAAAACGACCGAAAGAGCAAGTAGCAGTAAGAAACAACGGCATATTGCTTAAATTTCTCCATGATTCAATCTGGTCTATCGTCAGAATTTTCTCTTCTGTCCAGCCATCAGGGCCGCCATGTCCGCTATAATTCACTATCAGGCTTCCTTCATTTACAGCTTTATTCAGGGTTTTATTGGCATCGGGTGCAATCGTGCCTGATGAAGTAGAAGTTTGCTTGAAATTATCTACGTAAATTTTGTTGATAAACAAGTTTTTATCTTGTGCATCTAATAAACCGGCAATTCTGTCGGCATCTTCCTGATGAATATTCCCGTCGCCATCGTCTGCTACAAAACTGATTTTCCCCCGCCAACGACCAATGGTTTTGTTGTTCCGGGCATAGTATATCAGCTTATCTACTACGTTTTTAGCATCTTCTACCGATTTAGCCGGGAGCCTGCCTACTCCAATATCCATTGTATGATTCCCCTGATGGTTTTCTGCCCATTCACCCTCATGGTTTTCAAGAAATCCGAAGTAATCATCAGATGAAAAACTGAAAATCGGATTCAGTGATTCACGGCTTTCGTAAGTTGGGATAGACAAATTCGGGTTTACGTAAGAAAACTGGTTATTGTTTTTGTAATCGTAAGTGGCATCGCCAAACAAAAGCAGATACTTAAACCTATTGGGGTTTTTTAACCATAAAAAACGGGCAAAATCACGGATAGCACTTATATCCGGCTTGCCGGAGGCAAATTCATTATACACTTCCTGAATAGTAACAACGGCCACAGATAGTTTATCGTTTGTTCTTCTGAATTCAGCCAACCTGTCTGCGTGTGCTTTCCATTCGGGTAAAGTAATAATCAGTAAATCAGGCACTTCTATTTCATGGAGGTTCTGATTGGCTATTAACTGAATAGTGTGGGGTTCTAAAAGATTTTTGTCAGAAAACAAAACAAATGTTTTCAAAATACCCTGAGTAGCTACGCCAAAGTTAGCTTCTGTACCAGTCAGGGTATAGGCTATATTGTCGGGTATTTGCGCATGACTCACATCCCATATTCTCGATTGTGCATGGGCTTGTGATACTTTAAATTGTGTGCTGGCATTGTTGAGGCTTTCTAACGACCTTACCAGCGTTTGCTTTTCATAAAATTGCAAAGCACGTTCAGACTGAATCTCAAAATAATTCAGGTAAGCAGTAGCCGATGACTGGTTGCCTTTGTTGTAGGTATAAGTTAGTTTAAGGGCATTTCCGGTTGGAATGTCTGAGGTAAAAGTAGAGGTATTTTCAATCCCTTTTATGTCATAAATCCCTTTAGCATCATATTGTCCTGCCCTTATTGGCGCAAATGTCAGGTTACCAACACTATTATTATTAAGTTTCAGGCTCAATTGCGTTGAAATATAAGCGGTTGCCACAGCCGAAGTAGTAATTTTTACGGCCGATCCGGGTACTAAACCTTCAATGGTCTGGTCGAAAGATTGTTCAGTATTAATGCCAAAAGCTTCTCCATACCATTCTCTGCCAGACCCGCTCAATTCTTTTGCTCCCGAACTTATCAGGTTTTTGCGGTCAAGTTCATGAAACCTGAAATCATCAAAAGTGCTGACGCTTTGAGATGCCTGCACAGTAGTACCATTTTTAACACGTAGCCCTTTGGTATCTGTCACAGTCAGGAAATAGAAAGTAGAATCTGAATAATAGTTGGTCTGATGGCTGAATCTTTGTTTGTTTTCGTCATAAAACACCGTATGCGGGCTTTCGGCATAGAAAATTATATAATCGTTATCATCAAACTTTCCATCGTTTTCCCCCGTTACCTCAATGGCATTTTCTATTAAATCATTCGTACGGGATTGGTTATTGGCTTGTGGTAACAAAGCACCCCCATTGCCATAGAGCCGGATATGTTGCGGATTAATTTTACTAAGGTCGATTCCTGCTTTTTTCAGAAAAGTTGCATTGATTTGATGAATACCTGTTTGCGTAGTGGCAATTTTGTACCACGTACCTTTGCTTAATACCGACGATTGCGCCCAAACAAACTGAGGAAGTATTAACCCAATAAAAAGCCATCTCCCGTATTGCAGAGAGGTGTGTATAAGATCAGATAGTGTTTTATTTGAGAAGTAAAGATTCATTCATTTGTTATATATCTACTAAATCGACCCTTGCGGTTGCCAGAATAGTATATCTTCTTTTACTGTTACGCTCCATGCACAATACACGGGTGCGACGTTTTTCTAAACGCTGAAATACAGCATTACGAAAGGTAAACCACTGATTATCGGCAACTTCTGCCAGCAAAATGCCGTTTTGTTGGGTCAAATCAAAACCTTGCAAAGCCCTTGCCAATGGCGCATAACTTACCGATGATGCCGCCGGATTACTCATGTAATGTGTGAGCGGAACAAGTATCGTTTCAGGAAAAACGTTCGGATTCATGATTGGTGTCATCAACAACTGGAAATTTTTTTTCCACTCCTTGCCATGTGGCTCAATTTTTCGGCGCAATTTACCTAACCAAGTCCTTTGATGAGCAATTTCATGAATATAGGTTATTACAAAAGCATAGTGGCTCAGGTCGTTATTAACAGTAATTTTATGTTGTCCGTCACGAAAAGTATAATTGCCAAAACAGGTGCTACGTGTACGGGTAATTTTAAAAGAAAAGGGTTGCTCTTTCCACAAGGTAAAACAATACTCTACTGCATGAGCGGGTACGTGCTTTGTGAGCATTTCGTGCATTTTTTTGGCTACTTCGGCAGTATAAGTATTCACCGGAGCAGAGGCTCCGGCTAAAGGGGGTTCTTGCTGAAAATTCTTTTTAACGATTTTAAATAACTCGGAAAGGGACATGGAAAACGCTTTTTATCAAAATTCAAATCTTTATTGTTTTGCTGACAATGCTTTTACTATCGTGCAATACTTTTTAAAATGGCCTGATTAATTAACTCAGGATTCGACCACGGAACAAAATGGTTCATGTCGTCTTTCAGCCATATTTCTACACTTTCGGCATTGACTAACATTCTTTTGGCAAATGCTGCATTTTTGGGGTGTACCAGCACATCTTTATTGCCTTGTATCACAATGCAGGGCTGCCTGATAGATTGCCATTGAGGCAACATTTCTTCTAATTCTTCTTTCAGATACAATATTTCATCGTTTGAGGCCCTGAAACTTTTAGGAATCATATACCTGACACCCACAAAATCCATTATATACCGATACCAACGGGTAGGCTCTAAAGTTGGGTCGATAGAGCCTGCTACAAAAATCAGATTATCCACCAACTCAGGGTAATCTATGGCCATTTTGGCTATAATGGGGCCACCTAATGAGTGCCCTATCAGGATTATTTTTTTTCCTTGTGCTTTGTATTTAACCACAATGGGTTTCAGATAAGCCACCTGTTTAGCTAAAGATTTTTCGCCATGCCCAAAGTCTGAATACCCAAAACCAATTCTATCTACCGAAACCATTTTTACTTTTTGTAGTAAAACCGAATCTTTCATAAAACCTGCAAAGGCACTCCACGAACCCGGCGAACCATGCACAAAAAAAGCAACGGGTAGAGAATCGTTACCAATTTCGGTATAATTAATGTCTTTGTCTAATACATGAATACGATGTTCTTTCGGAATGGTATGCCCTGCAAAATATTCTTTCATTTCCCGATTGTTCATTCTGAAAGACATACAGCCTGAAAAAAGCTGTGCTAATAGCAAAATACACAAGTAGCCAATAAAAACTTTAATAGTAAATTTTTGTAGCATTCAGGTATGTTTTAAGAGTATGTTTAAAAATTATGATTCGACCTACAAAGGCACCTTTTTTAGTTGTACCGCGTTGCATTTTTTCGATGTAGCTGCTGGCTACATCTGCAAAATGCGCCTTGTCCAGCTAAAAAACCTGTCCTTTTCGGTCAGAATAACAATGTTTAAACATACTCTAATTAGAAACAAAAACCAGCTATAAAATATTTCATGAAGTAGATTAAATTATGGGTTTATTTAGCTAATTCTGCTCCAGTTGGTTTCGTTATTCCGTAGATTCTGAATGTGGTGTCTGATAGGCGCATTTTCCGGACTTTGTATATCGGGGTCATTTTCTAAAATCTCCATAGCAGCTTCACGGGCATATTTCAATATTTCACCATCTTTGGCCAGGTCAGCTACTTTCAGGTCTAACATGCCGCTTTGTTGGGTACCTGCCATATCGCCCGGCCCTCTGAGCGATAAATCAACCTCCGAAATCTCAAAGCCATTGTTGGTTCTTACCATGGTTTCTATGCGTGTGCGGGTTTCTTTGCCTATTTTATATTCCGTCATCAGAATACAGTACGATTGCTCGGCACCTCGCCCAACCCGTCCTCTCAATTGGTGCAATTGCGATAGCCCGAAACGATTGGCACTTTCTATCACCATTACAGAGGCATTGGGTACATCAACCCCTACTTCAATCACTGTAGTAGCCACCAATATCTGTGTTTCTTTATTTTTGAAACGCTGCATTTCGTAATCTTTCTCTTTCCAGCCCATTTTACCATGTACAATGCTCAAAGCGTATTCGGGAAAAGCACGGGCTATGCTCTCATACCCATCCATCAGGTTTTTGAAAGAAAGGGTTTCAGATTCTTCAATCAGCGGATATACTACATAGACCTGCCTGCCTTTCATGATTTCACTTCTGAGAAACTCAAATACCCGCAAGCGGTCAGAATCGTATCGGTGAATAGTCTTGATAGGCTTACGTCCTGCGGGTAGTTCATCAATAACCGATACATCTAAATCTCCATACAGCGTCATGGCTAATGTACGGGGGATAGGGGTAGCTGTCATAACCAGTATATGAGGTCTGAAATTCTGGTTTTTCTCCCATAATTTGGCCCTTTGTGCTACCCCAAAACGGTGCTGCTCATCAATGATACATAGACCTAAATTCTTAAACTGTACATAGTCTTCGAGCAAGGCATGTGTACCCACCAGAATGTGAATACTTCCATCTTCTAATCCCTGAGAGATAGCCCGTCTTGCTTTTTTACCTACCGACCCGGTCAGTTCCGCAATCTTAATACCTATTAAATCAGCAAAGCGTTTAAGGTTTGTATAGTGCTGGTCAGATAGAATCTCGGTAGGAGCCATGAGACACGCCTGTGCGTTATTATCAATAGCCAACAACATAGTAATAAAGGCTACGATGGTTTTACCACTACCCACATCACCCTGCAATAAGCGGTTCATTTGTTTTCCCGAACGCAAATCTTCAAAAATCTCACGGATTACCTTTTTCTGCGCCCCTGTCAAATCAAAGGGTATATGGTGTTGATAGAACTCGGTCAGTAACTGGGTTTTGGTAAAAACCTGTCCGGCATAAGTTTCCCGGGTAATTAATTTCTGCTTAATCAGTCGAAACTGGTTGTAGAATAACTCTTCAAATTTCAGTCGTCTTTTAGCTTGCTTGAGTGCTTCAAAATTAAGTGGGATATGAATATGGTAAATAGCTTCCTGCTTGGAAATCAATCTGAATTTCTGAACCAGAGGTTTTGGTAGCGTTTCATGAATATGCTGTACAGCAGATTCGAGCAGCGTTTTCATCCAACGACTTATCTGCTTGCTATCTACGTATCGTTTACGGATTTTATCAGTCAGCGAATACACGGGTTGAAAATATCCGCCCCGTTCGTTTTCAGCGGTAAGTACATCCATTTCGGGGTGGCTTATCTGCCATCTGCCATTAAATGAAGTAGGTTTGCCATATACGATATAATCACCTTGCAGACGCAAGGTTTTTTCCAGAAAGGTAATACCCTGAAACCAACTCAGTTCCATAATGCCCGTGCCATCGGTAAACTGAGCAATTAATCTTTCTTTATGGCCTTCACCCATACGCTCCCAGGAGCGTAAACGCCCTTTGATTTGGGCACCGGGCATGGCTTCATTCAGTTCACTGATGCGATGAAACTCTGTACGGTCTTCGTGACGGAAAGGGTAATATTCAATTAAATCGCCGTAAGTGAAGATATTCAGTTCCTTATTGAGAAGTTCGGCTTTGGTTGGACCAACCCCCTTCAGGAATTCAATTTTTGTATCAAAAAAAGATGTTCTTCGCTCGCTCATAATCCCTAATTTAGTAGTAAGGGCAAAAATGAGCAAATTTTTTTTGATTTTTTATAAAAAGCCGTTACATTTGCAGTCCTTAAACAGGATGGAGGTCTTAGCTCAGTCGGTTAGAGCGTCGGATTGTGGTTCCGAAGGTCGTGGGTTCGAGCCCCATATTCCTCCCTTAGATGATTCCCCTTGAAACTTGGTTTTGAGGGGAATTTTTGGTTTTGAGGAGGATTTAGATTATTAGAAACTATCTCAAATTGATTTTTTTACAATGTCTTTTTTCTCAATATTTTTTGCCTGTGCCCCTTTTGGAGATTGAAAAATATCAAATAATAATTCAAGACCAGGAACTATCTCATTTATTTTAACTTTGCTTAGTTCTGTATAATGCACAAAAGTTTCATCTTCTGAGTTATTCACTTTGATAAATCCAAATCCTTTTTGAAAATTATAATATATAAGTTTGCCTTCTTTTTTAGCATTTGATATTGTAGGTAATAATTCTTCTGTAAAAGCACGTGTTAAGTATGCTTGTCTATTTAATACCTTAGTTTCTGCTAAAACAGATTCAAGTTTTAACTCTAATGATTTAAAGATTTTTAAAGCATTTTCTCTATCCCATAGAGCTTCCATTATCTTAGTACAGTATTTTTCATTGTCTTTGTTCCCAGATATATTAATTGGAACTTTTGCCCCAGCAACTTGTATCCTAAACATTAATAATAGATGATATTTAAACTTTTTTGAAGTATAATTTAATTTATTCTCTCTAAAAAGTTCTTCTATAACGTTTATTGCTAAACCACTAGTATAATAAGGGAAAAGAGAATGGTTATCAAGAAATAAGCGATTACTATATGAATTAAGAAGTTCTCCAAAATACCGTTGGGTACTTTGAGGCTCATTTAAAAACATTGCTATGTATGATGCAATTTGAGTTGATAGTCCAATTATTTTTTCACTTTTTGCTTTAGCTCCAAAATATTGTCTCGAACGTCTTTCATAGTAAAGCCTTTTGTTTACATCTTTCTCAAAAGTTAAATAAAATTCTTCGAGCTTTTTGTGAAATGGCTTCAATATTTCAAAAGCTTCATTTTTTACTTCAGTTTGGCTATTTGTTGCTCTAATGATGTCGTTTATAGTGTCATCATCTGTAGTTACTATTAACTTTAAAGGAACAAAAATACTCGGTTCTAAACTGGTTTTCATGTGATGAAGAACATGAGATGTTTGACATCCATTTACAATTTGGAATTCTGATATTTTAAAAGCACTACCAACTTTATTTAGAGTTTTAGCTACTATTGTGATTCCATTATTTAATAATACAAATTTATCGTTTGCATTTTTTCTTTCAATTGTAGTTTTTATTCCAGTATTAACTTTATTAAAACCTTGAAAATCTCTAACATTATCGTAAAAAATAGTTTTTATTAACTCTCCGTCATCATCACTCGTAACTTTTACTAATTCAGTAACTGGTAATATTCCTAGATACGATTCTGTTACTTTATCCATTTTTGGAAGAATAGTATGCTTTTCAAATATAATCTCTTTAGTAATTTTATTTTTTATTTCTCTATAAAGGGATTTTAATTTATCTCCATCGACAGGTATAAATTTTACATCGCTAAATAAATCCAAAGATTTTAAATCTTGAATACCTGAATTAATTATAGTGGTTAAGTTAATATCTCCTAACCATTTACCAGTTGTTGCATAATAAAGTTTTAACGATGGACTTTTCTCCATCTTAATACTATTTTTATATATATAATTTTTTAAGTCTCTTAAATTCAATAAATCATCTTCGAATAGCAATTCACCATCTTTATAAAATTCTTTTACAGAGGCAATAAATGTCATTATGTCCCCCATATCGAATGACTCAGAAGTTTTAGATTGTATAAAATTAAATTCAACATCTAGTAAATCTGCATCTTGTATAAAATAATCAACTTCTTCTTGGGAAGTAACTAAATGATTATTAGTCATTATTGCTAATCCATCAATTCCGGGATTTCTTGTCCCCCCAACATTTATTTTATCTAATGAAGATCTATCAGGATAAATTTTTGAGATTAATACATAATTAACATAATGTTCAAATAATTTAGATTTATCAATTTTTTCATAATTGAATTCAGTTTTAAAATCTTCTATGAAGCTTTCAATTATTTTGTCCATATTTTATATTATAAATTTTATTCAACAATAATAATTACATATTTTCTTTTGAACAAAAAAATTATTATTTGGTACTTATTAAGAAATAATTGAATTAACTCCCACATTTTTTCAATAAATTGCTACATCAGACTATTTCTGCCATGCAAAAACTCAAGAAACCTTTTTTGATAGTCATTCTGTTGGCACTTTGTGGGTATGCTACCTATGAAAAAATGCAGACCCTTGCCATTGTGGCTATTATATTATTGATACTGGTTTTGTATATTGAAGTAGTAAAACGTTTTGCCGATTTATTATTTGCCTTGGCTTCCAAGACCCGACAGGCACGCATAGGTGAGGTGGAGTTTAACATACACGACCCATTAAAACAGGCTATCATAGAAAACATTGAAATAGATAAAAGTTGGGCAAAGGCTATTTTTGCAGAATTGAGTTCTTCACATATCGGATTACTCCTGGCTATCAGTAAGGCAGGGAAATTCAAATGCCAAAACAATATAAAAAATACACTAAGAGATTTGCGGGCAAAGGGATTATTGGAACACAATAAACCGAGCATGACCGATTCGGATACTGTCTGGCTCACCGATTTTGGAACCGAATTGGTACAAATCATTACTACCTCTACAAAAAAGTAAGGATATAGGCACAATAAAAACAGGCTTGATTCAATTATTGTGTTTTATCAATATTCACACATGAACTTCAAAGCCGCCAAAGTTAGCTTACAGGATATTCTGCCCTACCGGGATTTGTATCTGCAGGAAATGAACCGACAAATCAGATACAATGCCTGTCACCAACGTGGCTGGTCAGATTCCTATCTTCTCTATGCCGACGAGATAATCATTGGTTATGGCGCTGTAAAAGGGCAGGAGATTGCAGACAGAGATACTATTTTTGAGTTTTACCTGTTACCTCTGTATCAGCATCTGGCTACCCGTATTTTTGCTGTACTGGCACACGTATCTGAAGCAAAATACATTGAGCCGCAAAGCAATGCTTTATTGCTCACAACGATGCTGTATGAATTTGGTACGAATATCAGGGCAGAAGCTATTTTATTTGAAGATGATAGAGTTACCCGATTATCAGTACCAGATGTTGTTTTTCGGTCGAAAGAAGAGTATGAAAGCACATTTGGCAAAAAGGTAGAAGATGGCAGTGGCTTTGTGTTGGAGAAAGGCGGAGAGGTGATAGGTTCGGGAGATTTTTTATTGCATTATAACAAACCTTTTGCAGATTTGTATATGGAAGTAGCCGAGGGCCACAGAAACAAGGGTTTAGGGGCATATCTGATACAGGAATTAAAAAAGGTATGTTATTTAGCAGGAAGAATACCGGCGGCTCGTTGTAATATTAATAACAAAGCCTCCAAAGCTACTTTATTGAAAGGCGGGCTACGGGTATCGGGGTGTATGTTGTTAGGGGAAGTGAAAAGACAAGAAAGCAACTAATATTAATCACCGCAGCAGCGGCCGCTCATTCATTCAATCGCTCATTCACTAAATTCTTTTACCATGACTTATAACATTTTAAACGGCGATTCATTAGCCTATTCATTCCACGAAGCGGGCATAGCAGGAGAAGTAGTAGTATGCAGAGAAGCCCTGATTGATGGCAATCTATCAGGAGATACGCTGACCGAATTCTGGCAAAACAGAGCCCAAAGTTTAGAGGTTAGTTTAGAAGAATATGAATCGTATTCAGTAGTTGAGTTTAATAAAATCCTCAATGCACCCAATAACTCAACCTTCCATCTCTGGTTTGGATATGATTTGTTTTGTCAGGCTAATACATGGTTTGTATTGTCGTTGATTGATAGTTTAGCGATTGATAAAGAAGTATTTATGGTTTATCCGACCTTTCTGGCAGAGGCAGACATCTGGAAAGAATTCGGACGAGCCGATGGAGAAGATTTAAAAATCAGTTTCTCCAATAAGGTTCGCTTTGAAGAAGAAGATTTTCAGTTGGCAAGAGAATTATGGCAAGCCTACAAGAATCAGGATTTACTTACTTTGTCGCAATTAGCTGAAAGAAAATCGGCTTGCTTTCCGTATTTAAAAGTAGCCTGTCAGGCGCATATTGAGCGTTTTGCAGCACACGGAGAACTAAGCAGACCGGAACGTGTATTGACAGCTATTCTGCAAAAAGGAGAAACTGATTTCTACAAGGTTTTTAGTAAATTCAGCCAACAAGAGGGTGTTTATGGTTTTGGAGACTCACAACTAAAACCTATTTATGATAAACTGGTTACACAATAAAGGATTTATAATTTAAAGAAAAAACCTGCTTGACTTTTGATGAGTTTTTGCTGTTTTTATTAATTTCGTTTACAAATATTTATTCTGTATGCTTAAAACGTTAATTTTAATTGGTTTTTCTTCTGTAGCTGTTGCGCAAGGTTTCAAACAAAACGTGATAGGAGACTGGATAAAAGAAGATATTCGTTTAAAAGACGGAAGCCCGATTTTAGATAAGGCTGTCAGAGATATTCAATTGCGCTATATTTTTCAGAAAGACGGCACATCACGGGTGGTTTATGATGGTAGAACCGGAGACAGACCTTATAGGGTTAAACATGATACGCTTATTGTAGGGACAGATACTTTTTATAAGATAGAACAGGCAAGCGATATTAAACTGGTTTTACAACAAATTACAGCTGACTCGTCGGCAAATGCGCTGAAAATTATTCTTACTCCTGCGCATTTGTATCACATAGGTTTCATGCCGGAGAAATACCGTACCAAAGGCGGCGATACTATCTATGTCTATAAACCCAATTACCTGGAACCTTTCTTTATGGATGCAGAAATGAATGCCAGCCAGTATATTTCAGAGAATTTTGATTTTCCTGAATATAGGACAGGTGATTTCTATACACGGTTTATTATTACAAAAAACGGAGAAGTAAAAGGCATTGAGATTCTGAGAACTACCAGCGACCGCTATAATAATAAACTGATTGCTGCTATCAAGAAATCGGAAGGAAAATGGAGACCTGCCATGTGGGAAGGGCAACCTGTAAATGTGGAGGTAATGATGGGCTTTGATTTAGGGTGGACAGAGAAACAGGCTGAAAGAACCTCTTCTACCACAGAACAATCAGATGAAGAAAAAATACAGGAATCGAATGAATTTCTGGCAGAGGGAAAATATAACCTTACGCTGAAAAACTACAACGAAGCTATCAGGAATTATACGTGGAGTCTGGATAAAAATCCGCTGAATATTGATGCGTATTATGGCAGAGCCAGTGCCTATGCCATGAAAAAAGACACCAAAAAAATGTGCGAAGATTTACTACAACTCAAAAACCTGCAACAAGCCAAAGGCACAGAGTTGTGGAATAAGTTTTGTAATAAGTGAGTGAGTATATATGTCTTGAACTGTGATTGAACTGATTTAAGGATTTCACTGATGATAAGTACTTTGATGATTTTTGGACATAATCATTAAAATCAAATCAATCAGTTCAATCACAGTTCAAGACAACAATCACTCAATTGTTTTTACGAGGCTATCCAACTGAACTCATATTCTAACGTAGGTACTTTTGTACGTTCAGCTACCCTTCTTAATCGGTTTGGCAAAGCCATCAGGTAATCTCTGGCACGTTCGCCTGCATCATTCAGATTGGTTATACCTGATATCTTCCATTCGTCTAATAACGACTCCATAATTTCAATATAGTCGATAGTGGTATAAACACCTAATCGTTGTGCAGCATCAGAAAAGTGTGAGAAAGTCTGGCCTATTTTTACTCCTGATTCCCGCAGAAAGTGTGCAGGCATCACGATTTTCTTTTTCATCATATCTTCAAAGGCCAGCATCATTTCTGAGGGGTCAACTTCAAAGATATTACTGATAAAAGTTTTGTAGGCTTTAGCATGGCGCATCTCATCAGAAGCAATTACCCCGCACATCTTAGACAATAAATTATTATTGTACTTTTTTGCTAAAGTTGCCGTACGACGGTGCGAAATATTGGTAGCTAACTCCTGAAAAGACGTATATACAAAATTCCGGTAAGGGTCCCGGCCTGTACCAATATCAAAACCATCAGCAATCAGGTATTGGGTTGATGTTTCCATCGCCCGCATATTTACCCGACCCGACAGATATAAGAACTTATTCAATAAGTCTCCATGACGGTTTTCTTCGGCGGTCCATCCTCGTACCCATTTGGCCCAACCGTTTGGTTCATCAACCTGGTCAATCCCCACTACATCTACTAACCAGGATTCGTAGGTAGGTAAGGCTTCTTCTGTGATAGTATCACCAATTAATACAGCTATATAGTCATATGGCAGTTCTCTGGCATTCTCTTGTATTAGCTTTACTTCTTGAAAAAAGTTTTCGTTTGTTGCGTCAGGAAGAAAGTCTGAAGGTTGCCAATTAGTCTCGATGGGTTTCAGAAATTCGTCAAAAAAATAATCAATTTTTTGTCCGACAAATTTCATCACCTCTAATCTTAAATTGGATAATTCCATGATAATGTCTTTTAAAGCTCGTTTATTTAGAAAATCGATACAAGTTAAATCTTATTTGGCTAAAAAAAGTAAAATATTGACTTAATTTGTATTAAAGACCTTTTTCTGCCTACTTTTGTTCAAAAAAAATTCATGAAAAAAATCCTGGATTATATACTTAGTGTTATTTATTTACTCTATTTTGGACTATTATTAGTTGTTTTTCATGTGGTTCAGGTAATTGCCTTCAATGTTTTCGGTAAAAAAGCCCATAAAAAATCAGTCGATATCTTTAATCTCGCTCTTAATACAAGCTATTACCTAACAGGTACAAGCGTTCAATTTAAGCAGGTAGAAGAATACCCAACAGACAGACCTATTATCTTTATAGCTAATCATCAAAGCACTTTTGATATTCCCGGTATTATCTGGTACCTCAGAAAACACCAACCCATTTTTGTATCTAAACAAGAATTGGCACATGGCATTCCGGCTATCTCTTATAATCTACGCATAAGCGGGGCTGCCCTCATTGACCGTAAAGATGGTAAACAAGCAGTATCAGAAATTCTAAGATTAAGTAAATATATTCATGAGAATAATTTTTCAGCAGTTATCTTCCCGGAAGGCACACGCTCAAAAACAGATGAAATGAAACCGTTTGCCGAGGGGGGTATTTCGGCTCTATTAAAAAGAGCACCTAATGCCTTGGTAGTACCAATTGCTATACAGGGCACACGCAGCTTTAACCCAACCAGTGGAATGTTTCCGCTGACTTCTTTTTCAAAATTATCATGGACTGCGCTGAAAGGAATAGAGCCTAAAGGCAAAACTACCAAAGAAGTAGCTGATGAGGCCAGAGCGGCGATACAGGAAGTTTTGGATGAGAAGAAGGGGTAGGTGCCTTTTAATATAGACCAAAAGACATGGATTGCCTACGTCTTTTTGGTGTTTATAGATCATTTCTCACCTCGAATGCCCATGACCGTGAACCTTGGCCGAAGCTATGATGCAATTCACAATGCTGCCCCCGCAGTCTCTACTTCCGGTGCAATTTTCTTTACTAATCCCTGTAAAACCTTACCCGGGCCACATTCTACAAACCTGATAGCACCATCTTCTACCATGTTGCGAACCGATTGTGTCCAGCGTACAGGTGCGGTTAACTGAGCAATTAAGTTAGCCTTTATTGTACCAATATCTGTTGATGGCATAGCATTGACATTCTGATAGATTGGGCAGGTAGGCGTTGAGAAATTAGTATTTTCAATGGCTTTGGCCAGTTCTTCACGGGCAGGTTCCATTAAAGGAGAATGGAATGCTCCACCAACCTGTAAAACCAGTGCTCTTTTAGCTCCGGCGGCTTTCAGTTCTTCGCAGGCAATGTTGATGCCTTCTATGCTTCCAGAAATAACCAATTGTCCGGGACAGTTATAATTAGCAGCTACTACTACATTATCTGCTGATTTTTCGGTAATAGCGGCGCAAATATCTTCTACAACTTTATCGTCTAAATTCAGAATAGCCGCCATCGTTGAAGGGTTCAACTCACAGGCACGTTGCATGGCATCGGCTCTTTGAGCGACTAATTTTAAGCCATCTTCGAAAGACAAAGCACCAGCAGCTACCAGTGCAGAAAACTCACCCAATGAGTGCCCGGCTACCATATCAGGCTTGAAATCAGGGAGATTCAAGGCTAATATAACCGAATGAAGAAAAACAGCAGGTTGTGTAACGTTTGTTTGTTTAAGGTCTTCGTCAGAGCCTTCAAACATAATTTTGGTAATATCAAAACCTAATATTTCGTTGGCTTTATCAAAAAGTGATTTAGCCTGGGGAGAATTTTCGTATAAATCTTTGCCCATTCCACTGAATTGAGCTCCTTGCCCCGGAAAAACGTAAGCTGTCATAGTAACTGATTTATAAATTATCTGTTGGTTTTGTTATCGTGTCTGCATGCTTTTACGAATATCAATTCGTTCAGGCACAATCATAGCCATAGAATAGCGTTGACGAATGGAATTGTAGAATCTTTCAGCGTCCATTTTGCTTGTGAAATCGCCTGCTTTGAGTCGATAAGTAGGCTGGCTGAATGTTACATAGGTATTCATATCAGGGAAGTTCTGATAAATATAAGACCTGGCCTCATCCAGTTCTCTACGTTCGTTACCTACATATACCTGAATTCTGTATCCTGCAGCATAGCGGATATTTTTGTTGTGTACCGAAATAGAATCCAACGCTTTGTCTACTTGTCTGTTAACATTCAGAGGAATTTCGTCTTTTACAGCAGTATATACGTTGTCTTTAGTAGCCTTACCCTCCCGGTTTTCAATGTCGGGTTTTTTATCATAAGTCAAGCGAACTGCTGATAAATCCTCCTCATAGTCGCCAACCATAGTGCCTTTAGTTGGTGTAACGGATTTTTTACAAGAATAAAAAGCGCCCGTCAGAAAAAGACAAAATACTATTTTCGGGAAAATCTTCATAGGTTTTTGTTTTTAATTGGGGTTTTCTTTAAAAAAATTTGTCAAAATTATAAAAATATTCTCTCTTCAGGGTAAAACCTGTCTAAACTTATTTCTCTTAACGAAACAAACGGATAGTAACACATTATATTTCGTATGTAAATAAAAACCCCGCAACTGCGGGGTTTGTTTTAGAAAATATATTTTGTAGAAAGAAAATGAGAACTATGGTCTTCTACAATTTCGTTGAAAATCTGCTTATTATCAGCCGTTTCTTTAGTAGCCACTACCGTTCTGATAGAAAACGCTCTCAGGGCATCTTCAACAGAAAGTGTACCTTCTGCTGAGTCTTTTCTTCCGGTGAAAGGGAAAGTATCAGGACCTCTCTGGCATTGGGCATTAATATTTACACGACTTACCTGATTGACCAAAGGGTCAATCAAATTGGCAATCTGGTGAGAATTGGTGCCAAAAATACTTACCTGCTGGCCATGAGAAGAATCAATGAGGTATTGAATAGGTTCTTCTACATCATCAAAAGGCACTACCGGAATCAAAGGCCCGAATTGCTCTTCTTCATAAACCTTCATTTTATTATTCACAGGGTATAATACGGCTGGATAGAAAAATGAATTGACAACAGTTCCGCCCCCTTCGTTTATTACTTCTGCACCGTTGGCTTTGGCATCTTCAATACACTCGGTCAGGTATGCAGGTTTGTTTGGTTCAGGTAGTGGGGTTAGATTAACACCAGCCTCCCAAGGCATGCCGAATTTCAGTTTTTCCAGTTCTTCAGTAAATCTGTTCAGGAATTTCTTCGCAATCGAACGGTGCACCCATATAATTTTGATGGCAGTACAACGCTGACCATTGAACGACAACGAACCTAAAATACATTCTTTAACGGCTAATTCTACATCGGCATTTTTCAAAACAATCCCTGCGTTTTTAGCATCTAAACCTAATACTGCTCTCAGGCGGTTGAGTTTAGGGTGCATTTTCTTCAAATCGTTGGCTACTTTGCTTGAGCCAATCAAGGTCAGGATATTTATTTTACCGCTTTGCATTATAGGTGGTACTACATTGGCACCACGCCCGTAGATGGTATTGACAACCCCTTTAGGGAAACACTCTTTAAATGCCTGTAACATTGGGTAGTGCAAAAGCGTACCGTGTTTAGGTGGCTTGAAAAGTATAGTATTACCCATCAGAATAGCCGGAATAAGCGTGGTATAGGTTTCGTTTAATGGATAATTAAACGGCCCCATACAAAGTACTACCCCAAACGGTGAGCGGCGGATTTGCCCGATAATACCCTGCTCTATCTTAAATCTTGAAGAAGCACGGTCTATGTCTTTCAGACAATCAATGGTATCATAAATATATTCAACAGTACGGTCAAATTCTTTGATTGAGTCAGCCAGAGATTTACCTATCTCAAACATGAGTAGGTTTACGATTTCTGTTTTCTTCGCCAGCATCTTCTTCACGAAGTTTTCCATACAGGTAATGCGCTCAGTTACGCTCATGGTAGGCCATTCGCCACGGCCACTGTCAAAGGCTTTAACGGCTGCATCTAAGGCTTCCATTGCTTCGGCTGTATCTGTAATCGGAAAACTACCGATATACTTACTTTCAAACTTTCCATCGGCTCCTTTAATATACACAGGCGAATATACATCTTGTGTTTTACCTGTCCATTGGCGCATTTCACCCCCTACCAGATATTCTTTCTGGTGAACGGGTTGAATCTGATAAGCATCTGGAATCTGGTCGGCAGTAGGAAAAATAGCCGTGATTTTCTCTTGTAGGTTATTCATGTTGTTTCTTTGGCTTGCGAGTAATTCTAAATAATAGCATCTGACGGCTGTCAGTAAATCTTCAGTCAGAAAAGCACTATTTAAACATCCTCTGGTGAAGTTTTGTTGTAAAACAGCGACGAAATTACAGCCCCTTGTAAGAAAACCAAAGAGAATTTAATTTTTATGAAATATTGGACAAAAAACTACTAATATATGTTAAACAAATACTAATCGGACCTAATGCTTGCAGAAGACCTTATTTCTTATGAATTTTGAAATTTAAACAGATTTATTGTATTATTTAAACACATATAAGCCTTGCTTTACGATACTATTAGAGTGTTCTCTCCTTTTCTTTTAAAGTTTTTTATCAAACGTATTGAATTTACTGGTTTAGAAAACATACCCAAATCGGGAGCAGTTCTGTTAGCTTCCAATCACTCCAATTCGTTTTTTGATGCGGTAGTGCTGTGTGGTCATTATGAACGCAGAATCTGGTCTCTGGCTCGTGGAGATGTATTTAAGAAACCCCTGGCAAAAAAAATATTATCGAGCCTATATATGATGCCTATGTACAGGTTGTCAGAAGGAAAAGAGTACCTGGGCGATAATGATGAAACTTTCAGAAAATGTATTGAGCTTTTCAGACAAGGCGAAATAGTATTGATATTTTCGGAGGGGCTTTGCATACACCAGACCAAACTATTACCCTTAAAAAAGGGTACAGGCAGGCTGGCTCAGAAAGCCTGGGATGAGCAGATAGATGTAACCGTAGTACCTGTTACGATTACTTATAATAACTTTAATAAATTTGGTAAAATAGTTAAAGTAAATATTGGTGAGGCATTGCAGCAAGAAGAATTGCCAAAAGAAGCCGGCGAAGGTCTGTTTCTGAAAGAGTTTAACCGGATATTAAGTGAGAAACTGACCAGACTTTTAGAAGCGCCTTTACCTAAGCCATCATTCTGGAAAAATCCTTTTTATTACATAGGTCTAATAGTGAATTTTCCGGTTAATTTGTTAGCCACAAGTCTCTCAAAAAGGGTTACCCGGGGGTCAGTTTTCTTTGATTCTATAGCAGGCGGAATCGTGATGTTTATTTTGCCTCTTTACTGGATTTTACTGGCATTATTGCTTTATTTTCTGATATAAATTGTGTATATTTGTTAGTTAAATACACACAATTATCATGGCAGAAAATACAGCAAAGTTTCTCAGGAATATTCTCTTTATAGATATTGAGACAGTCTCACAGGAAGCACATTTAGAGGCACTCGACCCCAGATTAAAACAGTTGTGGCTTAAAAAAGCAAGCTACTTTCAGAATAACGATAATCTTTCAGATGAAGATTTATATCTGAAACGCTCCTCTGTCTATGCCGAGTTTGGCAAAATTATTTGTATTGGTATTGGTGGCATTTTTTTTGATGATAATGATGAGATGTCACTGCGTGTAAAAATGATTCGGGGTGAAACGGAAGCAGAGATTTTAGAGGAGTTTAAAAACATTCTTGAAAAACACAAGGCAGGTTCAAACCTGATGTTGTGTGCACATAATGGCAAAGAATTTGACTTTCCCTATATTTGCCGCCGCATGTTAGTGAACGGAATTGCCTTGCCCCGTGTTTTACAGGTATCAGGCAAAAAGCCCTGGGAAATCAACCATATTGATACTTTAGATATGTGGAAGTTTGGCGACTATAAGAATTATACCTCTTTAGATTTGCTGGCAGCTTTGTTTGATATTCCGGGTGGTGAAACTGAAGTGAGTGGAGAACTCATCAATGATATTTATTACAAAGAAAAAGATAAAGCCAAAATTGAACAGTACTGCGCCGATTACATTATAGTTTTGACCCAACTATATATGAAAATGAATAATTGGTCGTTAATCAATGAAAATAACATAGAAGTAATATTATAGCATCTATTTTTTAAACGCATGAAAAAAATCCTTTTTATATTTTTGTTTGCTTTTTCGCTGGCAGCTTCAGCACAGATTCTTAAACCTGCCAAGTGGACATTTACACCCTCAAAAACTTCTGCTAAAGTAGGCGAAACCATTGATTTGGTTTTTACAGCAAAAATTGATGATAGCTGGTATATGTACTCGTCGGAACTGAAAGTAGACGGCCCATTGCCAACAACAGCCAACTTTACTAAAAACGATACGTATGCTTTGGTAGGTAAATTGGTACCCGTGAAACCAAAAGAAAAGTTTGATGATATATGGGGAGGCAAAGTACAATACTTTGAACACGAAGCCAAGTTTATTCAGAAAGTAAAAATAAAAAAGGCAAATCCGGTGATTGAGGGTAAAATAGAATGTCAGACTTGTACAACCAAAGATGGCAAATGTGTGCCTAACAAAGATAAGTTTAAGTTTGAAGTGAAGACGATTTAAACTTTGCTATATAGATATGAAAAAGGCGTTTGATTCTTCAAACGCCTTTTTCATATCTATATAATCAAAATTAACTTTTAAAACTTCCATCTCACAAAGGCTTCCATTGCTTCGTACTCTGCCAGCCCTAATTTGTTATAAAGACCTGCTGTAGCTCTGTTGCGCTCTTCGGCACGCTGCCAAAACTCACGGGCATCGGTACCCTGGAACACCACACCATCTTTTTGCGATTGGTGTTTAAAGATACCCATACGTTTTTGTAACACCTGGTCAGGCGACATAGGCACAGCCATTTCAATTTCATGAATATCCCACTCAGCCCATGCACCACGGTATAGCCATACCCAGCAGTCTTTCATGAAGTTTTTGTGTTTCAAGCCCTCAATAGCAGCAAAAATAGCATCTAAACAAACCTTATGGGTACCATGTGGGTCAGCTAAGTCTCCGGCAGCATATACCTGATGCGGTTTTACTTCTTCTATCAAATCAGCTACCACTTTTACATCTTCGGAGCCAAGAGGTTTTTTCTCAATACGGCCTGTTTCGTAAAAAGGCATATCCAGGAAATGTACGTTTTCTTCCGGAATACCTACAAAGCGGCAAGTAGCTTTAGCTTCACCTCTACGTATCAAGCCTTTTACGTATCTAACGGCAGCAGGGTCAATATCGCTATCTTTCTTGTTTTTCAAGAACTCTTTTGCCTCGGTAAACAAAGTTTGCGTTTCTTTATTTTCAATGCCGAATTTATGGTTAAAGTCAACCACAAAATCAATAAAACGGATAGCTTCATCGTCGGCCACGGCAATATTACCTGAGGTTTGGTAACCGATATGTACATCGTGCCCCTGGTCAACCAGACGCTGGAATGTACCACCCATTGAGATAATATCATCATCCGGGTGAGGGCTGAAAATAATCACACGTTTTTTAGCAGGTAAAGCTCTTTCAGGGCGATTGGTATCATCGGCATTGGGTTTACCACCCGGCCAGCCTGTAATGGTATGTTGTAGTTGATTAAATACTTCAATATTGATTTCGTAGGCTTGTCCGTGTTGCGCCAGTAAATCACTTAAACCATTATCGTTATAATCTTTATTAGTCAGTTTCAGGATAGGGATACTTAAAGAAAGCGATAGATTAGTAACTGCCTTTTTCACCATTTTGCTTGTCCAGTCAACATCTTCAACCAACCAAGGGGTTTTCATGCGGGTTAATTCTGATGCCGCTCTTTCGTCTATCACAAACAACGAATTTGCATGGGTCTGTAAGTACGAAGCAGGTACCGATTCGGTTACTCTGCCCTCAACGGCTTCTGCAATTACAGGTGCTTTTCTCTCACCCCATGCCAGTAGTACTACTCTTTTGGCATTCAGAATTTTAGAAACACCAAGGGTAATGGCTTTTTTCGGAACTTTTACCAGACTACCACCAAAATCTGAGGCGGCTGCTACACGGGTTGAGTGGTCGAGCATCATCAGACGGGTTCTTGAATTAATTAATGAACCAGGCTCATTGAAACCAATATGACCATTTGCCCCGATACCTAACAACTGAAAATCGAGCCCACCCATGGCATCTATTTTTCGCTCATATTCATCACTAAAATCTTTTACCTTACTGGCAGGAACAGTTCCATCAGGAATGAAATAGTTTTCTTTCGGAATATCAACCTTATCAAAAAGTTGCTCTTTCATAAAACGAACATAACTTTGCAGAGAGTCAGGTTCCATCGGAAAGTATTCGTCAAGGTTAAAAGAAACTACATTTTTAAAGCTTAGTCCTTCTTCTCTGTGCATTCTTACTAACTCGGCATATACCGATTTAGGAGAAGAGCCTGTGGCCAGACCAAGAATACATTGTTTTCCTTGTTTTTGTTTTTCCCGAATCAAATCAGCAATTTCTTGTGCAACCGCCTTCGATGCCTCTTTTGAATCTTTAAAAATTTTGGTTGGAATCTTCTCGTAAGCAATAGGTTCATTTGTGATAATCTGCTGTTCCATTATGATTGTAGTTTTGTTTTAGAGCAATAATCGCAGGAAATTTTGACAAATTTAAGGCTTTTCTTATTAACAAAACATTTTTTTTGATGTTCAGAAATTTAATTTTTAAATTTTTTTAAAAATGTAAAACAGACACTTAGCCGATAAAATGGTTTAGCGGCTATAACAATCTATCTATTTTGTAGGAAAACCACTGCTTTTCAGTTGTTCAAAAAAAGCTCTGGTTCTTTCAATGTTTAGGTCGCCATTTATCTCAAAATACCAGAATGTCTCCAAATCGCCTTTGTGCATGGCCGCATTCATATCTCCGCTTTGTGATTTATGGCAGGCTTTTACCCAGTCTGCTACAATCATATAGCTATGTTTATTGTTTTCGCCAAAGCCATAAGAGCGGTCGAAGTAAAAGACCGGGGCTTTGCTTGAAATTCTGGTTTCGGGATAATTCTCTAATTCAGTAAATCTGAATGAATAATCTTTACTGGCCGACCTGCCACCTAATACAATGGGTTTATCGGCACCTTTGAATCTTTGCGCTGCCCGCAAGGCCATAATACTGGCTGTTTTGTGATGTGCATGCTGACCTGCATCGGGCACCAAACAAAAAATAAAATCGTATTTACCCTGCTCTAAGATTTTATCTAATTTTTTTTCACAATAATTCATATCCCAACGCTCGCCCGATAGAAAAGGCTCCGGATTCATCTGATAGAAATCATCAATCTGGTCGAAGAAATAAAAATTTCTGATACCCATTACTTCGCCGGAGCAAAGCAACTCTTTTTTCCGGATTAAAGGCAGATATGTTCTTCCAGTAGCCGAATCGGTCATGTTTTTTCCATAATAGCTCGAGGCCACCAAGCCATTGTATCCACCCGAACCATCTGTTATCAGGGCAACGTCGGCAGTGCCTTTCATTTCATGCGTAACCTTGAAAACAGTTACCGGAAACATCGTTTCATCGTCAGGATGGGCGGTTATAATCAAGACTTTAGGTCCCTGACTATAACTTTGGTAGCAGAAAAATACAAACAGGAGGACAAAGCCCAGGGCATGAGTAGCTTTTTTCATAGGTTATCAATAGAAATCAGGTTAATAAGAGGGAGCGTTAACTGTCGAGCCATATATGAGTCAAAACCTGCCACACGTATATTCTTCCTATCCGGCAATCAATTCTGCCTTTTTCAGGTCAGGGTTACTCATTAATTTTGAACCATCAAACAAAAACAATTAACAATCAAGTATAGTAAATATTTTTTAAAAGCCATGAAAACTATTTACAAAAATCTTTTGCCATCAATGCTATAGTAATACATGTTTCTCTGTAGAACGGATTAACAGCCTTAAATTCAGACTATAAAGCGTACATTCTCATATTTTGTTTAGGTTAGGGGTTTGGAAACCTCCTGTGGCTTTGCCGCAGGAGGTTTTTGTTTTTTTATGAGTATATTTACAGAAACTATGCTGTTTATAAAGTTCACTGGCTAAAGCCAAAGTACCATTTACCAATAAACAGATGGCTTTTTCAGTCGAAAAATAGATTAATGGTGTAATTTTTGTCAAAGTTTTTTCGTTTCAATTGAAAATAGACTAACCAAATGAAAAAAGTAGCCATTCTGGGTATTATAGGCTTATTAGCCATTACGCCTGAGTTCTCTCAGGCAGCGAGTATCGACACTAAGACTTCTGTTGGTGTTAAAAAAGAATTGGGCAAAGGCCGAAGAAAAAAAAGCGGCGCTTACAAAAAGAAAAAAGGCTTTATGTGGGGCTTGTTTAAAGGCAAAAACCAGTGCGATTGCCCTAAGCATTAATCTACTCCAGGAATTTGGTGCGGTAAGTAAGCGGTGTTATCTTTTTAATAGCCTTAAACTGCCTGTTGAAATTAGAAAGGTTATTAAAGCCACTTTCGAAAGAAATCTCTGCCACACTCATTTTATCAGCCATCAGTAATTTACAGGCGTGTTCAATCCGTATTTCGGCAAGAAATTGTGAGAAAGTACGGCGTGTGCGCTTTTTAAAATAACGACTAAAAGCCGACTCACTCATATTGGCCAGTTCGGCCACATCGCTCAACTGTATTTCTTCCTGATATTTCTGCATCACATATTCAAATACCTTATTCATACGGGCTGAATCGACTTCATTACGTAGCGAGATAGGGTTAGTAGTTAAATCCTGCTTGTCTTCACTTTCGGCCAGAATCGTCAGAATAGAAATCATTTCGAGCAATCGGCTCATGCCTTTCAGATTCGGCAGATTTTTAAATTTAGGCTCTACTTTCTGCACTGTTTTCTCACCAAATGACAAACCTCTTTTCGAGCGTTCGAGCAAAGCCTTGATTGCCTGACTCTCGGGAATCTCTAAAAATTTGTCTCCTAAAAAATCTTCTAAAAAATGAATTACCAACGAACGGGCTTTCAGACCTGAATCTTTTACATAAAATTCTTCGTCATTGCGGTAATAATGAGGTAAGTAAGAACCAATCATACACAAGTCGCCCGGGCTATAGTCTGTAATGCTGCTCCCAATAAATTTCTTTCCGGTACTTTCTAAAATAAGTACAATTTCGTATTCGGGGTGATAATGCCAGGGGGTCGGGAAGAAAGGGCATTCCTGCACATAAAGATTAAACGAATAATCAGCAGGGTTTGATATTTTGAGTAATTGGGGTTTCATTTCTTTTGTCGCTATTAATACCAGTTCAGTCTATACTCTATTTCTTTTGATAGCTAATAGAAAAATCATGTAAATATAATGGCAAAATTCAATAGCACTATGTTTTCTTGCTTAAATATACAAATAACTTGTCAAAAAAATATTAGAAAATGACTAAATTTTAGTGGTAAAACCCTATATATATACCTAATTTTGTAATTATTCCAATATAAAATTTACATTTTTTTAGCGGAAGCCTAATTTTATATTAACCTTAATAATTTGTATGAAACAACTACTACAAAAAATGTTGCTTGTGTTTGCCGTACTTCTTAGCGGGCAGTTTGCACAAGCTCAAACCCGTACTGTTTCGGGAACAGTTTCTGACGTTGGAGGCACTGGCCTTCCGGGCGTTAGTGTTACAGTAAAAGGAACTACTCAGGGTGCCATCACAGATGCAGGTGGTAAATTTTCGGTTCAGGCCTCAGCCAATTCGGTTTTAGTATTCAGCTACATCGGGTTTAAAGCGCAGGAAGTTGCCACCGGTGGAAGAACTACCATTAATGTATCGTTGGAAGAAGATGCAGCTGCTTTAAGTGAAGTAGTTGTAGTAGGTTATGGTTCACAGAAGAAAAGCCAGACCACTGGTGCTATTTCGTCGGTAAGTGCGAAACAGATTCAGGAAATGCCTATTACCAGTTTAGGGCAAGCTATGCAAGGCCGTGTAGCCGGGGTTGACGTTTCTCAATCAGGTTCAAGACCGGGGTCAGTACCAAAGATTCTGATTCGTGGTCGTCGTTCGTTCAACGCAGGTAACGACCCGCTATATGTAGTAGATGGTATTCCGTTATCAGCAGGCTACGAAGACCTGAACCCAAGCGATGTTCAATCTATGGAAGTTTTGAAAGATGCTACGGCTACAGCCATCTATGGTGCCAGAGGTGCTAACGGGGTTGTATTAGTAACTACTAAAAGAGGAGCGGTAAAAGGCAAAACAACCGTAAGTTTTGATACTTACGGCGGGGTTTCAACACCACTTGATAAAATCAACTTGTTTAGTGGACCTGAATTTCTTGAGTATGTAAGAGAGGCTTATCGTGCTACTAACCTTTATAAAGATGCCAATGGCAATCCTGTACCAACAGGTGTGGGCGATCCTGCTGCTGATGCAAAAATTGCTGTATTAGGGGGTGACCCAGCTGTAGCAAGAGGTATTGCTAACGGTACTAACACCGACTGGCAGGATTTGCTTTTACGCAATGGTGTGATGCAGAACCACTCATTAGGCGTACAAGGTGGAAATGATAAAACACAGTTTTATATTTCAGGCGGATATTTTCAGGATAAAGGTATTACAGCCGGATTAGATTATACCCGTATGTCTTTAAGGGTAAATATTGACCATAATATCAATAATCGTCTGAAAGTGGGTTTATCTTCTTATACCATGTACAGCATCAGAAACGGAGAAAACCTGAACCCTTATGGTATGACCATTCAGCAGAACCCGTTAGCAAGACCATATGACGATAATGGAAACCTTATTTTCTCTCCAACCAATGATGCGTTATTAACTAACCCGTTGGCAGAGATTGTACCGGGTGCACAAGTAGATGAAACCAAAAAATACCGTTTGTTTAATAGCCTGTATGCAGAGGTTAAAATTATCGAAGGTTTAAAATACCGTGTAAATTTTGGGCCTGACTTTACTATTCAGAGATGGGGACGCTTTATTGGGGCAGCTACTAATGCCCGTAAATTCGGTGACCCGCAGGCTTCTGTTCAGAATAACAACGGCTTTAACTGGACATTGGAGAATATCGTTAACTACAACAAAACATTTAGTGGTAAACATAACTTAGGGGTTACTTTACTACACTCTATTCAGAGAGATAATTTTGAAGTTTTCAGAACTGAGGTACAAGGTGTGCCGGCAGAAACGCAACAGTTCTATAACTTAGGTAATGCAAGTTCGGTATTGTTGGTAGGTAGTGGTTTAACTCAATGGACCATTAACTCTTACATGGCTCGTGTGAACTATGATTTCAATGATAAGTATCTCCTGACAGCTACGCTACGCCGTGATGGTTCAAGCCGTTTCGGTGCCAATACCAAATATGGTAATTTCCCAGGTATTGCTTTAGGCTGGAATATCAGCAATGAGCCTTTCATGAAACAAGTTACCTGGTTAGATTTATTGAAACTGAGAGCAGGCTGGGGTGTAGTAGGTAATCAGGGGGTAGCTCCTTACCAGACACAAGGTTTATTAACCAGAACAGCTTATGCCTGGGGTTCAGCAGCAGCTTTTGGTTACAGACCAAATACTATCGGAAATCCTGATTTGAAATGGGAATCTTCTGCAACAGCTAATATCGGGTTAGATTTTAGCTTCCTGAGAGGCAGAATCCAGGGTTCATTAGAATTGTATGAAACCAATACTACCGACCTTCTATTATCTGACCAGTTACCAGGTTCAACCGGATTCTTGTCTGTAACAAGAAACGTAGGTCAGACTCGTAACAAAGGTATAGAATTAGGTTTTACAACTGTAAACGTAAATTCGCCGAGTGGTTTCAAATGGACAACTGACTTTACTTTTACCAAAAATACCGAAGCTATCATTTCTTTATATAATGGTAAAGTTGACGACTTAGGAAACCGTTGGTTTATCGGTCAACCGTTAAACTCATACTACGACTTCAAAAAAGTAGGTATCTGGCAAACAAACGAAGCTGATCTGGCAAAATCGTTTGGTAGTGAAGTAGGTCAGATTAGAGTACAGGATACGAATGGTGATGGTAAAATTACAGCCGCAGACCGCGTATTATTGGGTTCAGATATTCCTGATTTTAGCGCTGGTTTTACCACCAGATTTGAGTACAAAGGTTTCGATTTATCAGCTTTCTTGTTTGGTCGTTTCGGAAACATGATTGTGAGTGGTTTCCATCAGAACAGAAACCAGTTGGCAGGTCGCTACCAACAAATCAAAGTTGATTACTGGACACCAAATAATCCGACTAACGAATTCCCTCGTCCGAAAAGTACACAGGAGTTCCCGGTTTACAATACTACGTTGATTTACTACGACGGTACTTTTGTTAAATTAAGAAATATCAATTTTGGCTATACTTTCTCTCCAAAAATTGCTAAGAAATTGGGTATGGAGTCGCTACGTTTGTACACAAGTATCCAACAACCTAAAATCTGGTCGGTATATCGTGATAAATATAATGGTATTGACCCTGAGGCAACGATTACTTCTTCAGGTAACGGAACAACTGCCGTGAGTGAAAACGTTGTACCTGCTACTTCGGTTACAACCTTTGGTTTGAACGTAAGATTCTAAGTTGAAAAATTATTTAATTATTTAAGAAAATGAAACTAAAAAATATATTAAAACCAATCAAAGTCTTAGGGGTAATGTCAATTCTTTTGACAACTCAATCCTGCAAAGATTTATTGGACGAAAAAGTAGTATCGGGTATCGGCAACGATTACATGAATACTGCCAAAGGGTTTGAAGATGCAGTTAAATCAGCTTATTCTTCACTCAGATATTTCTATGGAAGTCAGCAAGGTTTAACCCTGACCGAGTATGGTACCGATATTTATGCAACAGGAGCAGATGGTGGTTATAAAGGCTTCCATTTCTACGATACGCAGATGCAACCAACAGTTGACTATCTGATTAATACCTGGGATGAACTCTATCGTGGTATAAATACTTGTAATGCAGTTATTGAAAGGGCACCGAAAGCAGCCGTATCAGATGCTATCAAAAAACTGAGAGTCGCAGAGGCCAAATTCCTGAGAGCGCACTACTATTATATCCTGTTTATGCAATGGGGTGGGGTAGACTTGAGACTAACCGAAACTTTGTCACCAACCAAAGACACCAAAAGAGCCTCTGATGCCGAAATGTACAATGCTATTATTGCAGATTTGAATGAGGCAGTAGCTAATCTGGAAGCAAAAGGTCATTCGTCTGACTATGGCCGTGCTACCAAAGCATCTGCAGAAGCACTTTTAGCTAAAGTTTATTTGACAAAAGCCTATTCTGCTCAAAAAGCTGCCGATGACTTTACCAAAGCAGCAGCCCTTTGCAATAATGTTATCAATAACTATGGCTTTAAATTGTTAGATGATTTTGCTCAGGTACATGACGAAAACAATCAGCAGAATAGTGAAGTTGTTTTTGCCGTACAATATACTTCTGACCCATTAACCAACCTTACCAATAATACAGGTGCTGTGAATGGTGGGAATAACCTGCACTTGTTCTTTGGTATGCAGTATGACGTTCAACCGGGTATGAAACGTGATGTATTCTATGGCCGCCCATTCAAACGTTTACGCCCTACTTCTTATTTATTGAATACCGTATTTGCTGACAGAACCAACGACTCTCGTTACAAAAAGACTTTCAGAGATACCTGGTTGAGCAATAACCCTGGAGCAAACCTGAATGCTTCTTTTGATAACTCTAAAACCAAACTTACTTTCGCAGCCGGAGATACAGCTATTTTTATTCCGGGTTATGAAATGTCTTTGGAAGAGCGTGCCAAGAAAAAATATCAGGTATTAGTACCAAGCAGATATGACGAGGCATTATTCCCGACCTTGACTAAGTTTTTTGATACTAAACGTCCTGACCTGACTTATGAAGCTGGTAGCCGTGATTTCTTCGTGTTCCGTTTAGCAGATATTTATCTGATGTTGGCAGAAGCACAATTAAAAGCAGGAAACATAGCAGATGCAACAAAGGCATTTAATATGGTACGTTACCGAGCAGGTTGGCCGGGCAAAAAAGATGCGATGCTGATTACTGAAGCTCAGATGAACTTCGAAATGATTATTGAAGAAAGAGCGAGAGAGCTGGCTGGCGAACAAATGCGTTGGGTAGATTTGAAACGTTGGGGATTACTGGTAGAAAGAGTGAAAATGCATAACCCACAAGCAGCAGTAAATATTGCTGACAGACACAATGTGCGCCCGATACCTCAGACACAGATTGACCGGTCAGCCAAAGGTGCATTTGCACAAAATCCAGGATTTTAGTTAGTTTTGTTTCATCATAGTTCACGGGAGAGGCTCCTTCATTTCAAGGAGTCCTCTCTTTTTAAGTTTTAGTAAATTCAACATTCATCTATAATAAACATTTTCAACCCCATGAACCGCAGAGACTTCCTCACTCAGGCGTCGCTACTGACCGCATCTTCACTGATTTCTTTTGAAAGTTTAGCCACCGCAAAAATTAAACACAAAATGGCTTACTCGGCCATTACCTGGAATGGTAATGATTTGATAGCCATTAAAGACATTGCCGCTTTGGGTTTCAAAGGAATACAGTTAAGGGCCAATACCTACGCACCTTTTAAAGACAAACCACAAGACTTAAAAGACTTATTAGACCAGAATGGTCTGACATTAGCTATGTTTTCGAGCGGAAACGTAGGCATTCAGGATGATATTTCGAAAGATTTGGAAACACACCTGAACCACGCACGTTTTGTAAAAGCGCTGGGAGGAAATTCTTTACAGATTACAAACGTTTCTCGTCCGAAAGACAGAAATCCGACCACAGAGGAGTTGAAAAAATATGCCAAAAATATGTCGGAAGTAGCCAAACAGGTTTTGGGAGAAACGGGTGTGCAACCGGCCTGGCATAACCACATGCACCAGTTAGGCGAAACCCCTGAGGAGGTAGAAATAGTTGCTACAAGCATGGATACCAAATATATTAAACTGGAACTCGATGTGGCTCACTACACACAAGGTGGTGGCAATGCCGCCGAGGCAGTTATCAAATATAAAGACATACTGCATGCCACACATATCAAAGATACCAAGCCTGTAGAAAGTAAATCGGGCTATCAGTTTGTAGAATTAGGCCAGGGGCGTGTAGATTTTCCGGCTATTTTCAAGGCATTAGAAAAAATTAAGTTCAAAGGCTGGAATGTGATAGAATTAGACTCTGTACCTGTAAAAGGCAGAACAGCTTTAGAGAGCGGACAAACCAGTAAAAAATACTTAGAGTCGATAAACATTAAATTCTCCTAATAAAAAGGTAAGGATTTTATCAAATTTTAGGAATTTTTAGCCAAATAGGTATTAGACTGATAAGCGCATAAATCGTAATTTTGAATAAAATTATTCAATCCTATTCATACCTGAATGAAAAAAATACTAATAACTTTTCTGGTTGTACAGTCGGTTTTCTACACGGCTACAGCGCAGAAATGGACTTCTCTTTTCAATGGAAAAGACCTGAAAGGCTGGAAACAACTGAATGGTAAAGCTAAATATACCATTGAGAACGGCGAAATTGTAGGTACTACTGTTTCGGATACCCCCAACTCTTTTTTAGCTACTGAGAAAGACTACGGCGATTTCATTTTGGAATTAGAGCTGAAAGTCGATAATTCAATGAACTCAGGCATACAATTCCGTAGTTTGTCAAAAGCTGATTACAAAGATGGACGGGTGCATGGTTATCAGATGGAAATTGACCCATCAGCGCGTGCCTGGTCGGGTGGTATTTATGACGAAGCCCGCCGTGACTGGTTGTATATTCCAAACTCAAATCCTGAAGGTCAAAAAGCCTTTAAGAAAGACCAATGGAATAAATACCGTATTGAAGCGATCGGCAATATTATCCGTACATGGGTTAATGATGTACCTGTAGCGTATTTAGTTGACGATGTAACACCAAGCGGCTTTATTGCTTTACAAGTACATGCCATTGGTAAAAACGATACACCAGGTAAACAGATTCGTTGGAGAAACATCAGAATCCAGACCGATAATCTGAAACCAAGCCCTACAGACAATACACCAGTGGTAAACCTGTTATTGAACAACCTATCGCCACAAGAACAGGCACAAGGCTTTAAATTGCTTTTCAACGGTAAGGATTTTACAGGTTGGAGAGGGGTACACCAAACCAAAATGCCTGACAAACACTGGAGCGTAGTAGATGGTGCAATCAATGTAAGCCCTTCTGATGGTTCAGAAACAGGGAATGATATTGTAACAGATCAGCAATTCGGGGCTTTTGAACTGACTTTTGAGTTTAAACTGACCGAAGGGGCGAACTCAGGCTTGAAATACTTTGTAAACGAAGATTTTGACTCAGGTGGAAAATCAGGAATCGGGCTGGAGTTTCAGGTATTAGACGACGAACGCCACCCTGATGCCAAGCAGGGAGTAGTAGGGAATCGTACTTTAGCCAGTTTATATGACCTGATACCTTCTTATAAATTAGATAAACGCTTCCAACGCAAAATTGGCGACTGGAATCAGGCTCGTTTGGTGGTGTACCCCAACAATATCGTGCAACACTGGCTGAATGGCTTTAAGGTATTAGAATACGAAAGAAAAAGTAATATTTTTAATGCGTTAGTAGCCCGAAGCAAATATGCAAAGTATAATAACTTTGGGGCAGGCGATAAAGGCAATATTCTCTTGCAAGACCACGGCAATAATGTGTCGTTCAAGAATCTGAAGATTAGAGAGTTGAATTAACAACCTGAACTAAACAATGATATGAAATCAAAATATCTTTCTATCATACTATTGATGATAGGATTTAGTAATGGCTTTGCTCAAAAAGCCAGACAGGTTGATTTAGGCTATCGCTCAGTTAAGGTTCTGAAAGAAAATAACCTTGAGTTTAAAGACCTGAATAAAAACAATAAACTTGATAAATACGAAGACTGGCGGTTACCTGTTGATACAAGGATAAAAGACCTGATTGCTCAAATGACACTTGAGGAAAAAATAGGTTTTATGATTATCAGCACTACCCGGTTGGCAGGAGATAACTCATTTCAGGCTGGTGCAGCCAGAGGGGAAATCTCTTCCGGCTTCAATGAAGAAGATTTGATGCAACCCATTAATATGTTTACCCGTAAGCCATTACCTGTACCGATGATGTCGGCAGCAGGTACAACTAAGGGTGTAACTGGTTTTCATCTTCGTCATTTTATTCTGAGAGCCAATACCAGTGCTAAAACCATAGCTGAGTGGTCGAATAATTTACAGGCTTTGTGCGAAAATTCACGTTTGGGAATTCCTGCCGTGGTTGCGTCAAACCCTCGTAATCATATAACGGTTGATGCAGCTATCGGACTAAGTGTGGGAGCAACTGCTTTTTCAAGGTGGCCTGGCGAATTAGGTATGGCTGCCATGAGAGATTTGAAACTAACACGAGAGTTTGCCGAAATAGCTGCCAAAGAATGGTCGTCAGTAGGTTTGAGAAAAGGCTATATGTATATGGCCGATTTGGCAACCGAACCCCGTTGGCAACGTATTGAAGGCACTTTTGGTGAAGATGCCGATTTAGCTTCTAATATGATTCGTGAAATTGTTTTGGGTTTTCAGGGCAAACAACTGAGTAAAAATTCAGTAGCCATGACCACCAAACATTTTCCGGGTGGAGGCCCACAGGTTGGCGGACAGGATTCACATTTTGATTGGGGTAAATATGCCCATTATCCGGGTGGAATGTTCGATTATCATGTAAAACCCTTTATTGCCGCTATCAATGCAGGTACATCGGCCATTATGCCTTACTATTCGGCTCCGAAAGATAAGAGTATGGAAGAAGTGGGATTTTCATATAACAAGGCAATCATTCAGGATTTATTACGTAAAAAATTAGGCTTTAAAGGTATTATCAACTCTGATACAGGCCCTATTGACATGATGCCGTGGGGTGTTGAAAACCTGACGGTGGTGCAACGTTATCAGAAAGCCCTTGATGCAGGTGTTGATATTTTCTCGGGAGGAGCAGACCCGGCTCTTTTGCTCGAAACTGTTAAAACAGGATTAGTTTCAGAAGCAAGAATTGATGAATCAATTGCTCGTTTGTTAAGAGAAAAATTTGAATTAGGCTTGTTTGAAAATCCATTTGTTGATGTAGATGTAGCAGTAAAAACGGTCGGAAACGCAGAGTTTCAGAAAAAAGCAGATGTAGCGTTTCGGAAATCAATCGTTTTATTGAGAAATGATGCGCAACTGTTGCCCATTCAACAAAAGAAAAAGGTGTATTTTGAGACATATTACGAAAGAGGAGGCGCTCCTGGCGGTCAGGCTCAGAATCCTGTTTCTGTCAATATGCCAAAAGAGAATAGATGGAACCTTGAATTTGTAGCAAATAAAGATGAGGCAGATGTAGTTTT
Source organism: Emticicia agri (assembly GCF_004168285.1). Lineage (GTDB taxonomy): Bacteria > Bacteroidota > Bacteroidia > Cytophagales > Spirosomataceae > Emticicia > Emticicia agri. The sequence continues at coordinate 111,172 of NZ_SEWF01000010.1, read as the reverse complement.
AGTCTGGCTTATTCCCTCGGGTGGTGGCCTGTTTTCCTCACAAGGAAAACCCATAGATTTGAGCCTGTCGAAAAACAAAATTAATGTGCCGCATATCAATGAACTCATTAATTCTAAACCAACTGTTGTAGTAGTAAATTATACCAATCCGTGGGTAATTGATGAAATTGATAAGGGCAACGCAAAGACGATTTTAGCTACTTTTGGTACAACGCAGGATGCCGTTTTAGATGTGATTACAGGCATATTTAACCCAACCGGAAAAATGCCTTTTTCAACACCTGTTTCACAGAAAGCAGCAGAAGACAACAAATCTGATGTACCAGGATTTATGGAAGCTAACTATGCGCTGTTCAAATTTGGCGATGGACTGAATTATAAGTAATTTGGTAGGATAGTTTGAGCTAAGTATGATAGTTTTGAAGTAGGTAATGAAGGCATATTTTGTTGCAAAACCATAGCAATAATCTGTCTTTAGAATCTGAAGATTAGAAAATTAAAATAATATATTATCCCTACGGGATACCAGAATAGAGTTAATTCTTTTCTACCGATATATCGTCCCTACGGGACTAAGTCATTGAGATTCATTTTTCAATATCCGGTAGGGATGCTATATCGGTAGTATATAATGTAAAAATGAATTCAAAGTCCCGTAGGGACGATATATTAAAATCTCTTTAACTTAAATAGATGACATTTAGATATTTTCATGAATATTTTTGAAAGGCTTCAATCTAATAGATTGGAAGATTATTGTACTGATATTTTAGTGGATATTCTTGGAAAAGATGAGAATTATGACTTATTGAGAGAATTTTGTTTTAATGAAAAACTCTTAAAGATTTCAGAAGCAAAAGATGATAAATCTATAATAATTAAATCACAATTTTGCCCAATAGAACCAAAAGACGTTCAAACAAAAAGTCGAATTGATATTCAAATTACGGGGGAGAACTTTATATGTTTTATTGAAATGAAAGTTGAAAGTTCTCAAGGTAAGGAAGCCACGATTGGAGAAACGGGAGAAAAAGAAGAAAAGAGTCAGTTAAAAAAATACCATGATTGTCTTATTAATCTTAAAACTTCAAAAAAAGAATACTTAAGATTTTGTACAAAATACAACGAAAAAGTATCAACTGAAGACATTAAGGTATTTAAAGAGTTTGGGAATAAAGTAAAAAACGACTTTTACTTTAAAGACTTTAGGTGGTATGAGATTCATGATTTTTTAAAGAAGGAAAAGGTAAATGACAGTTTAATCGGAGAGTTTTTAGAATTTTTAGAATTAAAGAATATGAGTTATTTGACAGGAAGAATTCATTATGACGAAAAGGTATCTTTCCAATTTTTTGAAATGCTTTCTAATTTAAAAATAGTATTAGAAAGAGTGAAACAAGAAAATGTTGAGTTTGATTATATTAGCATAGTGGGGACACCTCAATTAAGGTTAGATGACCATAAACGTTATGGATTTTCAATTCCTTTAGGCGACCGCAATAAAACTAAATTTCCTTATAGTACAAATGCTTTTATAGGATTTGATTTTGGTGAAATTGATAAAATATCTCAATTAATTTGGTTTTGGAGTAAAGATTACGATGAAAGTAAATTAAAAGGATGGCAATTTAAAATCAAAGGAGAGAATAGGGTAAATGGAGAAGAAGTTGCCGGATTGAGAGTACAGAAAGAATTTAAAAAAGATATGCCATTACAGGAGATTTATGATTGGTTTATTAGTGAATTACAAAATATAGATACAAATTAATTATTCAATCCAATAAAACTATGACAACCCGCAGAGATTTTATTATCAAATCAGTGTTGGCTACTGCAGCTACTGGTTTTTCGGCAAAAAGTTATGGCAAAATCATCGGAGCAAACGACCGTGTGCGTGTGGGCTGTGTTGGTTTCTCTGACCGCCACCGTGCTTCTCACGTAGGCCCGTTCAAAGCCATGCAAAAAGAAATGAACTTCGAAATGGTTGCCCTTTCAGATTTGTGGAATCGCCGCCGTGAAGAAGGAAAAGCCTTTTTAGATAAACAATTAGGTAGCGATGTAAAAGTTTTCCGTAATAACGAAGAGCTTTATGCATCGAAAATGGTTGACGCGGTTTTTATTTCAACTGCTGACTTCCAACATGCATTGCATACCATTGAAGCGGTAAAAGCTGGTTGCGATACTTATACCGAAAAACCATTGGCTGAAACCATGGAAGATAACCGTGCGGTATTGAAAGCTGTAAAAGCATCAGGTAAAATTGTTCAGATTGGTTCACAACGCAGAAGTGGTGAAAACTATTTCGCGGCTGAAGATTTCATTAAATCTGGTAAATTTGGCCCGATTGTAATGGTTGAATTGATGTGGAACGTAAACCAACCGGGACGTTGGAGAAGACCGGAATTAACTAAAGATCTGAAAGAGTCGGATGTAGACTGGAAACGTTACTTAATGAACCGTCCGATGGTTCCGTTCGATCCTCGTAAATATTTAGAGTACCGTTTATTCTGGCCTTATTCGTCGGGTATTCCTGGCCAATGGATGAGCCACCAGATTGATACCGTACACTGGTTCTCTGGTTTACCACACCCACGTTCGGTAGTTGCCAATGGTGGTATTTATCAATGGAAAGATGGCAGAACCAATGCTGATACTTTAACAGTAGTATTTGATTATGGTCCATTGAATGACATGTCATCAGGCTTCCAGGTACAATTTACCTCTCGTTTCTCAAATGCCGCAGGAGATACTAAAGAATTATACTACTCAAACGGTGGTATGATTAACTTAGATACCAACGAAATTTCTGCCACAGGTGGTTTACGTGAGCGCGAAGCAAAAGCTATGGGTTTACAAGCAAACTTGTTGCCAACAATAAAATTAGAAGGAGCGAAAGTAGAAGCAGGTGCCAACACAGGTGGAGACCCATTGACATTTGCTCACATCAGAAACTGGATGGAGTGTGTACGTAGCCGTAAAACGCCTCATGCGCCAATTGAAGCAGGTTACTCGCACTCAATTGCAACCATTATGTCAAACGCTGCATACCGTACAGGTTTGAAAGTTACTTTCGATGAGAAAACACAAGAGGTATTAGCAGGTGGAAAGCCGTTTAAATACTAATTTCTTGTATGGATAAATTAAAAGGTCTGGAAGATATTTCTTTCAGACCTTTTTTGTTTTCGTAGAGATAGAACCCTTATTGAACCCTCAACTCCCGCTTCAATATCTTCCCTGAGGCACCCATAGGCAGGCTGTTCATAAATTCTATTACACGTGGATATTTATAAGAAGCTATCTGGTCTTTTGTCCAACTGATAAGTTCTTTTTCTGTGATAGTAGCGTTTGGTTTCAGCACCACACAGGCCTTTATTTCTTCACCATATTCCTGATGTGGAATACCAATTACCGCCACCATAGAAACGGCAGGATGTTGCATCATCAACTCTTCAATCTCACGTGGATAGACATTGTATCCGCCTCTGATTATCATATCTTTGGTACGGTCAACAATAAAATAGAACCCATCGTCGTCCCGGTAACCGATGTCACCGGAGTGCATCCAGCCGTTAATAATGCTTTCTGCGGTGGCATCAGGTCGTTTATAGTAGCCTTTCATCACATTATGTCCTCTATAACAGATTTCTCCGTTTTCGTTATTACCTAATTGATTGCCATTTTCATCCATAATACATATTTCAACGCCCCATACAGGAATACCTACTGAACCTGGCTTGCGAAGCTGGCCTTTGTGATTAAATGATACAACCGGAGAACCTTCAGACATACCATAACCTTCCAGAATTTCTACCTCAAATTTTTTCTCAAAATCGTGTAAAACCTGTACAGGTAATGCTGCTCCGCCAGACATGCACAATTTGAGGTTATTCTTGATACCCACCATGTCAAACTTATGCGTATCGGGGTAGTTTAATAATCCCCAGTACATGGTGGGTACGCCTGCAAAATGGGTTATTTTTTCATTCTGCATAAGGGTAAGCACCATTTCGGCATCAAATCGTGGGACTAATACACAGGTTGCTCCTTTATAAATACTGGCTAACATACAAACCGTTTGCCCGAAAATGTGGAAAAGCGGTAGCACCAGCAAAGATTTATCATCATAGGTTAAATCCTGTAAATCTTTACTCAGGCAAGCATTCAGAAAAAGGTTAGAATGCGTCAGTTCTGCACCTTTCGGGCGGCCTGTAGTGCCGGAAGTATAGATAATGACTGCTGTATCGTCAGGAGAAGTAAAATGGCTTTGAAATATGGGTGATTGCCCTGCCATTAACATTCCTAACGTTTGGGTGCCTGCCATTGGGGAGGCATCAGGAAAAGCAGGGGTTATTATAAAGAAATCCATACAGGTATCTGTCATTTCAAAACCTGCATGGCCTTCTTGTCCCATTGGCATTTCGGGGGTACCTACAAAACAGAAATAGGCTTTGGCGTCAGAATCCTGCAAGTGGAAGGCAATTTCATTGCGTTTCAGTAATACACTCAGGGGCACTACAGTGGCACCTGTTTTCAGAATACCAAAATAAATCATCGGAAAATAAGGCAGATTAGGACAGGTAAGCGCCACTTTATCACCATGCCCGATTCCTAAGGCTTTCAAACCATTGGCAATCTGGTTGGCAACAGCATCTAATTGTCCGAATGTAATTCTTTTATCAGCAAAAATGAGGGCTTCTTTGGCGGTTGAGTTACGAGCATGATGCTCTAAAATAGTTGAAAGGTTAAACATAGTGTAACAGGTTTTATTGCTTGTGCAAGCTAAAGATTAAATGGTACTATTAAAAGATATTTTTGTGCAAATCTATTCTTCTTTGTTCATCGGTTTTATCTGAAAAAGAGATAATTCAGGAGGATTTTTGGTAGTAATACTAAAAAACTATTTAAAAAGCATATTCCAACGGAAGATAAATCTTAACTTCGCACCAGAAACCTAATATCAGAGACAAAAAGCAATGAAACATTTAAACCTAAAGCTATTGCTTGCTTGCAGTATTATATCTATTTCAAGTTTTGCCCAGATTAATACGCCACAGGCAAGCCCTGCAACAACCATTTCGCAAGAAGTAGGACTGACCAAAGTTACCATTGATTACAGTCGTCCGTCAGTAAAAGGACGTAAAATATTCGGCGATTTAGTGCCATTTGGAAAAGTCTGGAGAACAGGCGCAAACAAAATTACCTCAATTAAGTTTGATGATGATGTAGTAGTAAACGGAACAGCCGTAAAAGCAGGCAGCTATGGACTTTATACCATTCCAACTGCCACAGAATGGACGATAATTCTGAATACTGACGATAAACAATGGGGTTCGTATGGGTATGATGAGAAAAAAGATGTCTATCGTTTCAAAGTAACACCGGTCAAAAGCAAATATTTTGTAGAACAAATGGCGATTGATTTTGAAGGAATCAATCCAACTACTACAGATATAGCCATTAAATGGGAAAACACAGAAGCAAAATTCAGAGTAGAACAACCGGTTGATGCGAAAATCATGGCAGAAATAGAAGAAAAAACATCGAAACCAGATGCTACTATTGATACCTATTTTGCTGCCGCTGATTATTATTATCAGAAAGGTATTCACTTAGATAAAGCCTTGGTTTGGGCTAATAAAGTAATAGAAAAAAATAAAGAATACTGGGCATACCAATTGGTAGCCCGTGTAGCGGCTAAACAAGGGAATTGTGCAGTAGCCTTACCGAATGCTGAAAAGTCGATGGAACTGGCTAAAAAAGCAGGCGATGACGCTTATATCAAGCTGAATCAGAATGTTTTTGCACAGTGTAAAAAATAAACAAGCCTATCCGGCAATTCTCCCAATTCTGTTTCTATAATAGATTTGGGAGTTTTTTTAATTGATTAAATGTATGTTAGAGCAGTTAGAAGCCATCAGAGAAAGATTTGAAGAGGTATCTCAACAGATTACGATGCCGGAGGTGGTATCGGACATGGCGAAATTCAAGCGATTAAGCAAAGAGTACAAAGACCTGGAGAAGATAGTCAACCAACTCAATGCCTATAAAAATATCCTGTCGAATTTAGAGGGAGCTAAGGATATTATTGCCAATGAGAAAGACGAAGAGTTGCGGGATATGGCAAAAGAAGAGCTGGATATTCTGACACCTCAGAAAGAAGAAGCCGAGGCTATTCTGAAAGAAATGCTGATACCTAAAGACCCGAACGACAGTAAAAACGTGATTCTGGAAATCCGTGCGGGTACGGGTGGAGACGAAGCCTCTATTTTTGCCGGAGACTTATTCAGAATGTATCAACGCTATATTGAAAGACAAGAGGGCTGGACAATGACACTTTTAGACCATAATGAAGGTACTTCGGGTGGTTATAAAGAAATTATTCTACAAGTTGAGGGTGAGGATGTATATGGCAAACTGAAATTTGAATCTGGTGTACACCGTGTACAACGTGTACCTGCTACCGAATCGCAAGGACGTGTGCATACTTCTGCAGCCTCAGTAGCCGCCATGCCTGAAGCTGATGAGGTAGATATTCAGTTGAATATGAACGATATTCGGGTAGATACCTTCAACTCGTCGGGTGCGGGTGGACAGTCGGTAAATACTACTTATTCGGCAGTACGTATGACGCACATTCCATCAGGAATCGTAGTATCTTGCCAGGATGAGCGTTCACAGATTAAAAACCGTGAAAAAGCCCTTTCAGTATTGCGTTCAAGACTCTATGAAATGGAGTTGGCGAAGCATAATGCCATGATTGCCGATGCCCGTAAAACGCTGGTAGGGAGTGGCGACCGCTCGGATAAGATACGTACCTACAATTATCCACAAAGCCGTGTAACTGACCATCGTATTGGTTATACTGTGTATAATCTCCCGAATGTCATGGACGGTGCCATAGACGATTTCATCGAACAACTCCGCATTGCTGATAATGCTGAGAAGATGAAAGAGGGCTTAGGCACATAAAGCTGGGCTTTGGAGAAAGGAAAATGGAGAACGGCACAAGGAATAAACATTCTTCCATTTTCCATTTCCTTCTTCCAAAAAATACTTCTTCCTGCGCGGCGGACGCATTCTCCGTTTTCCTTGTTCCTTTCTCCAAACAAATATCTATCCAGTCCTAAAAAATATGATTCTCTGCCTCGCAACCAATAATCAACACAAAGTAGAAGAACTACAAGCCTTATTGGGTAGTCATTATCAACTCAAAACATTAGCAGATATTGGCTGCTATGATGAAATTCCTGAAACTGAAAATACTTTTCAGGGTAATTCACATCAGAAAGCCCTGTTTGTTAGGGAAAGATTCGGGGTGAATTGTATTGCCGATGATTCTGGACTGGAAGTAGATGCCCTGAATGGTGAACCTGGTGTTTTTTCGGCACGTTATGCAGGGGAACATGGTAATCATGCAAAAAATAATGCTTTACTCCTTAAAAACCTCGAAGGGATAGAAGACCGCTCTGCCCAATTCAGATGTATCATTACATTAATATTAGGCGATGATATTCACCAGTTTGATGGAATCATCAGAGGGACTATTATACATGAAAAGCGAGGTATCCAAGGGTTTGGATACGACCCGCTTTTTGTTCCTGACGGATATAACCGAACTTTTGCTGAAATGAGTATCGAGGAAAAGAATCCTATCAGTCATCGTGGAATAGCTGTGGGTAAATTAATAGCTTTTTTAGATAGTCACGAAAAGATATAGTTATTGCCTCGCCACCAAGTGACCTGAAAAATACATATAGTTGCCGTTGTTATTGACTGCTCCGGTATTGGTGAGTGCCTGGTCAAAGTTGCTATTCTGAAAAACGGATAACTTAACAGTATCGTTGGCATTGAGTTTTATATCTAACGACAAGTGTTGAGAAAAGGGATTTGGTTCGCCATTCTGGTATTCACCATAGGCAATTACATCGTTTTTCAACAGATTAAATCTTGCATAACCATTCGTTTGAAAAAAGCCACTCCAGGTGATAGTGGCATCAAAATGATAGATACCACTGGCAGGAGCAGTAAAAGTGCTGAAAGAAAAACTATTACTGATATCATAACTCTCGTTGCTGAATGGAATAGTTGTTTCAGAGGTTTGCCCAACCGACATATTAGACTCGCCGCCATAGGTAGCCAGAAAGGCAACAGGCCCTTGCCACGTGGCATTGCCTGATCCATCAGAAGTCAGAATTTTTCCTGCACCTTCTCCAATTCCTGAAAATTGTAAACCACCATTAGTTTTCAGGGCTTTCCCAAGTCCTGTATTTGTAATTGAGAGTAGGTAATTAGCATTAGACCCTGTGGCTGTATAAGGTAGAACAAGGCTTAATCCTGATAAATCTATCCAGTTGTTTCCATTACAATACAACATCTTGTTACTGGTAGTATTAAAAATCTGTTTCCCTTTCGCTGCTACATTGCAGGTTGGGTTAGCTGCAACTTTTGGAATACTGATAGAATTAGGTTCTAAAAGCGTAGCCTGTGAATAAGCAACTACCGAAATAAATTGGAATAAAACGAATAGCTTTTTCATGGTTCCTAAAAGATGAGAAATAGTGTAAATATTTATTTTTTGCTTTCAATACCATCTATCTTTTGCGAAATCAGTTCTTTAGCCGTTCTTAGTTTTTCAATTCTTTCTTTAAGCACAGTATTATACTTTTCTAATTCTACTATTTTCTCATGCAGGGCTTTGATAGATTCTATTTCGATAGCGGTATAAGAACCGTAATCTGCCGAAAGATAACCATCCACGTTTTCAGAGATTTTATCCGGGAAAACCGCACGTATTTCCTGCGCTATAAATCCATACTGTATGCCTTTCTGACTCTCATCTTTCATTTCGTAAGTAACACCTTTCATTTGCAAAACTTTAGTTAGTATTTCTTCGCTGTTCAAGGCAGTAATATTCTTTTTTAAACGACGATCAGACGGAATAACCCAGGTACCCCCTGCACTTGTTTTAAAGGCTTCTCCCTCAACTTGTAAGGTTTCACTGCGAGAAAGAAAATTGTTGCCTCCGGTAAGATTTATATTGCGATTAATACCTACTTTCATGTGTGTAACTGTTGATATACCTCCTAACAGGGGACTTGGCGTATTAGTGTTAGCTACGTATAACATTCCACTATTTGAAGAAAATGCGCCTGCATTGTAACCAATACCAATATTATAATTTGCCGAACCAACATCTTTCAAGGCTTTGTTGCCAAGAGATATATTATTAGAACCCTGAAAAACAGCAGTAGAAGTATAATTACCTATGGCTATATTATTCGACCCGGTCTGATTATTCAAACCTGCCTGATAACCTACGGCCACATTATAACTACCTATCGAGGTATTTTGTAAGACGTATGCACCTACCCCTACATTGTATTTGCCTAAAGTCTTAACAGCGTATAAGGAAAAATAACCAACCCCAATATTACTGCCATTATTATTGTTGTAAGCCCCTTGTGAAAAAAGTGCCGATACCCCTATAGCTACATTTTCTTTTAATGTTTCATTGTTGCGGAGTGCAAAACTTCCAAAGGCAACATTTCCATAACCTGATGTATTGTAAACTAAGGTATGGTTACCAAAAGCACTATTAAAACTGCCCGTACTGGTGCTATAAAGTGCAAGACTGCCAAAAGCTGTATTCCTGTTATCGGTAGTATTATGAAGCGCCATATTGCCAATGGCAACAGATTCATAGTTGTCATCTGTTACATTGTGCAAGGCTCCCGGGCCTAAAGCTATCAGGTCATTTTTTGTGGTAACATTGGGTAGTTTTCCTGTCAATCCTGAAGGTGTAATCGTAATGCTTTCATTACTGCTGTTATTGATATAAATCTGTCCGAATGACAAGGTGTATAAAGAGCAAAATATTAAACTGAATATAGACTTTTTCATGGTTTTATCTATTAGTATCTGAATAGTTAAATTATTTATCTGTGATAGACTTCGAAATGTCAGATTTGGCTTTTGTGGCTTCTATCTGTTCTACCTTTGTTAAAAGTGTAGTGATATCAACATTGAGGGAATTCATTGTTAATTCCAGGTCAGCTTTATTCTTTTTCAAATCAACAAGTTTTTGATTTAAAGCTTTAATAGACTCTGTAATCATAGGGTCATAAGAACCATAATCTGCCGATAAATAGCCTGCTTTATTTTCTACTATCTTAGATGGAAAAATCTCACGTAGATCCTGCGCTATAAATCCATATTGTCTGCCTTTCTGACTTTCGTCCTTCATTTCATAGGTAACGCCCTGCATTTGTAGTACTTTTTGTAACATTTCCTGACGATTCAATGCCAGAATATTCTTTTTTAAACGACGGTCAGAAGGAAACAACCAGTTACCATTACCCACTGTTTTAAAAGCATCTCCTTCTACCTGTAGTGTTTCGGTACGGGTATTGAAATCATTAGGACCACCTGAAACAGATAGATTACGATTAATCCCTAATTTTTTGGCAGCAAAATCACCTCCTATCAGAGGCGTATCTTCATCAGAACCATGAGCAATGTAGAGTTTATTGTCTCCGAGTTCATTATCACCTAATGAAGAACCAATAGCCACATTGCCTGTTCCTACATTTTTTCCTAAAGCAAAGAAACCAACAACTGTATTTTTTGAACCTGTTACATTGCTCCATAGAGCTCTATATCCAACAGCTATATTATCATTCCCGGTTTGCATTTCATGCGCTGCCCATTCTCCTAATCCAATATTTCTTGAACCTGTTAGATTTTTGTATAAGGCTTCATCACCCACTCCAATATTCTGCCGACCGTTTGAAGCATCCGTGGGATTATTATTCATGAGGGCACTACTCCCCACAGCTATATTGTCGCTATTGTTATCTCCATCATACGTTTGCTCCCTGAGTGCCGCAATACCCACAGCAACATTTCTTGAAAGAGAGGTATTATAAGTCATACTACTACCTCCTACAGCTGTGTTTTCATTACCTGTAGTATTGTATCCAAGAGCACCCCTTCCAAAAGCAGAATTTAGCATTCCGGTTGTGTTCAGACTAAGTGCCTGATGACCAATAGCGGTCAGTTGTGAACCGGTAGTAGTTTTATGAAGGCTATAATAGCCCACGCCTACATTTTTGGTTCCTGTAGTAATATTACTTAAAGTATAGGTCCCTAAAGAAACATTGGTTACTTCTGAAGTACTATGTGTGATACCTTTTATGCCATCAGGTAAAATGGTAATACCACCATCAGCATTTATGATAGAAAAAATCTGCCCGAATGAAATAGAAACAGGTAAGCAGAATATGAGCAATAATAAATATTTTTTCATTTTGATAGATTGCTTAAAGAATGATAATTGTTAATAATAAGCGTACTATTTTAAGACTTGATTATTTGAGCTTCTGGATACGTTTTTCCAGATTTTCAACCATTAGCAGGGTTTGCTTATAGAGCGTTTCTTTTTCAGGGATGTTTACCTTTACTTCCTCAATATTATCGTTGACAGCCTTTATAGCTTCTATCAGAATGGCATCATAAGAACCATAGTCTGCTGATAAATATCCTGCCGTATTTTCCTTGATTTTTTCCGGAAATATTTCACGTAGTTCCTGCGCAATAAAGCCATAATGCGTTTTCTTATCGTTTCCGTCTTTCAACTGATAGGTAACGCCTTGCATCTGCATCAGCTTGTTCAGCATTTCCCGGCTGTTCAGGTATTGAATGTTTTTCTTTAACCGACGGTCAGACACAAATGCCCAGTTTCCTGTACCATATGTTTTAAATGCCTCTCCACCTACTTGTAGGGCTTCTGTGCGTGTTTTGAAATCATTGGGCCCTGTAAGGGTCATATCCATATTAATAGCCAGTTTTTTGTTGGCAAAATCGCCCCCTATCAAAGGTGTATTTGTTTCACTGTTGGCAATGTATAGTTTGTTATCTCCGGTTTCATTATAACCTGCTCTATAGCCAAGAGCCACATTGCCCGAGCCTGTACTCATGTATAAAGCTTCGTTTCCTATAGCTACATTAGTAGACCCTGAAACGTTACTATGAAGTGCTTTATGGCCTAATGCCATATTGTCGCTGCCACCATCACTATTATACGAAGCCTGATAACCTATGGCTACATTGTAGGTACCTGTCTTATTGAAGTAAAGGGCACTATTACCAACGGCAGTATTTTGAGAACCATTAAACGAATCAGTCGGATTATTACTATATAGAGCCGAATGGCCAATGGCAGTATTCTCACCAAGGTTTCCTTCATAAGCCTGAGAAAACAAAGAATAAGTACCTATAGCTACATTTTTTGATAGTGATGTATTATTAAATAGTGCATATGCACCTATGGCTACATTTTCGTAACCGATAGTGTTTTTCTGTAAGGCATTGGCACCAAAGGCCGAGTTATAGATACCTGTAGTGTTGGCATAGAGTGCCAGATCGCCACAGGCGGTATTATAAGATTTTGTATTGTTATAGAGTGCTCTGTCTCCTACTGCAGTATTGTCTGTACCTGTACTGACTAATCTGAGAGCACTTCTTCCTAAAGCTACGTTTGTTGGCTCGCTTGAGAGAGGGAATCTGCCTTTTATACCTTCAGGCGTAATCGTAATACCCTGGTCTTCTCCGGTTGAGGTATTAATTTGAGCAGATGCTATAAAAACAAAAACATTAAAAAACAGAATAAAGGAAACAAAATGCCGTAATAGCTTTTTCATGATAATTTATAGGGGTTTAATTGATATTTGGTAAATTAAGCTCGCATCAATTGTGTATTACGTTCAATAACCAGCGGCATTTTGCGGCGTGAAACCTGTATCTGACGGCCGCTGTTCATCTTAATCATCCCTCTTCTGTTCGACTGCATTTCTACTTTTTCAGCATAATTCATATTTACCAGCGTATCGCGGTGAGTACGGATAAATTCGGCTTTAGAATTGAGCAAGGTTTCATAAATGCCGAGCGTATAGGCTGATAAATATTTTTTTCCATCAGTAGTATAGATAAGCGTATAGTTAATTTCGCTTTCTAAAAAAAGAATGTTTTTGATGGGTAATTTGATTTTACCTTTGTCTCCTCTTAACTGAATTCTACCTGATTCAATCATCGGAAAATGTACATTTGGAATGGGAGTTTTCATTGCTTTTTCTTATTTTGTTTGAATGACTCAAAGTTATATTGTGTATGAGTTGAAACTGAAATTGGTTTTGTAAACGGTACAACTGGTTTTATTTTCGGTCAATACAAGATTGGCTACTTATTTAAAATCAGGGTTTATAATAATGAGCAGTAAGAACAAAATCCCCATTAGTGCTACAGGAAATGCCGGAATCCAGATCGCAATCAATGCTGCTTTCAGGTGATTGTGGAGCTTAAGAAAGTAACCCAGCGTTGATAAGGCGATATAAGCTATTATGATCAGGGTTATCACTGCGTTATCTGTGGTTGATTGTTCGATAGCGTCAACCACCAGATGAATAAAGGCGATTAATATCGCAATGCCGTTTATTACAGCACCGATTTTAAAAAATGTGAGCATAAGATTAGTGTTCATGGTCTATAAAATTTCGATTTCATCTTTTTTGGCAGAATTATATTTAACCAGCCATTTATCTCCCATTTTGGGAATGGAAACTCGTGGCACAGTGAGTTCAACAGAAGTCTTGAATGCACCTGAGTCTTCTGCATATACCAATAATTCTATAATAAGAATGGGATTATAATTAAGGTGTCGGCCTGTTTCCTTTACCCCTAAGACAATTGCTTTTGCTACGTTATTCATACTTTTTTTGTAAGCCTTGAAGCAAAATAAAGCCATACAAACGCAGGGAAGAAATGCGTTTTGCGAACGGTAATAAGGAGTTTGTTTTCGGTAAGAAATGCGTATTACAGGCCTAATACGGTAAGAATTTCTTCTTTTTTGCGACGGGAGATTTCAACCTGAGAGTTGTCTTGTAAAACAAGAAAATCTTTATCGGCCGAAAGCCCCGTTATATATTTCAGATTAACGAGATGAGATTTATGCGGGCGGATAAAAGACTGATTGTCTAAAGTTTCTTCAAAGTATTTCAGGTTTTTAGAAGCCAGAAATGGCTTACGGGTAGAAGAATAAATAAGCGTATAGCTACCATTGGCTTCTAAACGAATGAGGTTTTCGAGTCTGAAAAAGAAAATGCCTTCGGTAGTAGGAACAGCTAACTGAAACTCTTTTTCTTCTTTGTTTTTAAGGTTTTGTTTTAGGTTCTCATAGAGTGCCTGTTGGTTTGTGCCTCGTTTTTCTAAATGCCGGGCAATAGCTGCCGTCAGTTCTTCGGTATCTACAGGCTTTAGTAAATAATCTAAGGCACTGAAACGGATGGCTTTAATAGCATACTGGTTGTAAGCCGTAACAAATATAATATCGAAACTGATTTGCTCACAGGCAATGAGAAAATCAAAACCATTGCGTTCGGGCATTTCAATATCAAGAAATACAATATCAGGTTGATAGTGTTGCAATATTTCCAAAGCACTGTCAACCGAATCAGCCAGACGAATTTCACTGACTTCCGGTACTTCAGTTTTCAGATAATGACTTAACAGATTTCGGGCAGATACCTCATCATCTACCAAGAGTGCTTTTATCATAACAATGCTTTTTAAATAATTACTATCCCACAGCAAGCTCAATAATCACCTTTGTTCCGGTCGGATTTCCGTCATTGTCTTCTTTATCAATAATTTCAATACGAGCGTGTTGTTTATGCTGTAAACTTATCAGATTGAGCCTGTCTTGAGTGATTCTGATACCTTTCGACTCATGCTTTTTGGTAACAGTCTGATTTTTCTTTAAAAGATAAGATTTTTGTCGGCCAATACCATTGTCTTCAATCACACACGCTAATATATCGTCTTCTGACAACCGGAAACTAAGCAAAAGTTTACGATCTTCTTTTTTAGGTAACAAGCCATGCCATAGGGCATTTTCTACAAAAGGTTGCAAAAGCATAGGAGGAATCTCAATGGTTTCTGCATCTATTTCATTGGTATCATACATGAGTTCGTAGGTGAATTTCTCAGTGAATCTCAGTTTCTCCAGTTCAAGATACAATTTCAACATTTCAATTTCCTGACTCAAAGGAACCAGATTTTTATCAGAATTTTGTAAAACCAGCCGCATCAGCCTTGAAAACTTCTGTAAATACCCCTGGGCTTCTTTATATTTCTCAAACACGATACATTCCTGAATACTATTCAGACAATTGAACACAAAATGCGGATTCATTTGTGTACGCAAGGCCGTCAGCTTCGATTCGGCCAGTAGTTTATTAAACTCAAGTATCTTGCGTTCTTTCTCTTCTATCAGTTTCAGTTCTTCCTGCCGCTTCCTGAACAATAGCCATACCCAGTACATAATGGCTACAAATAGGACAAACATGATTGACCTGAACCACCATGTTTCCCAGAAAGGAGGCTTTACATAAATAGTAAATGTGGTGGTTTTCTCTTGCCGTTTACCCTGATTATCAATAACTTTTACCAGAAACTGATAATCACCACCAGGAACATTTGTGTAGGAAGCAGACAGTTTTCGGCCACAGTATATCCAGTTATCGTCGTATCCTTCCAACTTATAGGCATATTGCAAGGCTACGTTATCCCGATGGTCGGGCGAAGAGAAGTTGATAGTAAAATAATTCTGTTGATAAGTAAGATTAAGTTTGTCTTTTTCAGTAAAGGGCATTTCTTTTTCAAAAACCTGTATATCTGTAATAATAGGCTTCTGAATGGCTTCTTTATTTTGCAGTTTCTGTGGATTAATAATCAGCATTTCATCAAAAACAGTAATAATAAATTGTCCTGTTTTTTTATTCTGTCTGAAATTCGCCCAGTATTCATGAAAAGGAAGCCGTGTATTAAAATCAAAAACCGCATAAGTTTTGGTTTTAATATTCAGATACCCTAAAATACCACTGTGGGTGCCAAGCCAGAGATTATTTAACTGGTCGAAAGCTAACTGAGAGACACTATTCATCAGTAAGCCGTCTGAGGTAGTCATTTTAAAAATACACTTGCCATTTATGTCAATCTGATAAAGTCCCTTATTGGTACCAACCCATAGATAACCGTCTTTGTCTTCGGCGATTTTGTGGCAAAAAATATCTTTCAGACAGTCTGCCGGAATCTTTCTGAATTTCTGAAGTTTTCTGTCAAAAATCCAGATGCCGTCTTCCATGCAAGCTATCATTTCTCCAGACTTTGTCTGCTGAATCATGGTGCAGGGGCCTGCATCAACAGGGTATTTTTTAGTATTCTTAGTTTTAAGATTATAGGTATAAAATCCATCTCTGAAAGAATAGAGCCATAAGCTATTGGCCTCTTCTTCTTTATCCGGCAATATACCTTTAGAGACAAAAATCTTGGTAATAAAAGGTCGGTTTTTGTTTTGGGTATAGGCTTGTCCTGCTTCGCTTGCTTGTATAGAGGGTATTGAAATATCACGGAATTGTTTAGTAGCAGGGTTAAAAGCTATTAGGCCTAAATAAGTAGTACACCATACTTCTTTGTTAATCAGAGTTGCACTCAGTATCTCGTTTTTATTGAGAACTGTAGGAGATACTACATATCTCTCGGCAGGTGCTTGCAGGTTTTTCAAATAAAACAAACCGTCTTCTTTCGCTATCCAGTAGTCATTGTTTTCGCCGAGGTATATATCATTCACAGAAGCAAACTCTACGTCAATGTAAGCTTTATAACTGGGTATATGAATGATGTTTTCGAGTGAGTGAGATACCCGCCAGCGACTCACCCCATTAAGCGTGCCGACCCAGACTGTACCTTTTGTGTCTTCATAGCAATCGTAAAAAAAACCGTATCCTAAGTCATTAGGGTCGGCAATGGCATATTCAAACTGTTCAATATCTTTTGCTCCTTTCTTCAGGTAAAAAGACCTGTATTTCCAACTTGAGATCCAGAGAGTACCCTGTGAATCAACAAAGAGTTTATTGGCTCCATCACCTAATTTTATCAATGGTTTTTTGAGTAGCTCTTTCCATTGCTTGTCTGCTTTAGTTCTGAAGTCGAAATGATGAATGGCCTGGTCTGTCTGGTCGCTATACCATAAGTTGGCTTCGTTATCAAGCGCTACTGCCGTAATGTTATGGTTGTTCAATACTTCCCATTTTTTGGGATTATAGGCATGGTTGTAAATCTTTGATTGTTCATAGTCAACAAAATGTAAGCCTTGTTGTGTAGATATCCAGAAGCCGCTCCGCAGGGTATCCTCTGCTATACCTAACCTGAAAATACCTATATTTTTAAGGATTGAATCGCCTGCGAAATGAACAAATTTTTGTTTTTGCTGATTGTACCAGAATAAGCCTTCGTCGTAAGTAAATGCCCAGATTACATGATGTTTATTGCGGATTAATTTGATAACATTGATAGGCTTGGCGTAATTTTCGAAAGCTACATTAGTAAAAGTCTGCGTCCATTTATTAAAAACGGTAACACCCGCAGGCGTAGAAAGCCACAATTTTCCATCTGTATTTTCGGCTATTGAACTTACATAATCTTCGGGCAATCCGGTTGTATTCTTATTAGCTTTGTTAAATACCTTAATGGTAGAGCCATCGAAACGATTAAGGCCATTAAGTGTGCCAAACCAATAGTAACCTTCACTATCGTGCAGGATACTGATAACCTGTTTATAAGATAGCCCGTCTTTGGTTTTGATATTGTCAAAAATATATTGTGCCGAGAGGTTTTCGGAGATACAGAGAAGAAAGAAAAAGAATATTAATTGTCCGGTTCTCAAATTTTAGGGCATAGATGGCATAAAAGTAGAAACTTTATAGCAAAAAGCTACTAATTGCCCCTAAAAATTAAAGAAAATGCCATCTAATAAAAAAGCGAAGCCGAGGCTTCGCTAATTCAATTATCATAGGTAAAGTATATTTGTCAAAAGAAAGGCTAAATAATAGTACTTTTATAGTTACAAAATTCAGGTATTTTTCTACAATAAACTATTCCATCATTATCAAATACTTGTACTTTATTAACATATTTTATAAATTTGTTTTACTGATAATGATAATAAAGCATGAAAGTAGAATACGAGAAAATCTCTCCCGATACGGGAAGCTCTTTCCGTCTCATTCACTGGAAATCACAAAATGACAGATTTTTCTGGCACTATCATCCCGAATACGAAATCGTTTTTGTACGCAAGGGTTCGGGTAAATTACATATCGGGCAGCATCTGACCAACTATGAAGAAGGAGAATTGGTTTTTATCGGGCCAAATCTACCACACACAGGCTTTGGGTATGGTGTCATTGGTGAACATGAAGAAATTGTAGTGCAGCTCAGAGAAGATTTTTTGGGTGAAAGTTTTTTATATACCCCAGAAATGCAACAAATCAGGCATTTGTTTGAGAAGGCTAAACAGGGGTTATCGTTTCATGGTAAAACTAAAAAATCAGTGGCCGCCAAGCTACAAAAAATGCTGAACTTGTCGCATTTTGAGCGGTTGGTTGAGTTATTGAATATCTTTCAGGCGCTTGCTACTACTACTGAATATTCGGCACTTAATGCACCGGAGATGTTATTTGATTTTAGTCATAAAGATGAAAACCGGATTAATAAAGTATATGAATATGTAGAACATCATTATCGTGAGCCTATTGATACGCAGGTTGTTGCCGATTTAGTCAGCCTTACAGTACCCTCATTTTGCAGGTATTTTAAAAAAATCACTCACATTACTTATACCGATTTTGTGAATGAGTACAGGATAAACCAGGCTTGCAGGCTATTATTTGAAAATCTCTCTATTGCCGATATTTGTTTTGAGGTAGGCTTTAATAACATTTCGCATTTCAATAAAACTTTTAAGCAGCTTAAGGGCAAAAGCCCCCGTGAGTATAGGCTATCTCTGATAAAATGATTGAATTAAATAAAGTATCTGTACAAAAAGGAGACCGCATGGTCTTGCACAGTATTAACTGGCAAATCAAAGAAAAGGAAAACTGGGCAATTATAGGGGGCAACGGAGCAGGAAAAAGCACCTTATTAGAAGTGATAGCCGGGAAAATATTTCCGTATAAAGGGAAGGCTGCTACCCCTCATTATTCAGAGGTTGCCTTTGTAGCAAAAGATTATAGTTTCAACCGGATTGTGCAGTCAGCTACGCAATATTATCAACAGCGGTTTAATTCAATAGATGCAGAGAATGCGCCTACTATAATAGAAATTCTGCAAAACAGAATCAAGCCTGTCGGAACTGTCAATGAAAATTCTATTAAATTACCTCCTCCTGGATTTTCTGCCGAAGAAATAACCAATGTGGCCAGTCTGCTCAAAATTAATCATTTATTAGACCGTTGTATTGTTACATTATCAAATGGCGAAACACGTAGGGCACTTATTACTTTGTCTTTATTGAGAAAACCAAAGTTTCTGCTATTAGATAATCCTTTCATTGGCTTAGATGTAGAAAGCCGACACACCTTGCATGAAGTTTTGAATCAGGTGGCTCAATCAGGGATTCAGATAATCATGGTGAGTTCTGTAAAAGAAATACCCGACTGTATAACAAATATTGTAGAGTTGAAAGAGGGTATAGTAGAAAAACTATATACCCAACCTTTTCAGTTTATACATAAGCGTACAGCGAAAGACCCATTGCTTTATCCTGAAATTTTAAAGAAAATAGAGCATAATCCGTCAAAACATGATTTTAAGTATGCCGTAAATATGCGGAATATCACAGTTACTTATAAAAACAAGAACGTGGTAGATGGAGTAAGCTGGCAGGTAAAAAAAGGTGAAAAGTGGGCATTGATGGGATCGAATGGGTCTGGTAAAAGTACCTTACTGAGCCTGATTACGGCCGATAATCCACAGGGGTATCAGAATGATTATGAGTTGTTTGACTGGAAACGAGGCACAGGAGAGAGTATCTGGGATATTAAACAGCGTATAGGTTATGTCTCACCGGAGTTACATCTCTACTTCAATCGCCATACGGAAGTCTGGAAAGCTGTGGCATCAGGTTTATTTGATTCGGCAGGCTTGTTTAAAAAACTCACACCGGAAGAACATACTACCGTAGAAGATTACCTGAAATTATTGAATATCTATCATTTAGCCAACCGAAAGATTACACAGCTTTCGTCAGGCGAGCAGAGGCAGGTATTTTTAGCCAGAGCATTGGTCAAAAATCCTTCTTTATTATTATTAGACGAACCTTGTCAGGGGCTTGATTATAACCACATGGTTTATTTCAGAGATTTAGTTGATGAACTGGTGTTGGCTCTCAATAAAACCTTAGTCTATGTAACGCACTACCCCGACGAAATTCCTGCCTGTGTTGCTCAGATAATCAGATTAGAAAATGGAAAGACTGTAGAAATGGGAGAGAGGAAAGGGTAGTAATGATATGATTTTTTTTAGTATAGACGCCATGCTCGGCGTCTATACTAAAAAATGATTACTTCACCATAAATGTTTTCTTATCAACTCCCACTCCTTTAATTGTCAACGATTTCCAATGGCTTGGTAGTTTGGTTTTTAGCTGTATAATACCTGCATCGGTAATATCTAACCCTGCCCAGCCATTAATAAAGGTTTGTAAGAATCCACCAGCACCCGTAGCGAAATATGGATTAGTGCCTCCTGCTGTTTCGGCTAATACATTGAAAGGAGGTACTTCGTTGGGCTTATAGCTATCTAAATATTGTTTATAAGCTGTTTCTGTGTCGCCCAAACGAGCATTCAGGATAGAGAAAACCCCATGCGCCATTGCCGGGCTCTGTCCTCTTCTGCCTGGTAGATTATCAGCTAATACTTTCCAATAAAAATCTAAATCTTTCTTAATGATTTTAGGGTCAGTAATCTGTTTCATCGGGTATGCTAACAGGTTTACATCACCCTGCTTGATTGGCTCACCATTATAACTGGCATGTTCACGGGTAGTACCATCAGGAAATTTTAGAATTATAATGCCTTCCTGTACCTCTTTCCATTTCGGGTTTTCAGGCAAACCCAATTCTTTAGCAGCCTGATTGGCAAAGCCTAATACTTCTTTAGCCATACCGTTGGTATAAGCATTGTCGTCCATATTTTCAGCCCATTCATCCGCACACACTACGTTGATGATATGGTATTTGCCATCATCACCTTTTTCAACCCTGCTCACCCAGAAATCGGCTACTTCTTTCAGCATAGGATAACCCCGGTCTCTCAACCAGATTTTATCTTTGGTAACCTGATAGTATTTCCAGAAAGCAAACCCAACATCGCCCGTAATATGATGTTGAAACGGTCCTGTTAAAGCCCATACAGGTGTGGCTTCCTGCCCCGAGTCATCAGATTCCCAAGGAAACATAGCTCCCTGAAAGCCATGTTCTTTGGCGTTTGCTTTGGCTGCTGTCAGGCGTTCAAAACGGTATTCTAAAAGTGATTTCGCCAATTCGGGTTTCATCACTAATAGAGGGGGATACATCCACATTTCAGTATCCCAGAACACGTGTCCGTTGTAGCCTAAGCCCGATAAACCCATTGGAGAAAGACTATAGGCTTGTCCTTCTCTGCAAAAAGAATAGAGGTGATAGAGCGAAAAACGGGCGGCTCTCTGTGCTTCAGCATCTCCTTCTATAATAATATCAGACTCCCAGATTTTTGCCCAGGCCTCTTTGTGTTTTTTTAGCAGGCGTTCTCTTTTTTCAAGTGCTGCAAAAATAGTCAGTCTTTCTGCTTCATTGTGCGGGTCGGCTACATGAGCCGTTGAAATAACCGAGCCTACTACCGAAAATTTGTAAGTTTCACCCGCTTTCAGTTTCCTGGTAAATTTCAGGCGATGCATGCCATTATCCCATTCTTCATGTATCAATTGTGGTTCTTTGCCACGTTCTTCTTCAAATAAAAAAGAATTAGATGCCGCAATGGTATGTTTTCCGGTAGGTGTTTTGGCTACCGAAGTCATTAGCGGAATCAATGAATGGGGCCGGTCAATCAGGTGATAATAGTTATTCACGTCTCTGAGCATGTCAGGCGTTTGCATCAGGCTGATTGGCGTTATTTCAACATCCTGTTTGGCTGTAATCTCCATTTCAATCATGGCAGAATGTGGAAGATGGCGCAAGGCCAGCACATTAGACTTAACAGCTACTTTATTGCCTAAGTCGAAAGTAGTGGTAAAGATGGCATTCTGCATATCTAAAGTCTGTGCAAAATTGCTGATATTCTTCTTATCAATCAGTTGATTATCCACAATCAGTTCCATATTGGCAAACTCAAATACTTTCATGATGTTAGATACCCGTCCCCGGCCATAAGCATCAAAAGCACCATTCAATACAATATCTTTTACTTTCAGCGGTTCGGGCGATGAGATAATACCTACCATGCCATTGGCTACGGTTACGCCATAATAATTGTTAGAGTCGAAGTTTTTAGCAGTAATTTGCCATTGAGCAAAGGATAAATGCGTGAGCAGACATAGGAAAAATATTTTTCCGATTATGATTTTGTTCATAGGTAAAGTTTTAAATTCAGGACTAAAAGTAATGCTTTTATAAAAAAAAACAAATTTGATTTTCCCGTCGGATATTTTAAGTTAATTTTAAATTCTGATACCAAACTATCCGTATTTTAACCTATGAAAAAGGTTTTTTTAATTCTCTTATTACCTCTTATTTATCTTTCTTGTAATCAATCAGAATCTTCAGAGAACGACTCTTTACAGGTAGCTAAACCTGAGCCTATTTTACTGAGTTCAACCGATTCTGTTTCTATCGACTTATTAGAACTGAAAGAAAAAGGCTTGTTAGAAAAAACACAGGTTATTTTAATAAACGAAGACCCGGTTTATTTAAAGAAGAAACGATTCAATGCTATATCGTTAAAAGAAATATTAGAAAAGTATTCTTCTGCCAAAAACCAGAATGCAGCAGAAACCAAGGTTG
The DNA here is from genome assembly GCF_004168285.1 of Emticicia agri. GTDB lineage: Bacteria > Bacteroidota > Bacteroidia > Cytophagales > Spirosomataceae > Emticicia > Emticicia agri. The sequence continues at coordinate 88,244 of NZ_SEWF01000010.1, read as the reverse complement.
TTTTTGAGTGTGAAGATGGCTATAAACCCGAAATGCCCCTTGATAAATTGCTTTCATCGAAGGCATATCTGGCTGTAAGTGATGTTGATGCGCCAAAAGATAAAGAGTGGGAGGTGGTAAAGAAACAAAATGGGGATGAAATAAAAATGGAGCCTTTTTATATAGTATATGAGGGCATATCGCCCACTGATATAGATTATAAATGGCCCTATAATCTGGTGAAAATACATTTAGCTCCTTTGCACGAAAATGATGCGGCTTTAGTGCCGAAGGTAGAAACAGCTAAAGCCGGATATGAGTTATATAAAAGCCGTTGCCAGACCTGCCATAGTATCAATAAAATCGGAGGCAAAATGGGGCCGGAACTGAATTTTCCGAAGAGTGTAACAGAATACTGGAATATAGAGGATTTAAAAGCTTTTATTCAAAAACCGGAGAGTTACCGGAACGAGGTAAAAATGCCGAATCTGGGTATAAAACCTAAAGAAGCCGAAGAGATAGTAAAGTACCTGGAATATATGAGCAAGAACAAGATTGACTAATAAAAAACGCCTTCCTCAATGAGAAAGGCGTTTCTGTCTAATTAAAACCGATAATTAAAGCCGTAATTGATTCCAAACATTTGTAATCGCATGTTTAAATCTACCGACGAATTCATACCCGAAAACAACGCTCTCTGATACGAAGTGCCGATATTTGCCTGCCAGTGTTTGCTTATCAGGTAACTGGCTCTCAGGCCACCTAAACCACTGAAATTGACAGGTTTGTATATTTTATTATCATTACTGATAGTGTTCTTCCCTCTCACTAAACCATTATCAGTAAAGATGCTGTTTTGTAAGAAAATGTCGGTAGAGAAACCCGCCAGAACATTCAGTCCCAGTTTCTTGGTAAGGCCTATTTCATAACCTACCTGCATGGGTACCATCAGGTATTCATATCTGTTGCCGAATTTAGAAGCATCTGCTACTACTGTGTTACTGACGCCTGCAAAAGAATAGTCTTTGGCAGAATTTTGTAATAAATAGTCGCCCAGGAATGTATTTACATAGCCATTAGTCTGAAAAGAATAGGTATTGGTTTCTAAAGTAGAGTTACCTCTCAGATACCTTACTCCACTTTCTACATGCCATTTTTTAGCAATTTTATAACCCACGGCTACCCCACTATTAATAGCTAACCCTGCTTTTATATCATTCTGAGGTCTTGAGACCTGCATCTTATCTCCCGGACTGGCAGAAGCCCCGTTCGCTAACTGGGCATATTCGTTGGCTGAACTATAAGCCAGGCTATTAAGGCTACCAAATTTCATATTAGGGTCAAATGGAGCAACGCCTGATTGCAGACCTACCCATACTTTTGAGTCATTGGAAGCAAGGTCTCTATTTTCAGTATTCTCAATTATTTCGGCATCAAACGCTAACTTATTCCGGTTCATGGTATAACTACTGCCAAAATATCTGTATTTTTTGCCTTCTAAATTATTAACACTGGCTAAAGCAACTTTGGTGTCAGGCAATGCTTCTGCTATAAGCGGGCTACTCAAGCTATTGGTTGTTTTATCCGGATTGTTGGTGGCAATGCTATTATGAGCAACTACCACCCGTTGCGTATCAGACGCCTTTGGCAGAGGGGCAATTTTGCTTTGAGTGCTACGGGCATTTATAGAGGCAATACTATTTTGATTCTCAAACGCTGACTTATTACTGTTTTTTGCTTTGGCTTCCTTAGTATTGCTTACTTCATGTATGGCTTCAGCCGAAGCCAAAACTTCTTGTTCTGCTAGTCGCATTTCTCCCGCTAATTTTTTATCAGTTGGCTGTGTGGTAGTAGCCATACCTGTATCTTGTGTAACACTTGCTGGGTTTTGCGCTACATCTATATTGGTCTTTTCTGATTTATTAAAAAACAGGATACCTCCCAACACTAAAGCTAAGGCCGCTGCCAGGCCTGTTGCCATAAATGACGGTTTAAGGAAAAATAAAAAAGGACTTCTTTTCTTCTTCTTGTCTAATTCTGACTCAATGCGTCCCCACAATTCATCTGAGGGAGGTACCGAGGCATTCTCAAATGCTTTCCTCCATTCATCTTCAAAATTGTTTTGTTTTTGAAATTCCATTTTGTTTATATCACGAAACTATTCCTTTCGTGTGTTCGTAAGTGTTTAACTTAAAATTTGTTGACAGGTGTTTTCCCTTCTACTTTTCTTCCGCTACTGCCTAATTTTTGTTGTAACAATGACCTTGCTCTTGAATATTGCGATTTTGAGGTTCCCTCAGAAATACCCAATAATTCTGCTATTTCGTTATGCTGATAGCCTTCTACTGCATAAAGGTTGAAAATTGTTTTACAACCATCCGGCAGACTATTAACCATTTCCATCAACTGCGAAAACTGAAAGTTTGAAAGCGTAAAGTCTTTTTCTTCTACCGAATCACTTACCAGCTCGCTATCTGTATGTTGCATCCAGTTGGGTTGGTTCTGCAGTTCTTTTAGAGCTGTATTTACTACTATTTTTCTCAACCACGCTTCTAATGGGCAATCGAACCGGAAAGTAGGTAGTTTCTGATAAATCTTAATAAAAGCATCTTGTAAAACATCTTCTGCATCAGACTTATTTTTCATGTACCGCATAGCCGTAACAAGCAACTTACCTGCAAACAACTCATAGAGCTGTCGCTGCGCAATCCGTTCTTGCCTTATGCAAGCCTGCACTAATTCATATTCACGGTGCATGAAAAGGGTAAGTTATAATCCAACCTGATGGACTGAAAAGGGCTTTTATTTAAAAAGACCCTGATATTTCCGAAATGGTTGGAACTTGTGATAAATATTTTGTTTATGAAATTTTTCTGATACTCACCGAATGAAACGGCCTGCGTTGCGGTCGGTGTCTAAGATAACAAAGGAAATTTTATAAATGGAGGCCGACTTAAGTCGGCTTTGTAAATTCAAATAAAACCTTTGTTTAATTAGGCGGCGAATTTATTCGCTGTCATTATTGATGCATAAACTACATCAATAACCCCCAAAACTACAATAACCTTGCCTCTTATCGCTGTCAGCCAATCAATTATTTTCCGCCGTCTGATAAAAAAAAACCATAAACTCTTGTATTTTGTTCCGATTTCATAACTTTGTATATTACCCATTTAGTATAGACTGATGACAACTGATACACTTGCCAAGCCTATGATGTTCGATTTGTGGCGTCAGAATCATTATATATATAAAGATAAATATACTTCGCATCAAACGTCGTACATCGAAAATCTTTTGCCTGAAATAGCTGTTCAGCTCAATGTTTATGAAATTTTAGACATTCTTCAGAAGCGTTTAGGCACAGAAACACTCCAAAAAGCCTTAGATACCAATCAATTTATTCAAAGTCCTGTCAGCCATTATAGAGATGGAAGCTGGCTAAAGAAAGCCAATATGGTGGGCATTAATGTGCGTACTATCGGCAATTTCTTTAATGTGATTAAGTATGCGCTGACTATCCCTAAATCGCAGGATTCTATTCATCTGCTACCTATCTGGGAGCCGGGTGTCGTTGGGAGCCTGTATGGGATGACCAGCTTCAACATTAATCCGCAGTTTTTCAGTCAGGAATTAGCCACCGCTATTCCTCAATTAAATAGTGTGGAGAAGCAATTAGTGTTTGTGATAAATATGCTCCATGCGATGGGCAAAAGCGTAGGTATGGATGTAATTCCTCATACCGATAGGTTTTCAGAAATGGTGATAGCCAATCCACGTTTTTTTGAGTGGATACGGCGGGTAGGCGGAAGAATTTCGAGCCATTCAGAGACGCTCTACCGTGAAATAGAAGAGATTGTGTGGTTGTATCTGCACCGACATGGCACAGCCAATGGCTCTCCTTTGTCTTATTCAAGAAATGTTTTCTTTTCTCCTGAGATTCCTATTCTGTCTGATGAACAACGCATGGAGGTGCTATTCGGGCATAAAACCGACTATCAGGGACGTTTACGGCGGAGGATAGAACTGATGCAGGATATTGTTTATCAGGGCTACGAAACACTTCCGATGACAATGGCACCCCCATACAGAGGTTTACATATCAATCATGAAGAGTATATTCTGGACGATAACGGAAATCGTTGGTACACTTATGAATTTAATGAACCACAGGCGATGTCGAGGGTATTCGGGCCATTGGCACGCTACAAGTTTTATCATTCAAAAGATGATAATGCCCAATGGAAATTAGATTTTAAAAACCCGAATAAGCCTGTTTGGAATTTCTTCTGTCAGAAAGTTGCCGATTGCCGGAAAGCCTATAATTTTGATTTCATGAGGGGTGATATGGCACATTTTCAACCCCGTTCAGAAGGAGTTCCGAAAGAAATTGATGCCTATTATGACCCATTGAGGGCGGTTAAGCATTATGTACAGCAACAGGGAGTGCCGTATTTCGGCTTTTTTGCAGAAACTTTTTTGGTAGAGCCTGACTCTATGGGCTACGGTAACGAATTAGACCATTTAGAGGCCATAGAAGCTGATTCTACGTTAGGTGATTTACAATCTACAATAGTAGGCTCGCCTGAATACATGCAGAAAACAGGGCAATATCGTAATTGGCTGAAAACCAGAAAATTTGCCCCTAATTATACATTGATTACAGCTGATAGAGACGACCCCCGGTTCGATATTTTTTATCAGACAGGTAACCACCTGCGTTTTTTTGTGGCTTTATTTCTGTCAGATATGCCAAGTTATATGAGCCTTGGATTTGAAACCCGTAACCTGCATATACAAAGAGGGACAAACGAGGAATATACTAAATTATATGTGTTTGAAATAAAGGACGATAAGGAAACAGACAAAGTTACGCATGGGGGGTTTAGCTGGGGAAAGAATTTTAAGCAATTTACTATTTTAGAACAAATAAGGGCAGTAGCTGAAAGCATCTGGGATGAGATTAAAGAAAGAGAAGTAAAATGGCTCTTAGCACCTGACGAAAACCAGAAAATGATGGTGTGGACACTACAGGACTATGCAAAATATGTGTTTGTAGCTAACCTTGATGCAAACAATACGATAGACGAAAATGTTTTAAAAGAGGTAACCTTTAATCATCCATTGACCTTGCTTTTTGATACAGCACATGAACTGCCACAACATGAGTGCCGGATATATGTGCTGAATTGAAATCAATAGATAAGATATACTAAAACACACATAACTTGAGGCGAAAGCCTTTATAAAAACTTACACCAATGGACTTCGGAAAACTACCGGATATTTCGGGCGTAGATTTCACGCTACCCCCTGATAATCCATTGACAGACAAAATATTATCATCGAACATTACTGATAAACCTGTTGAGGTCTATATCGGCCCGCCAATATGGGCCATGAAAGACTGGGTAGGCAAGATATACCCCTCTAACGCCAAAGAAAAAGACTTTCTGCATTATTATACCCGACAATTCAATACCATAGAACTTAATGTAACCCATTATCAGATTCCTACACCTGCTATGATTGTGCGTTGGAAAGAGGAAACTGTCAAAGGTTTTAAGTTTTGCCCCAAATTCCCACAGGCCATCAGCCATGACCGACAGTTAATCGGCGCAGAAGCATTAACCACAGAGTTCTGCAATGCTGTATTACAATTAGGAGATAATTTAGGAAGAACTTTTCTGCAACTCTCTCCCACTTTTGAGCCTAAGCAGATGAAAAACCTCGAAAGGTATTTAAAAGCATTACCTGCGGGTTTTCCTGTTTCGGTTGAGTTCCGGCATGAACAATGGTTTGCTAACCAGTCTATTTGGAAAGATACTACTGCTATGCTGGAAGAGTTGGGTGTAGGTACAGTGATGTCAGATGTATCTGGTAGGAGAGATGTGTTACACATGACCTTGACAGACAATAGCCTGATGCTGCGCTTTGTAGGGAATGAGTTGCACCCTACAGACTATACCAGAACAGATGAATGGTGCCGCCGAATAACTGATTGGATAAAAAAAGGACTGAGAAATATCTATATTTTTATTCACTGTGGCGAAAATAAATATGCCCCTGAACTGGCGCATTATTGGATAAAAAAACTGAATAATGCCAATAATTTACGTATAGCTGAACCTAAGATTACACCACAGGCTGTACAGGGAAGTCTCTTCTGAAAAAATACTTGCATTATTACAGCTAAGTCTATAAATTGCAGAAAATTATACTAAAGTCTTGAAGTCAAATTTCATATTGTTTCAAAAAGATTTTAGGAAAAAAGCCATTGAAACTCAAAGATTTTTTTTCCTGACAAATTTAGCGAACAAATAAGCCCAGCACCTTGTTGGGTTTTATTTTTTTATAAGATATTAGTAAAGAGAAAGCATTAATTAAGATACAAATTTAAACCACGGAGTATCACGAAGTTATGCACAAAGTTACACTGAGTAGTCATCTTTACAGGGTTTAAATATTAAGAGTAGAATCAATGTGAAACTCCGTGCAAAACTCTGTGACCCTCCGTGGTAAAACGATTATCTATAAGTTTTATAGAATCACGTATTTATTAAAATAAAGAGTATCTAAAACCAAGTAAATGAAAAGCATATTAGTGTATTGTGGGGCTAATGTTGGTAAGAATCCGGCTTATAAAGAGGCCGCAGAGGGATTAGGAGCAAGGTTTGCAAAAGATAATATCAGATTAATCTATGGTGCCGGAAGTGTAGGTTTAATGGGCGTAGTAGCAGATGCCGTATTGGCCAATGGTGGACAGGTAACAGGCGTCATTCCTGATTTTCTGGTAAAAATGGAAGTAGGACACAAAGGCTTAAGTGAAATTCATGTGGTGGAATCAATGCACGAACGTAAGGCGTTGATGGAAAAACTCTGCGATGGTATTATCACATTACCAGGTGGCTATGGCAGTATTGACGAACTTTTTGAGATATTGACCTGGGCGCAATTAGGTTTGCATAAAAAACCCATTGGCATTCTGAATGTCAACGGGTTTTATGATTTCTTATTGAAGCAATTAGAAGTAATGGTGCAAGAGGGTTTTGTAAAACAAGAAAGCCGTAACCTGCTGCTCGTATCAGATAGTATTGATGATTTATTGCAACAAATGGCAAACTTTCAGCCTACCCCGCATCATAAATGGCTGAAAAGGGGAGATACCTAATTGTTTTTCTTTTTAGCTTCATCAATAAATAGTGTAGGCGATTCTTTGACCTGTTTTATATAAACGTTTTCATAATAATCATTGGTCATGATGTCTAACTGGTATTTATGTTTGCCATAATTAAGAGCATTTTTTAATACTCTGCTACTTGAAAATTCGGCTATATCGCTTGGTTTGTATTTGGCTACCTCGCTATTGCGTACTCTTTTTTCATTTATCCATACACCATACATTTTAGGGTCTTTCCATTTTTCCATTTCCTCTTGAGAAGGAGTAATTTTTTCTGCGTATAATACTTTTATATTCTTACTTTTCTCCTCTTCAGTCAGTTCATTGTAGTACTTGCGAGAGTTTACTCCATTTTTATCTCTCATTAATACAAGTGCATTATAATAATTAACATCTTCCTTGGTGAGTTTATGGGGTTTTGAAGCTGATGTAACAGTAGGTGGAGAGCTAAGTTTCAAGTTTGTTGGCTCTTGTGCAATCAATTGAAATTCAGTTAGACAGAAAGCCAAGGCTATGAATAGCGGAATGCAAATGGCCTTTCTAATAAAAGCCGTTGCGTTGGAGGTGCTTTTAGTCATCATCAATAATCGTTTTTTTGTGAGTTGAAAATTTAAGTTGCTTGTTAAAGTTAGTCCGCTGGTTTGTACAGCCTTACTAAGTAGTAAGTACTGATAGGCCGATACATCATGATAAGTCTTATTGACTGCTTCGTCAGCCAAAAACTCATGATTTAGTTGAATAGCTTTTTTGAAAAGATAGAGTAGTGGATTGAACCAGAAAACAATCCGCAGTAACTCTATAAAAATTACGTCTAAAGAATGTTTCTGACGAACATGGGCTAATTCATGGCTGAATAACTCAAGTTCGATACGAGCATTCTCATAATACTCTCTGCTAATGAAAATGTAGTTCAGAAAGGTATAGGGCAGGATTTTCTTATCTAATAAAATTAGCTTTGCTTCCTGCCATTTGATGACAGGGTTTGTTCGTGTGCTTCTGAATATAGTAACAAGATTGTTGAGGAAACGGATAAAAAAGAAAAGGGAAACAAGGCTGCTTAGAATAACCACATAGTGTACCCAAAGAAAAGCTTTTTGCGCTTCGATTGGCGGTAACTCTGCCCTGTTAGGAAACTGTAGCAGCTTTGGTTGTACTTCTAAAGTCTTTTTAAATACAACTAAATTAGTTTCTGCTGTTGCTGACGGGATTTCAATATTTATGGCTGGAATGGTAAATGCAAAGACAAGACTCAATAAAAGATAGAATCGGTTAAAAACATGGATTTTTTCTGATTCTAAAAAGAGTTTATAAATACCCCAGAGTATGAACAAGCATACGGTCGATTTGAAAAGATAGAGTATCATGAGTTTTTCTTTTTTTGAATTTCTTTTTCAATAATGGCCTTCAGTTCATTCAATTCCTTGTCAGATAGATTAGTCTCGGTAGTAAAAAAAGAAGCAAACTGTGAAGCCGAATTGTTAAAAAAGGTTTTAATCAACCCATTTACATGGTTAGCAAAATAGTCGGTTTTGGTTATTAAAGGATAATACTCTCTCGAATTACCATATTCTTTATAACCTACAAAACCTTTCTCAATCATTCGTTTCAATAGTGTCGCAATGGTTGTAACCGCAGGTTTAGGTTCAGGATATGCTTCCAGCAAATCTTTCATAAAGGCTTTTTCTGCACTCCACAGGTATTGCATCAGGTTTTCTTCAGTAGCTGATAATTTCATATTCTACAATATTAGAGTTTATTCTACAAATGTAGAAATAAAAAACTAATCTCCAAATTATATTAACTAATTTTTTAGTTTATTTTTTTAAAATACTCACATTCAGCATACGCTGTCGTTTTCAGGTGAATAGAAATGTCGTTCATCAGCGAAAAATTCTGCTTTATCATATAAAACTTTTGCTCTTGGCTAATCGTTAATAGTTTTGCAGTCACCTTCCTTTTGTTTTATTATTTCCACATAAAACATTTATTATCAACGGTAATTACTTGAAAAAATCCAATTTATGAAAAAAATACTCCTATTTATTTTGAGTCTGCTTTACTTTACCCAATTGTATGCACAAGAGAAAGCTACTATCAGCGGCTATATAAAAGATGCGGCCAATGGCGAGGGTCTGATTGGGGTTTCGGTATATGTGCAGGAGTTAAAAACAGGTACTACTACCAATGCTTATGGCTTTTATTCGCTCACACTCCCTAAAGGACCATATAACTTAGTGTTTACGTATGTAGGTTATCAGAATGTATTAAAAACCATTGATTTGAGTCTGCAAGACCTGAAATTGGACATTGAACTGAAAGATGACGCCAAGGCTTTGCAGGAGGTAGTAGTAACTACTAAAAGAGCCGACGAAAATGTAAAGAGCCTTGAAATGTCGGTCAATAAAGTGGATATTAAAACAATCCAGAAAATGCCGGCCTTATTGGGTGAAGTGGATATTATCAAGAGTATTCAATTTCTGCCCGGTGTAACATCAGTTGGAGAAGGCACATCAGGTTTTAATGTTCGGGGTGGTGGCATTGACCAGAATCTGGTACTCTTAGATGAAGCCCCGGTTTACAACTCTTCTCACTTATTCGGTTTTTTCTCGGTTTTTAATCCGGATGCTGTAAAAGATGTGAAACTGATTAAAGGGGGTATTCCTGCCCAGTATGGCGGCCGAGTGTCGTCTATATTAGATGTACGAATGAAAGAAGGTAACGCCAAGAAACCACAGTTTTCCGGCGGTATCGGTAGTATTTTCTCTCGTTTTACTTATGAGCGACCTATCTTTAAAGACAAAGGCTCTTTCATTGTGGCGCTTCGTCGGTCTTATATTGATATTTTAGCTAAACCTTTTCTGAAAGACGATTTGAAAGGCTCACGCTTCTATTTTTATGATTTTACAGCTAAAGGGAACCTAAGGATAAACGATAAAAATACCATTTTCCTATCCGGCTATTTCGGACGGGATACTTTCGGGGCAGATTTTGGTTTCAACTGGGGGAATGCTACTACCAGTTTTCGTTGGAACCACATCTTTAATAATAAGTTGTTTCTGAACAATACTGTTTTTTATAGTAACTACGATTATTCCTTGCAGACTGATTTGAAAAAGAAGAATACGCAAGATGCTTTCCGCTGGAAATCGAATATCATTACTTACAGCATCAAGCCTGATTTTACGTATTATCCGAATGCCAATAACACCATTACATTTGGCGGACAGCTCACGTATTATACATTTAATCCGGGACAAGCAGTAGCTATTTCAGGCGGCGTTGAAAGAGCCATTGGCTTAGATGATAAATTTGCCGCCGAATCTGCTTTATATATCGGTAATGAGCAGAAAATTACCTCTAAGATTTCGTTACAGTATGGTTTGCGCTATTCGTTATATGATTATTTAGGCAAAGGCAACGCCTTAGAACTGGGTGAAGCTCCTGCAGAAGGGGAACGTCGTCCGGTAACGAATAGTACTCCTTTTAACTGGGGACAATCTATCAAAAAATATGGCAATTTTGAGCCTCGTTTTGCGGCCAATATCGGTTTAGGTGAAAATAACTCTATAAAACTAAGTTATAACCGTTTGGTGCAATACTTACATCTTTTATCTAATACTACAGCCTCATCGCCATTAGACGTCTGGACACCAAGTAGCAATAATATCAAGCCTCAATTATCTGACCAGATAGCTTTAGGGTATTTTCATAACATAGCCGATAACCTGTATGAAACTTCGGTTGAGGTCTATTACAAAAAACTCTATAATCAGATTGATTATATACGCAATGCTGACCTGTTGTTGAACCCAAGTGTAGAAGGTGATTTGCTTTTTGGTGATGGCAGAGCGTATGGGGCAGAGTTTTATGTAAAGAAAACCAGAGGTAAATTTAATGGCTGGGTGAGTTATACGCTAGCTCGTACAGAAAGAAAAATACCCGGATTAAATCTGAATCAATGGTTTCCGAGTAGAATTGATAAAACCCATAACTTAGCCGTTGTCGGTATTTATGATTTAAACAGCAAATGGTCTTTCTCAACCAACTTTACCTTTAGCACAGGTACACCGGCCAGTTTCCCGACCAATAAATTTGTATGGCAGGATATTGCCTTGCCTCATAATTATTATGATACACGCAATACCTATCGCATTCCGGCTTCACATCGTTTAGATATATCTGCTACCCGACAAAACAAACATGCTTTCTTTAAAAAGGGTACGAGCGAATGGGTATTTTCCGTCTATAATGTATATAACCGTCGCAACCCATTTTCGGTATTTGTACGCCAGAATGAAAATGACCAGACTCGAACAGAAGCAGTACGCTATGCGATTTTCGGAACCATTATTCCGGCAGTAACCTATAATTTCAAATTCTGACAAATCCGACACTCATAAATGACATTGAAAATGAAAAATATTTTTTTAAGCATACTCATAACCTTTGTTTCTGTCTCGCTCTTTTCGTGCGAAGATGTGGTAGATATTGATGTACAGGAAGGCGTTTCTCAACTGACGGTCGATGCTCTGATAAATAATAAAGCACAAGCCCAGACTATTAAACTGAGCCTGTCGCAAGCCTATTTCGATAATTCACCTGTGAAACCTGCTTTGGGTGCAACTGTAACCGTATTTGATGAAGATAGTGTAGCGCATGATTTCATAGATGTAAAAAACGATGGTAACTATGTATATGATGGTCAAGCCAAACCCTTAGATAAATTAGGCAAGCAATATGTTTTATACATTAAATATCAGGGCGAAGAATATGTGTCTCTATCAAAACTGAATCGTGTACCTAAAATAGATTCCATTAATTATGCGGTAGAGAGATTTCCGATAAAACCGGATAATGGCCCACAGGAAGGCTTTATGCCACAGTTTTATGCGCATGATTTTGAGGGAGAGGGAGATTGCTACTGGATAAAGGCGGCTAAAAATCATAAATACTTTAACAAATCTAACCAGATAAGTGTAGCTTATGATGCCGGATTTAGCCCGGGTTCAAAATCAGATGGTTTGTTATTTATCTTACCTATCCGTATGTCATTAGGAGGAGAATTGTATTCTGATAAAGATACGTTAACGGTTGACTTATATTCAATAACCAAAGAGCAGTTCTATTATTTGCAGATTGTTCAGCAAGTCTCAAATAACGGAGGACTTTTTGCCACACCACTATCGAATATACCGACCAATATTCTCAATTATAACTCGCAATCCACTAAAAAGGCTATCGGTTTTTTTGGGATAATGGCAGTGAGTTCAGCGGAAACCGTAATTGATAAAGCCAAGGCGAAGCCGAAGGAGTAATATTATCGTCGATTTACTAATTCGTCGATTCACCCAATGGAATTGGGTGCCTAAAATAACAAAGGTCTACTATCCATATAGGCCGACTCAAGTCGGCCGTACTCAATATAAATAATTCCTTTGTTGTCTTAGACGGTGAATTTATTCACCGAACAAGGGTATTGGCATTTGGGTTTGAATTTTGAAAATACAAGAATCAATACAAAATCACCATCATACTCCTTGCGCCGTGTGCGCCAATTACTAATGATTGCTCAATATCAGCGGTTTTAGAGGGGCCTGCAATGAATGCACCGTAATTGCCTATGGTATCTAATTTCTTGTAGGCTTCGTGCATATTGGCTACTATATTGGTTTTATCAAGCACCAAAACAAGGTGTTGTGTAATAAAGGGTAAAGCCCGGTTAATCATGTTTGCTTCTGGCACCCAGATAGCTCCATTTTCGGCTACGCCTACTACACCCTCTACTACGGCCAAATCTACCTGTTCCAATATATCTTTAGACGTACTGGTATCTATTTCTACAGTGGCTTTTACAAGTGTAGAAGCCAAATTTTTCAGGTCTGAATAATGGGTATCAATTACTTGCTGACATTCAGTTTTACTGCTTACTTCTATTGCATGTCCGCCAATGCCTGTCAAAACAGTTTTAAATTTTTCTATACTCCCATCTCCCTCAAAAGCAGGAATAACGGGTAAGTCAATCAAAGCCGGTTTATGGGCTTTCACACTTGCTAATATTTTTTCTCGGCTGCTCATCAGGGCTTTTTGTTTTGACTATACCATTCTTTAAAGCTTTGTTTAGGAGCATCTGGTAGCTCACGGGCTTTTGCCCAGGGGTTCATTCCTTTAGCATGTGTCATGCCATGAGGTAATATTCTCAAAGCACTTCGGGCTACTTTACCACCTAAATTATACACCTTTGGCATAGCTAACATTTTTGCCAGGCCTTTCATCCCCCATTTTTTAACTGCAGGTAATTCGTTTTCTTTAGATACCACCTGCCGCCATTTATATAGTTGTACATGAATATCTATTTTCACCGGGCATACATCAGAGCAGGAGCCGCAAAGAGTACTGGCAAATGGGAGTGTACTGTATTTATGCAAATCAATATTAGGCGATAAAATAGCCCCTATTGGCCCCGGTACAGTAAAATCATAACTATGCCCGCCACTGCGGCGATACACAGGGCAGGTATTCATACAGGCACCGCAACGGATACATTTAAGCGAGTTTCTGAAATCGGAGCGGCCTAATTGCTGGGTGCGGCCATTGTCTACTATCACAATGTGCATTTCTTTGCCCTCAGCAGGTTTGGTAAAATGCGAAGTATAGGTAGTAACAGGCTGCCCTGTAGCACTACGTGCCAGTAAGCGGATAAATACAGATAAATGCTCTACTTTAGGAATCAGTTTTTCCATACCCATACAGGCAATATGTACATTCGCCAGATTGACACCTAAATCGGCATTGCCTTCATTGGTACATACCACAAAACTTCCTGTTTCTGCTACGGCAAAATTGACCCCTGTTAAGGCAATATCGGCTTCTACAAACTTTTGCCTTAAATGTTGCCGGGCTGCTTCTGTGAGTGCTTGTGGGTCTTTCTCACCTTTAGGCGTACCTAAATGCTCGTGGAAAGTTTCGCCTACATCTTCTTTTTTCAGGTGAATAGCTGGCATTACAATATGGCTGGGAGGCTCATTTCTGAATTGTACGATGCGTTCGCCGAGGTCGGTATCCACTACTTCAACACCATTTTTTTGCAGAAACGGATTCAGATGACATTCTTCAGTCAGCATCGACTTACTTTTTACCATCTTGATTGGCCCTGTTCTGCCTTTTATATGAGGAGCATTTCTGATAATATCTAACACGATTCTGTTATGTTCTTCGCCATCGGCAGCCCAATGCACCTTCACCCCATTTTTTCTGGCGTTCTCTTCAAACTGAAGCAGATAATTGTCCAGATTGCTAAGGGTATGGTCTTTAATTTGAGAAGCAAGCGTGCGCAATTCCTGAAATTCAGGAATAGGATAGATGGCTCTGTCTCTTTTCTGACGCACAAACCATAGGGTTTCGTCATGCCAGGTAGTCCGGTTAAAATCTTTGGCAAATTTTTCAGCTAATGCAGGATGGTTCATGGTTGGCTCCCGTTCAAAATTTCTACAATGTGCATTACTTTTATCTGCACTTGTTGTCGTTTTACTATTCCTTCAAGGTGCATCAGGCAAGACATATCTCCGCCTGTCAGTACTTTAGTTCCGTGGCGCACATGGTCGGCTATTCTATCTTGTCCCATACGGGCAGAAACGGCTTCTTCTGTAATACAAAAAGAACCGCCAAAGCCGCAACATTCGTCGTTACGTTCTAACTGGGTTATCTCAATACCTTTTAGTTTTTTAAGTAAGGTCAGAATCTGCCCACCTTTATCTCCTGTTATTTCAGAAGCATTGGCTTGTCGAAGCCCCCGTTGTCCGTGACAACTCAGGTGCAAACCCACTTTATACGGAAAATCGATGGGTATTTCTTCTACTTTCAAAATGTTTTCCAGAAAATCAACTAATTCATAGACTCCTTTCCGTACCTTCTGCACAGCAGGGGTCTGTTCTATAATATCATAGTGTTTCCGAACATGATAAGTACAGCTACCCGATGGCGTAACGACATAATCGTAATCGGCAAAGGTATCGACAAAATGATGGTAAACCTCTTTGGAATCCTGCTCACAACCACTATTGGCCATTGGTTGTCCGCAACAGGTTTGTTGTGTCGGGTAAGCTACCTCCACACCTAATTTTTCCAGTAATTGCAAGGTATTAATCCCCACATTCGGATAAAACTGGTCAACATAACATGGGATAAACAGGGCTACTTTCATGATTCAAATACTAAATGATAGGCATGTCTGAATATAATCAGGCCTTTTTCTTTCTCTTCTTCTTATACTCACAAGTCGTATTATCAGACTTTACATAATAAGATTTATAATTGCTTGCTTTAGGGTCTGTGCAACCACAAAGGTTCAGTAACTCAACTTTACGAAAATCAACAGGGTGGCTTTCACTTTGTAGAGAAATATAACCTTCTGCTAATGATTTGCCTTCTACCATCAGGCTGGGGTCATGTCCGCTTACATTGCCTCCTCCGGTTTGTGTTTTCGTATATTCCAGTACTTTTTCACCATTGACAAAGTGCTGAATCAATGAATCGCCTAAAACTAATACTTCGGCACGAACCCATTGTTCGCCGTCATAGGTCTTTGAGGTCGAATTGATACAATGACGCTTATCCAATTTATCCTGATAAAATACATTAGTACCCGGTGTACAAAGATTACAGGTAGTGCGTGGTTTGCCATTACTTAAACCTCCTAAGAGTTGCACTTCAATCGAAATCGGGAAATCCTGGTCTTTTCCCATGGTTTCAGGCGCCTGACAGTGTATCATGATTCCACTATTACGTGTTGCCCAACCCGGGCCGTTGGTAGCCTGGTCGCCTACAAAACGATATTCGGTGGCAATACGATAATAAGAATATTTGTCTTTATAGAAAATATGTCCGAACATCTCATCGAATGAAGAATAAGCATCGTAGCGCACTTGCATCAAACCATCAGCTACTCTGAAAGTCTTGCCAAAGTTATCATCTAAAGCATGGTTACGGATTTTGGGGTGCCAACCGTCGAGGTTTTTTCCGTTAAACAATTGTTTCCATTCTTTGGGATCCACGTCTTGCGAAAAACTAAGGAATGGGAAACAGAACAGGGCTAAAATAGTCAGGCTTTTTTTCATTTTGAATAGATAGGTGCGTAAGTAAGATTAAAACCATTCATGCAAAATAACATCAAGTTTTGCAAAGACAAACATGACCTGATGAGTATTTTGCATGAAAAGTCTAAATAGGCTATTATAAACCTGTAGCTACGCTGAATTTACCTCTTTGGCCGATTAGGTTTTCTCGCACTTTAGCATGGCGGAAAGTCGCCACGGGGTCAAGTGCTCCGCCTACCTGACGGCTTGCTTCGGCTACTAAGGCTCTCACATCGGTAAAGAAAATATCTCTCAGCAGTTCTTCTGCTTTCAATACATCATTGTTTTCCTGTGCGTCTGCTAAGGCAATTCTATCTACCAGCAATGCTTTGGCATAGGTAGCTAAAATGGCATTAACCGATTGCAGCAAGTCTTCGATAGGGTCTTTTGTATTATGGCTGGCATCAATCATCCATGCTAATGGTGGATTTTTTACGTTGGGGTCTTGCATGCCATCCACCAGTTCGTTGAAAATCAGAAAGAACTGATAAGGCTTAATACTTCCGGTTGTTAAATCATCATCACCATACATAGAGCCATTAAAGTGAAAACCACCCAGACGCCCGAAGTGCATGAGGCGTCCTACAATCTGCTCAATATTGGTATTAGGTAAATGATGCCCTAAATCGACTAAAACCTGTGCATTTTTACCGATTTGCTGGCAAAGCGAATAAGAAGTTCCCCAGTCTGGTATTACCATTGAGTAGAAGAACGGCTCATAAGGCTTATATTCAATCAACATCGTCCAGTCAGACGGCATAGCTTCATAAATAGTCGCCAGAGAATCAGCTGTGCGCTGATACGCTTTACGGAAATGCTGTTGACCCGGAAAGTTGGAGCCATCAGCCAGCCAGACTGTAAGCACTTTTGAGTCTAATTGTTTGCCGTATTCAACACAAGCAATATTATGTTCAATGGCCAGATTACGACTTTCGTCTTTGGTATGACACAATGAGCCGAATTTGTAAGAAAACGACTGGTCTTTCTGGTCCTGAAAAGTATTTGAATTGACAGAGTCAATCGTTAGTTGATTCGCTTTCAGTAATTGTTTAACCGCTGAAGCATCAGAAGGAATATCCCAGGGAATATGTAAAGAAATAGAGTTTGATGAGCCATTTAACTGATGTATCAGGCCTACATCTTCAATTTTCTCTTCCAAATTACGTGGTTCACCACCATTCGGAAAACGTCCGAAGCGAGTACCACCTGTACCCAAAGCCCAACTGGGAATAGCTACCTGAAAAGCCTTGATTTTATCGATGATACTTTGTACATCAATTCCTTTACGGTCAAGTAACTCGCTGATATAAGCTAATTTAAATTGATGGTCGGTTGCTAAGGTTTTATTATGGTCTTCAATAATATCAGTAGTAAGCATGTCTGAACAGGTTTTGATTGAGCTTGTTTAAAGGCTCTTGCGTCGGATAATATAAAATGGGTTTTTTACTTTTATTTGTTTTTTATCTAATAACAAGGCTGCCGCTGTTCGGCCCATTGTTTCAAAATCGGTGGTAATAACTGTAATTTCTAATAATTCTTTCAAAGTGGTTTCATTAAAAGAAACAACGCCTATATCTTGCCCTATGATATAATTGGCTTGTCTGGTTTTCTTAATTAATTCCGCAAGATCGGTTTCTTCTACTACCACATAAGCCGTTTTGGGTTGCAGGATTTCATCAAAAGCATTCTCTTTAATGGTATATTCTTTATGAGAATTAATACAGAAGAAACGGAAGCCTGTTACAATTTCACGTGGATAGTTGCCATCGCTCGGAAAAATCAATACGATGCGCTGATATTTTTCGAGCAAATCATTCGCAGACTCTAAAGCATCAAAAATATCATTTTCAAAGTCCTGATAAACACTTAGAATAGATTTGGTGTATTCTGGTAAATCTTTGTCTAAAAAAACCAACTCTTCAGCCGGTACTTTTTCTATTGTTTTTAAGGCTAAAGATTTGTCAGTTTCAGGAAAAAAATGTGGCATAATTACATAATAATTATACTTGCCCAGATTCTTGTCTATAATTTCCTCAAAAATGCGGGCATTATAATGGTGTATTTGTAAGTCCACCGTAGCTTTATCTCCCAATACCTTTAAAAAGGCATAATAAATCAGTTTTTTATAAGAGCTCAGTTTATTGAAAATCAGCAGAATCCGCATTTTGTTATGCTCTTTGCCATTTACATAAAACCCTTTGCCCTGAACTGCCGTGATATATCCGTGCTCTTTTAACTCGCGATAAGCCTTTTCTACAGTATCCCGTGCCAGATAATATTCTTCACTTAACTCGCTGATAGAGGGTAGCTGCTCATTTTTCCTTAATACACTTCGCTCTATATCCACAGTAATAGACCGTACAATCTGCTTGTACTTAGGGGTCTTATCATTGGGGTTAAGTTGTAGTTTATACATTTTTCCGAATAATTTTAAAACGCCTCACCCTAAATCCCTCTCCCGACCGGGAGAGGGACTTTTAGCTCTCTTCTCCACAGTTGGGTTGAATGCACAAGAATAAGATTTTTTAGCTCCTCTCCAGCAGGAGTGGAGTGAGGTTGAGTTTATCTCACAAAAGCAACTGCTACACCACCATCTACATTCAGAATGTTTCCGGTTGATTTTGATAGACTTCCGTCTACAAATACCCTCACTGCTTTGGCAATATCTTCTGTTAGTATTTCTTCGCCTAACAGGGTTCGGGCAGCATACATTTTAGGTAAATCTTCTACATTAATACCATAGGCTTTGGCACGTCCTTCTGCCCATTCACCTTCCCATATTTTACTGCCACGCAATACAGCATCAGGGTTAACCGTATTTACACGTATCTTGTCTTTACCAAGTTCTGCGGCTAACAGGCGGCTCATGTGTGCCTGTGCAGCTTTAGCTGTGCCATAACCTACATTGTTAGGTCCGGCAAAAAGTGCATTTTTACTGGCAATGTTTACAATGTCTCCGTCTAAAGCCTGTTTACGCATAATTTTTACAGCCTCTTGCGATACTAAAAACTGGCCTTTTACTAATACATCCTGCAAAATATTCCAATCGGCCAACGTGTGGTCTTCTAATGGTTTAGAGATAGATAGTCCGGCACAATTAACTACGATATCTACTCCACCAAACTGCAAAATACCCTGTTTAAGCGCTTCTGCAATAGGCTCAGATTGGGTTACATCAATTTTTGCGGTCAGCACTACATCTTTGCCATATTTCTTCCGAAGTTCTGTTTGTGTTTCTTCCAGTCGGTCACGATCTGCGGCTATCACACAGGCACCTTCTACTAATAATTCTTCACAAATAGCTTTGCCGATACCACCTGTACCACCTGTAACAAAAGCTATTTTGCCTGACAATGATTTAGGCTTAGGCATTCGTTGAAGTTTGGCTTCTTCCAACAGCCAGTACTCAATATTAAAGGCTTCCTGCTCGCTTAACCCTACGTATTCAGAAATAGCCTCGGCACCTTTCATTACGTTAATGGCATTGATATAAAATTCTGAGGCCACACGGGCTGTTTGTTTATCTTTGGCAAAAGAAAACATACCTACGCCCGGATACAGAATTACCACAGGATTGGTATCTCTGACCGCCGGACTATTCGGATGCTTGCAACGTTCGTAATAGGCTAAATAGTCGGCTCTGTAGGCTTCAAACTGTGCTTCTATTTCTGCTTTATCTGTTCCTTTTAATACAAGCGGACGGATTTTGGTACGCAGAAAGTGGTCAGGGCAGCTTGTGCCTTTTTGGGCAAGCCTTTCTAAATCATGCGAGTTCACAAACTCTAACACACGGGCATCATCGGTAAAATGTCCTACCATTCTTCTATAGCTTGAGGCTAATCCTCTTAGGGTAGGCATCACCTCTGCGGCAGCTGTTTTTCTATCATCGGCAGCTTTTGATTCTCCTTTAGCACCCCCAAAAACCGGACGTTTCTTGCCATAGTTTTCTTCGAGATATACCGATGCCATTTCAATCACTTCTAACGTATTGATGTAAGAATCATAAGAAGTATCACCCCATGTAAATAACCCATGACCACCTAATATAACACCTCTCAGGTTCGGATTTTCTTTTACGGTTTGCTCCAGTTGCAGACCTAAATCAAAACCGGGGCGTTGCCAGGGCAGCCAGGCCATAGTATCACCCCAGATTTCTTTCATAATCTTTTCACCATCTTTACTTGCGGCAATAGCAATCAGGGCGTCAGGGTGCAGGTGGTCAATATGTTTAAACGGCAATAATCCGTGCAGGGGCGTATCTATAGAGGGAGCAGCACACTTGGGGTCAAATAAACAATGGTCGAATAGCCCTACCATTTCATCTTCAAAGGCCAGTCCTCTGTATCGTTTTTTTAGGGCATGTAAACGGTCAACATATAAATTGGCACAACCTTTTTTGGTAAGGGTACCAATATCTCCACCAGAGCCTTTCACCCACATTACTTCTACAGGTTCGCCTGTAAGCGGGTCTGTTTCTGTAATTTTGCAGGAAGTATTGCCTCCGGCATAGTTGGTTAGTCTTAAATCTGCTCCTAAAAGATTAGAGCGATAAATAAATAAATCAACTTCATTATTGGCTAATTCAGCGGCTTTGTTGTCGTCCCATAGGTAGCTAACATACTTGAATGTTAGGGTATTTTCCATGTGTTATTAAGATTTGCGTTACTATTTAATCTACAAGATTATATTTAAAATATAGCATTCTAACCACATGGGATAGCCAGAAAGGCAAGATGTATAGGTTGAATCAGGATGTTTAAACATAATCTACTATCAACTACAAATTTGAAGATTTTTTTTCAAAAATCTTCATGTACTCTCCTGTAAGATATAGCTTTTCGCAGAAAGATTTAAGCAGATAAAAGTTTGGAATACCCCAAAAAAATAAAGTGCCAGATTAGCCAGCACTTTATTATCGTAACCCAAAAAGTAAAAAATAATATTACGAATGTTTTTAGGACATCCGGATTGTTGTCTTTAATTTGATTGTAGAAGTAACATTCTGCCCGGTTGTGCGTAAGAATCTTCTGTACTTACGGCGAAACTCCGCAGCTTTTCTTCTTGATATAAGAATTTTCTCGTCATGTATCAGGACTTCTCCTCCACGACAATTAAAATATAAATCTTTTACGTGTTCTAAGTTAATGATATACGAACGGTGAAGTCTCACAAAATTAGTAATCTCGTCTAATTCTTCTTCAAAGATTCTTAACGTTTTAGAACTAATAATTTCTCTCCCATCGGCCAGCTTAAAAATTGTGTAATTTTTTGCGCTCTTCAGGTATAGAATATCACCGAGCTTAACCATGTTACGCTTGCCAGCAACTCGCATGGACATATTCGCTCCAGTAGCTTGGCTTTCCACATTTTGGACAACCGTAAACCCTTCAGCACTGAACGGCGTCTTATAAATTAGCTTATTCATTCTTAAGGAAAGCTTTAAAATTGTTGAATTTTATAGCAAGTTAATCTTGACGTATAACTATTACAACAACGATTCGGTAAGTGGCAGAATAAATTAGATAAGTGGCAGATAATCTTAAATAATCGAACTTTTTACGAAGTTAAAAAACTGTACTGAAAATTTCTTTTTGCATAATTGGGTGTTTTATTTTGATATTTCTAAGAGAAAATTATTAAGCGGATACGTCTATAAACAGAAATTCTGACCCCAAAAGCCAAAAAAAAAGGTGCAGAAACAATCGTTTCTGCACCTGTAATAAGTATAAAAAGCATGCCAGATTTTACCGACAGGCAATTAAAATTTGCAATAAATTTTACTCATATTTTTGAAAGAAAAAGAAATCTCCTGAGATTAATCCTAAATATTGCTCAACCATTCCAGAAACTCTGATTTCCGGCGACGTGAAACCGGGAGTTCGGTGCCTTGCTCGGTAGTAATTGTACCACCTTCGCCTTTGGTATATCTCTTTATATAGTCTCGGTTAACTAAAAAAGAATGGTGAATACGGAAAAAATCATAGCTGGCCAATAAATCTTCAAAGTCTTTGATGCTTTTAGAGACTGTAATTTTTTGGTTATCGTTCAGATAAATATGTGTATAGTCTTCGTCGGCTTCGCAATAGATAATGTTATTGACAGGTACAAACTGAAACCCATTCAGAATAGGTAAGGGTATTTTATTCGTTTTGTCGCGGGGGTTCCGCAAATTCTGTATCAGATGGTCAAAATTCTGCTGATTATTTTTCTTTTCAATACGGTCTTTCGCTTTGGCAATAGCCTGCTTCAGTTCTTCGATATTGATAGGTTTCAATAAATAATCTAAAGCACTGAATTTGATAGCTGTAACAGCATAGTGGTCGAAGCCGGTGGTAAAAATAACTTCAAATTTAGGATTAGTGAATTTTTCTAACAAGTCAAAACCGCTGCCATGAGGCATCTCCACATCTAAAAAAACAATATCGGGCGATTTTTCCTGAATAAGCTGATACGCCTCTTGTATTGAATTAGCCGTACCAATTACCTCAATCTCTGATGAACAGAACAGGTAAATGATACTGCTTAAGGTTTCAACACTTCGATTTTCGTCATCAACTATAATAGCCTTATACATAAAAAGGATTTGTTTACAAGTTTACTCTAAGTCAATAAGATTGACACCAGCCATAGGACTTATGCCAATAGCCACACAAATATTTAACAGATAATAATTTATATGTATAGGGAGAGGGATACTTACTAAGTACAAAAGAAAAGAAACATTCCAAATTAACCAAATTTTGGAAATTTAATTTCAATTGTCGTGCCAATATCAGCTCCCGGTTCGTAAGGGGGTTTCAAGCGGTCTTCTACCAGAAAATGAATGTCTGCATCATTAATTAAATTAAAAGTCTGCAGGCGTTCTTCGGTAATTTTCAGACCCTGTGATTTATATCCTTTCCTCGATTTCGACTGAATCTGTTTGGCTCGCTCTCTACCAACACCATCGTCTTCTATTCTGCATACGAGATATTTTCCCTGAATTACGAAACTCATGTATAAATTACCTTTGGTTTCTTTGTATCGGAGACCGTGATTAATCGCATTTTCGATAAAAGGTTGCAGAATCATGGTTGGAATTTCAACAAAGCGATTCACATCAGGAGCTACATTCAAATGAAATTCAAACTTATTCTCAAAACGCAACATTTCTATTTCTATATAAAGACTTAACAGCTTTATTTCATCTGCAATAGTAATATACTTACTACGAGACGAATCTAAAAAGAGCCTAATCAGATTGGCAAATTTCGATAAATAATTATTGGCAGAGATTGTATCACGATTCAGAATAAAACTTTGTACGGCATTCAGGGCATTAAATACAAAGTGTGGATTCATTTGTAACTGTAAGGTTCGTAACTCTAACTCCGTAACCTGACGATGATGTCTCTGCTCTTCATCTGACCAGAATTTCAGGAAACGCTCTCTGCCATAAAACAAACCAAACAAAGTAATGAAACAAGAACCCCAGAACCACCACGACCGCCACCAAGGATATTCTATCTTAAATTCAACTATGGCAGGGGCACTTTCTTTTTTATTGGCATCTATGGCTACCAGTTCAAAATGATAAACAGCCGGTTTAAGACTATCAACTTTTACCGAGGTTTTCTTGGTAGTAAACCAGGCAGAGGGCTTGGCTCCCTCAAAACTGTTCTCAATAATACGATACTTGAAACTTAAATCAGGTTGTGCAGGAGTTGCAGACAAATCAAATTCAAGCACATTATTGTCATAATCAACATGGTAGTTTTCCTGAGTTGGCATATCACGCCCTGCTATTTCGACACGGGTAATTTTAGCCTTAAAGGGAGTTGCTTTTCGGGGAGTGCCTGTCGTTTGACTATGAGCAGTTGCATTGACAAATAAAGTTATCAAAACAATTATTAAAAGCGGCTTTGGCATCAGCGAAATTGGTAGATTAAAATAGGTTAACCTTGGGATGTAAAAATACATTTTAAAATGGGAATCTAAAAGTAGTACCTATTATTTGTTAATCGTTTACCCTCTTGACGAAGCAATTTGCGTACCAAAATGAGGTAGTTTAAGTAAAGAAATGTGGAAATACAAATAGAAAAAATGAATAAAAGGCTTATAAAAGATAAATATCCGGCTTATTGTTTAAACCGGACATTTATATCAGTTAAACCAGATTCAACTCTGTCTGAATGGTTTTTACTTTTTCTTTCAAAGAGGCCAATGTGGCATCAAATTCATCTTTCTTTTTCAGTTTGGCTCTTACACCTACATAAAACTTGATTTTAGGTTCAGTACCTGACGGACGACAAGTAAACTTGGTGCCATCAGCCGTAAAGAACTGTAATACGTTTGATGATTCAATCCCCATTTTGCCCGATGGAATATCAGTCGTCTGGCCTGTTTTTAAATCGGTGGTTGTTAGAGCCTTATAATCATCCATACGAATTACTTTTGACCCTGCCAGACTCTTCGGCGGTTTCGCTCTGAAATCAACCATCATTTGCTGAATTTCTTCTGCGCCCGTTTTACCTTTTTTGGTCAGCGAAATCAAACCTTCGTAATAGAAACCATTTTTCTGATACATTTCAGCTAAAAAATCGAATAAGCTGATGCCCTGATCTTTAGCAAAAGCGGTTAATTCGGCAATCATGGCGCAACTGGCAATGGCATCTTTGTCCCTTACTTTATCACCAATCAGGTACCCATAGCTTTCTTCTCCACCGCCTATAAAAGTTTGTTGTCTTTCTAATTCTCTGATAACCTGCGCAATGTATTTGAAGCCTGTCAGGGTATTGTAGCAATTAACACCTGCTTTGGCAGCCATTTCATCAATTAAATCGGTTGTTACAATGGTTTTGGCTACAAACTCTTTGCCTGTCAGTTTTTTAGCTTTTTTCCATGCTTTCAACAAGTAATAGATAATCAGACTTGCTGCCTGATTCCCATTTAGTAGCTGCCATTCGCCTTTCGGGTCTTTTACAGCCATACCCACACGGTCGGCATCAGGGTCAGTCGCAATTACCAAATCAGCATTGGTTGCCTGGGCTTTTTTCAAAGCTAAACTCATGGCTTCTTGTTCTTCCGGGTTCGGATAAACCACAGTCGGGAAGTTGCCATCAGGAGTTGCCTGTTCTTCCACAATATTTACATTGGTAAAACCTAATTGCGCTAATGCTTTTGGTACCATTGTAATACCTGTACCATGTATAGAAGAGAAAACAATATTCAAATCAGACTGGCGCTTAATCATACGAGGGTTCACCGAAATGCTTTTTACTGCTTTCAGATAGGCTTTGTCAAGCACCTCGCCAATCATTTTTATGCGTTTCTTTACCCCTTTAAACTTGATGTCTTTTACATTCGTAATCGCATTTACTTCTGCTACAATATTTTTATCATGCGGGGCCACTACCTGCGACCCATCTACCCAATACACTTTATAGCCATTGTATTCTCTCGGGTTATGCGAAGCTGTGATTACAATACCACTCTGGCAACCTAACTGACGCACTGTAAAAGATAACTGCGGCGTAGGACGAAGTTCTTTATATAAATAAACCGTAATACCATTGGCCGAAAGAATATCGGCAGCTACACGGGCAAACTCAGGAGAAAAATTACGGCTGTCGTGGGCGATAGCTACTTTTATTTCCTGTCCCGGAAAAGCCTTGTTCAGATAGTTGGCTAAACCCTGGGTAGCTGCCCCAACAGTGTATTTATTCATACGATTAGAACCCACACCAATTTCTCCCCGCATACCACCTGTGCCGAACTCCAGATTTTTGTAGAAAGAATCTGTCAGTTGCGTAGCATTATTATCAGCAATAAGTTTCTGAATGGCAGTTTTGGTTTCTTCGTCATACTTGCCTTTCAACCAGGTTTTGACGTTTTTCTCTGCTGTTGTATCTAATTTAAGATTTTGTAGCATGACTATCCGAATGATTTTAATTGTAAAAGATTTTGGGCAAATTAAAACAAGTTTTTGATGTTTTTCAAGAATGATTTAGATTTTACTAATATTTCTTTAAAAGAAAGCAAAAAACCTGTTTAAAGGCCATTTTTTAAGCTATTTTCTATCAAAATAAGACAGAATAGAGTCTTGCCAAAGCCATAATATGCGTGTATAATATGCAATTGGTTACCCGGTTTTTCTGTTTTAAAAATTTGTTATAATTTTATCAATTCATATCAATACCTCTTTAACAATGAAAAAATACTTCATCACCTATTTACTACTCTGCTCTGCTTTAGTATGGGCGCAGGATAAACCCAAACCCGCACTTACCTGGAAAGAGGTGGCTTCGTGGAAGGCTATTCCTGCTTTTGGAGGCACACAACTCTCATCTGACGGTGCCTGGTTTGCCTATGTGCTAAACCCCAATGAGGGCGATGCGGAAATCATTATCAGAAAAACGAGTGATACAACTAAAATCAAATATCCTATTGGCTCAAGTACCTCTTTTTCGATGAGCTTTTCTGAAGACGCCAAATGGTTTGCTTTTAAAGTATATGCAAAAGATAAGGATAAAAAAGCAGCCGCCAAACCGGGGGGTAAGCCTGTGCCTGATAAAGTTTTTCTGATTAATCTATCAAACAAAAAGAAAACAGAATTTGAAAGGGTACGGACTTTTGCCTTTAATGGCGAAAAGTCTTCCGTATTAGCCTTGCATCTGACGCCTGCCACAACACCAACCGGGCCAAATGCTGATGGACCAAAAGGCTCAGATTTACTATTGTATGATTTAGCAGGGGGCAAAACCCAGAACATTGGTAATATTTCGGAGTATTCGTTTAACAAACAAGGTGATTGGTTAGCATTGACAGTAGATGCGGCTGAAAAGGCAGGTAACGGCTTGTGGGTGCGTAATATGAATACGAATGTAGTAATGATTCTGGACAATGATAAAGCCTCATACAAATCATTGAACTGGACAGAAAAAGGTGATGGCTTGGCTTTATTGAAAGGCACAAAAGATGAAAAGTATAAAACTGAATTGAACAGTGTAGTAGGGGTAAAGAACTTTAGCACTATGCCCGAATTGAGTATTTATGAACCTAAGAAAGACTCAACCGCTTTTCCGAAGGGTATGACAATCAGTGCAAACAGAACACCTTACTGGTCAGAAGACTTAGGTCGGTTATTTTTTGGTATTACAAAAACCGAATTAGCTAAAAAAGAAACAACTAAAGCCGATGCTAAAAAAGACACTACTAAAAAGGAAAGTTCAGATGCTGAAAAACTGGCAAAAATAAAGGCTGATACAAGTATCAAAACAATTGATGATTTAACTAAAGCCATTGCTAAAGTTAAGACTGACTCGACTAAGAAAGTAGCAGCTACACCAGATGCCGACAAGGAAAAACCTGATATGACTATCTGGCACTGGCAGGATAAACGCCTGCAATCACGCCAACAGGTGCAGGAAACACAGGATAAGAATTTCAGTTTTATTGCAAATTATGATGTAAACAACAAGAAATTCTTGCGACTGGCAGACAGCAGTCTTAAAAACCTGAGCATTGCTCCCAAGCAATTATATGGTATCGGGCAGGATATTGCCAATTATGAATTAGACAATAACCTTGACGGACAAAATTACAGCGATATATATGTAGTTGATTTGAAAACCGGGAAGCGCAGTAAGGTAATGGAAAAGCATTACATTCCTGATTTTTATGCCAACCCAAGCCCTTCGCCTGATGGTACTAAATTTTTGTACTGGAAAGATGGTAACTGGATAGTATTCGATTTAACTACCCAGACCTCTCGCAATATCTCAGATAAAGCAGGTACTTCGTTTATTGATATAGAAGACGACCACAACGTACGTAAACCGCCATACCCTGTGATAGGCTGGACAAACGACAGTCGCCTGATATTAGTCAGTGATGGCTGGGACATCTGGCAATTATCAGTAGATGGTTCGGCTTCGGCAAAGAATTTAACGAAGAATGGTAAAGCCGAACAACTCCGTTACCAGAACCGCTATGTGCTTGATCCCGAAGAAAAAGGCATCGACCTGTCTAAAACCCAGTACTTTAAAACCTATGGCGAATGGACTAAAAAGAGCGGTTTTGTAGCTTTAGAGAATGGACAGGTAAAAAATCTGTTATGGGAAGATACCTCGGTTGGTAGCCTGAACAAAGCCAAAAAAGCCGATGCTTTTGTTTATACCCGCCAGACATTTAAAACTTCGCCTGAATACTATTTAAGTACTTCAACCAGTCTGGAAAACGGTCAGAAAATTACTCAGAACACGCCGTCTTTTGAAAAATATGCCTGGTCTCCGTCTGTAAGACTGATAGATTATAAGGGCGATAAAGGAGATAAATTACAAGGAGCCTTGTTTTTACCTGCCGGGTATGAAGAAGGTAAAAAATACCCAACCATAGTGTATTATTACGAAAAACTTTCGCAAACCCTGCACAGCTTTGCTAATCCGGGCTATTCGGGTACAGGCTGGAGTCCGAGTGTATATACTTCTAATGGATATGCTGTATTTATTCCGGATATTGTCTATAAACTCAATGACCCCGGTATGTCTGCCGTATGGTGTGTAATTCCGGGAGTAAAAGCCGCTCTTAAAACAGGTGTTATTGACGAAACCAAAATTGGTATTCATGGCCATAGCTGGGGTGGTTATCAGACCAGTTTCCTGATTACGCAAACAAATATGTTCAAAGCAGCAGCGGCAGGTGCTCCACTGACAGACATGATTTCGATGTATAACCTGATTTACAAAAACAGTGGTACGTCTAACGGAGCTATCTTTGAGGCATCGCAAGGACGTTTACTCCCACCTTGGGAAAACTGGGAAGCCTATAACCGTAACTCGCCTTTGTATCATGTAAAGAAAGTAAATACACCTTTATTGATGTTGCACAATGATGCCGATGGTGCCGTAGATTTTACCCAGGGTATTGAATACTATAATGCGCTTCGTCGTCTGAAAAAGCCGGTAGTATTAATCCAGTACAAAGGAGAAAATCATGGATTAGCTAAATTACCAAATCGTAAAGACTATGCTGTGCGTATGATGGAGTTCTTCGATTACCACCTGAAAGGCAAGCCTGCACCGGAGTGGTTAGAAAAAGGCGTTGACCGACTGACTTTAGATGAGCATCTTGATAAGCGTGCGATGAGTGCGGAAGAGTAAAATATGTATCACGATTTTTTAAATCGTCTATTTAATTTCATTTTCACGATAAACGATTTGACGGTCCGTCGATACGGAAATCGTGGTACATAAAAATAAAACTGCCTGTTTTATCCAAAAACAGGCAGTTTTGCTATCTAAGATAATAAAATTACTTAATCTTAAAAGCCGCTTTCATTTTATAGCTTAGTTTTATCTTCTGATACTCCAGGCTACTGTCTTCCATTGGTGCGGCATCACCACCTGCTTTCATCATTCGCACATTAGACATCATCATAGGCTGAGGCGCATAAAACTGGTCGTCCAACTCTTCTATCATCAATATATCACCTACTTTTTCGTTGATAGATTCCAATAGATAAGTCGCTTTTTCTTTGGCGGCTTGCAAGGCTTTTATCTTGATTTCTTTTCTATAATCTTTGATTTGCGAATGGTCAACATGGTCGATATTCACAAATTCAATACCTTTATCATCTACTTCATCTAAAATCACATCAGATTTATAGAGGTTATTCATTTTCAGCACATAGCGCTTGCTTTCTAAAAAATACAAAGGCTTTTTCTTACCCGTCCAGTTTCTATAGCCTGTAATGGCTTTGATAGTCAGGTTATCTCTCGGAAATCCGGCTTTTATGACTGCGGCAATCAATTGTTTCTCCAGCACATCAATCGTAACTTTATCTTTCTGATTTTTCTCGTCTTTGAAATATTCTTTCAGAGAAATCGAAAAGTAAATTTCGTCAGGAACAATTTCCATTTCTGCCGAACCTGTTACCTCAATTTTCTTCACAGGGTCTTTTGCCATATTGTCTTGTGCATTAATTGTGAATGTGTAGCCTGCTAAGAGGAAGGCAAACAATAATCTTTTCATCGTTGGTAAATTTTATGTTGAGAAAATGTTGTGTTTTGCAAGCATAACGCTATACTTCTTCCGATTGTTACAACCGCCTCTTCATAAAACTGTTAATGATAGGTTAATGTTCTACCTTGTAAATCTTAGTCGCTGCCCTTTTTTGCTTTCATCAAACTTGCCATTGGCAAATATGA
This sequence comes from Emticicia agri, assembly GCF_004168285.1. Classification (GTDB taxonomy): domain Bacteria; phylum Bacteroidota; class Bacteroidia; order Cytophagales; family Spirosomataceae; genus Emticicia; species Emticicia agri. The sequence goes on along the minus strand of NZ_SEWF01000010.1, from coordinate 57,768 downwards.
TATTACCTGAAACAATGGTATGCGTAACTTTTGATTGAAATTCTGTGCCTTCAAATGGCGACCAGCCACATTTGCTATACAGACTGTTTTTGTCAACCAGTGTTGTCTGATTCAGGTCAACTAAAGTTAAATCAGCCCAGTAACCCTCTCTGATATAGCCACGGCGCTCAATCTGAAAGCAATCAGCTACGGCGTGCGACATTTTCTCAACAATCTTTTCAAGCGATATTTTGCCTTGTTTGTAAAACTCAAGCATCACATTTAACGAATGTTGTACCAATGGCAAACCCGAGGGAGCCTGCCAGTAAGATTGTTGTTTCTCCTCCCAGGTATGTGGGGCATGGTCAGTGGCAATTACATCAAAATGGTCGTCGAGCAAAGCTTGCAGGAGTTTTTCTCTGTGTCCATGCTTAATAGCAGGATTACATTTTATCTGATTTCCTAATCGTTTGTAATCTTCGGCATCAAACCAGAGGTGATGCACACATACCTCTGAAGTGATATGTTTATCGGCAATAGCTCCTTTGGCAAACAGAGGTATTTCTTCACTACTCGAAATATGTAGAATATGCAGGCGAGTTTTATGCTTTTTAGCCAACTCAACGGCCATAGAAGAAGATTTATAGCAGGCCTCTTCGTTTCTGATAATGGCATGTATATCATAAGGAGGATTATCGCTATACATAGTTTTATATTTTTCCAATCTGGCTTTTACAGTCGCTTCATCTTCACAATGAGTGGCTATTAAAGCCGGAAAATTGGCAAATACTTTTGATAGCACGTGTTCATCGTCTACCAACATATTACCTGTCGAGCTCCCCATAAATATCTTCAATCCACAAACTTGCTGAATATCGGTACGCATTACTTCGTCGTAATTATCGTTCGATGTTCCCATATAAAACGAATAATTGGCTAATGAGGTCTCAGCACCTATCTGGTATTTGTCAGCTAATAATTCCTGAGTTAACGCATTCGGAACCGTATTGGGCATTTCCATAAAACTGGTGGTACCACCTGCCACTGCTGCTTTGGCTTCTGTATAAATAGTGGCTTTGTGAGTAAGACCCGGCTCACGGAAATGTACCTGATCGTCTATCACGCCCGGAAGCAGATATTTACCTGTGGCATCAATAATACGGTTAGCTTTCAGACCCGATAAGTCAGCACCTATTTGCTCAATAATGCCCTCTTTAATAAATACATCACGTGGTTCAATTTTCCCTTCGTTTACCACAAGGGCATTTAATATAAGAATAGTCATGGTATGCAATAATAATGTCCGGCACGAAATTAATAAAAATAAAACGAGTAAAGCCTTTATCAATAAAGATATAAGTAAAAGCATGATAGAATATTGGATATAATCTCTTATTATTGTAATACCTATTATATACTTCGCTGTAATCTGACTAAAACAAGGGTTTCCCCCTATTTTCCACCATACATACTTATTTTACATTTGTAATGTTGATACTATCTCAACTGGTATTCTCTTGTCATGGGCATATGAGTTGCTGAAGTATAAACTAACCTATCATTTAACCCAAAAAGTTTTAAACTGTATGCTCGCTCCTCTTAGCAGAAATTCAAGAGTTCTCAATCTTAATGAAGAAAGTGCCATTATCTATATCAAGCACTTAGGTAGCCAGCCTTATAATGAAGTAAAATTTGACTGTGGCAAAAAAGTAATTGTAAGTTATAGCCTTAATTACTGGCAAAGTGTTTTTCAGGATTTTAAGCGCATCAATAAAGGTGTTCTCATAAATCCTCAGAAAGTCATTAGCCCAGATACAAGTTTTGTGGTTGAACTTATTGATAATTCACGGTTTACCTATTCCCGTCGTAAATTTAAAACTCTCTCATAAATCTTAGTCCCTCTTTAATCATGAAAATCATCTATACCCGTTTATTAATAGCCCTGCTCTGGGGTTGTGTTCTTTCTGTGCAGGCACAAACTGAAGAAGAAAGACAAAAAATAGTTCAGTCTTATACTAACGGCAATGCCCGTGTCAATTTCAATGCTTTGATACAACAATCTCAAAGAAGGTTTGAGCAGGACGAAAAAAAAATACAGGAATTTTTAGCTAAAAATTCACAATTAAAAAGAAGTTTTGTAAAAAACGGTTCTTTATACTACCTGAAATACATTGATGCCAAGGGTAATCCCGTATATATTAATACTAAAAACCGGGCATCAGGCGAATTGATTAAAGCCAATCAGCTCTATAGCGGTGGTTCTGTAGGAGTGAATATTACAGGGACTAACATGGTAGCAGGTATATGGGATGGTGGACAAGTAAGAGCTACCCATGAATTACTCTCAGGTAAAGTAGCTATGCAAGCCGGACAAACGATGGATGGGAGTGCAGACAATTATAAAGGGAATAATCACCAGACACACGTTTCGGGTACTATAGTAGGGAAAGACATTGCCAATCAACCATCGGCACGTGGAATTGCCTATGGAGCAACTGCCAGAAATTACGACTGGGACAATGATTATACAGAAATGACAGCCTTTGCAGGGCAAGGTTTCCTGATTTCTAACCATTCTTATGGTTATACTAATGGCGAGGGAGACCCACTCTGGCGATTTGGTGCTTATGATGCCTCATCTGTAGCTATGGACGTGGTGGTTAAAAATGCACCTAATTATTTACCATTTGTAGCGGTAGGTAATGAGCAGGACCCTAATGCTACAGATGACCAGAATAAGCATATCAATGGTAACTGGACTAAACTTGGTTATGATATGGTTACAGGTACATCGGCCTCTAAAAATGTGGTTACAGTAGGGGCAGTGAATGGAGATAAATCCATGTCATCGTATAGTAACTGGGGGCCGACTGATGATGGACGTGTAAAACCTGATGTAGTTGCCAAAGGAACAGGTATTAATTCGTCGCTTTTTGCTATTGAAGGTACCAGTACTCCGTCTAATACTGCTTATAGTGGTAGTGGCGATGAATCAAGCGGAACTTCTTATGCTACGCCTGCCGTGGCAGCTTCGGGTTTGTTGTTACAACAGTATTATAACCAGCTTAATGGTTCTTACATGAAAGCCTCAACGTTGAAAGCTCTTTTGTTAGGTACGGCAGAAGATTTAGGTAATATAGGCCCGGACTCTAAATTTGGCTGGGGATTGGTAAACATAGAAAAAGCCGCCAATGCTATTAAGTACAGAAGTGGCTCTGTAAATCCTGCAAATCAGGCTCATACTGATGCTACAAGTAAGGGTGCTTACATTGAAGAAATTACGGCTAACCCTACTAATAATTCAACAGCAGAATTATATCGTACGGTGAGAGCCAGTGGTTGTGAACCTCTGATTGTATCAATAGCCTGGACGGATGATGAAGGTGCTGAACAAACGGATGAAGAGCCTATTGACGCAACCACAAGCAGAATGGTATATGATTTTGATATGTTGGTAAGAAACATGAGTACCAATGCAGATACCCGTACATGGAAACCGGTTACGATGGCTAACAGAGCCGGAACTGCTACCATTTCTGCTACCTGGTTTGATGGAAATGGCAATAACTACAAACAAGTGAAAATTAATAACCCAACCCCTAATCAGGAATACCGCATTGCTATCAGAAAGAAAACTACATCTCCTGAAGATGCAAGAATGGTTTCGCTAATAGTAACAGGTACTATGATGGCTGCGCCAACGGGTACTGCAAACCAGACATTGGCAGATGGCTCTACTATTGCAGATATAGTAATTACAGGAACCGGAATTAAATGGTATAGTGCACCTACAGGTGGTACACAGCTTAATAGCACTACACCATTGGTTGATGGTACTATTTATTATGCTTCACAAACGGTCAACGGATGCGAGAGTGCAAGATTCGGTGTTACAGTTATCTTAGAAGGCGGTGGTGCTCCTTGCCCTGCTACGCTTACATTGGTAAACCCGACTGATAATATGGTTACAGGTACCCTTTCTCTTAAAGCAAGTAATTCTATTGAAGCCAGCAATAGGCTTTCGGGTACTGCCAAATTAACTTTAAGAGCCGGAAATAAAATTGAATTGAAACCAAGTGCCAATGGCGGTGGAAATACTTTTGAAGTAGCCACAGGTGCAGTGTTTCAGGCTACTATCGGTGGATGTGAAAATTGATTGTGTAAAAATTCAGCTATTATAAGGTTAAATTTAATCATTCGATTAGAGTTCTATGAGGGTTGCCGTTAGAAATGCAGGTAGATTTGATAGTTATACTATTAAACGCCTGCATGAAACGGTAGAAACTTGCAGAACTCTATTCTATGTTAATACATCTCTTTCGTAAAAAGGCTTATTATTTCTACTTTCTACATCAGGAGAATCCTCAAACTCCCTGTTTATCAGGATTTCTGCTTTTCGACTCATTTCTAATTGAAAGTCATTCAATATTCATTTCCTGCCCTTTGTCTAAAAAAAATTTACCGAGCGGGTTTCATAGAATAGTTTTGAGGCATCAATCTAAACGAAAAATATTCTATGAAAACTATGTTAGAAAATACCCGGATGATTCTGAAAGATTTAGCAAACAGAATGCCTCATGCCTTAACCGAGGTTGACAAAGCCCTATTGAATGATATTTATTATGAATCTTTAGAAGACCTTGACGACCCCGAAGCCATGTTTACTTACACGCTTGCCAAAGCCATGAGAAAACACCTGATGGTGGGGCAGTCGGAGGAACATATTTATTTACAACGTTTCGAAATTACTCAGATTCGCTTGTTCGAGTTGTTGATTCAGCAGTTTCCTCTGGCAAATCTCAGCCAGCATTGTATCAATACATTACTGATAGATGCTTTAGTAAACCATACCAATCCGGTACTGATGGATATAGGTATTGGCACAGGTTTTCAGGTAAGCAATATGATTGAAGGTCTCAAAAATAAATCAGCCAATCAAATTAAATGTCTGACCATTATCGGAATAGAGCCTTTTGCAGATGCTTTAAGATTAACTGAAGAAAATATCAGACGTGCCAGTAAAAATGCCTCTTTTGAGGTAAAATTAATCATAAAAGAAGCATTTATAGAGCAAATGACACAAGGAGAACTGTCTCAGATGTTACCTGCCGAGAACGATGGAATCTATGTAAATGCGTCTTTCGCCTTGCATCACATTCAGCAGATGAGCCAGCGAAAAGCAGTTTTTGAAATCCTGAAAAATCTGAATGTAAAGGCCTTTGTGTTGAGTGAGCCTAATTCTAATCATTTTGAGCCATCTTACCCGAAGCGTTTCCAGAATTGTATCAATCACTACGGGGTTCTATTTCAAATTATAGATACACTGCCGATTAATACTACTGAAAAAGCAGCATTGAAACTCTTTTTTAGCCGTGAAATTGACGACGTATTGGGTAATACAGAAAAAGTAAGGGTTGAAAAACACTTTGCTACAGAACAATGGGTACAATTATTTGAAGAAACCGGGTTTCTGCTGCAAAAACGTGTGGCATCATTTGAATACCTGGAGCTAAACGGCACAAATATCAAAACTGATTTGCCTGACAGATATGCCACCGAATTTGAGGGAGAAGAAATAACGAGCCTGTTCTGGGCAAATTAATACATTACACACTATTTATTGAAAACCTATTTAAAAACATTGAAATGAACTCAGCAGAACAAATATTATCAGTTAATAATCAGAAGTCAGGATATACACAAATAGAGCAGACACTTTGGGCAGAGTTGGAATCAAAAGAAGTAATGAGATTACATTGCAACGAAACGCCTTTTGATATTCCGCAGAATCTGAAACAACAACTGGCACAGAAGATGATAGATTTAGCCTGGAATCGTTACCCGGATTTTAATCAGACTCAACTACATACTTTAATAGCCAAAGAGGCAGGTTTAGCTCCTGAGAATATTGTATTGGGTAATGGTTCTTCTCAGCTTATCCAGCAAATTATCAGTTGCTGTTCAAAATTTCTTTCAGAAGCAATTATTGAGAATCCTACGTTTACATTTTATCATCAGGTTTGTCAGAATGAGCGAATACCTTACAGACAATGGAATATAAGTGAAGAAGATTATTCTGACCTGACTCATTTCCCTCAGGTAAGCGAGCCCTCTTTAATTATTCTTACATCGCCTAACAACCCAACAGGAGCCAGTTTGCCATTGGCAACCTTAGAAACTTTATTGAAACGCTATGTAAACTGCATTTTTATAGTAGATGAGGCTTATGGAGAATTTGGAGGAGAGTCTGCTTTACCGCTGGTAAATAAGTATGCCAATCTTTTGGTGCTTAAAACGCTTTCAAAAGGCTATGGTTTACCGGGCATCAGATTCGGATATGCTGTCGGAAGTGCCTCATTAATTAGCCTGATAAAAAAATATACAATTCCGTTTACAATCAACATTTTTACAGAAGCGGTAGTAACCGAGTTTCTGACTAATCCATCGTATAAGAATGTTTTAAAAGTAAATCAGGCACGAATTAAAAACCTCAGAGACTTTATTTTTTATCTGCTTCTCGAAATGTCAGATGAAACTTCTTTTAAAGTATTACCTTCTTCGGCCAACTTTTTAATGCTTCGTTTTTATGATGCAGCGTTATTAACGCAAATTAAAAGTGCATTGCAAGCCAGAAACATTATGGTTAGCTATCCGATAGCTCAATGCCTTCGTCTGACAATTGGTACTGAAATAGAAATGAACAAAGTAGTAAGAATTATTAAAAATACATTGAATCAGTATAAGTGTTCTATCAAAGAGCTTATAGCTTCGGAACAGCAGGTAGTAGAATAAACATTAGCTATTATCCAGATAGGGTGATAGCCAATGTTTATCATTTAAAATGCTTGGTAGCCCATATCAGAAGAATATTTTTTTCTTTAGGTAGTTCAAGTTTCTGAATAATATTACTGCGATGGCCCTCTACTGTTTTTTCTGAAATAAAAAGCATATCAGCTATCTGTTTTGAGGTCTTTTGTTGGGCTATCAATTCCAGCACTTTTTTCTCGGTAAAAGTAAGTTTTTCAATAGCATAGCTCTGTCCGGCTGAATGGGTATCAATCACCAAATCATTTTCGAGATTTTTGCTTATATACTGGCCTCCTTTTTTTACTATTTCCAGGCATTTCTGTAATTCATCCTGTGCATTTTCTTTTAAAATATACCCTGCTATTCCCCATTGATTAGCTTTTTTGAAGATAGTCATTTCTTTGTGCATGGTAAGTAAAATAATTCGGGTGGCTAACCGCTGCCGATGCACTTTTTCTAAAACTTCGAGTCCGTCCATTCCCGGCATATTTATATCTAAAATAGCCATAATAGGCTGATGAGTCAGAATCAGGTTAAAAGCCGTTATGCCATTTGAGCATACATCTTCTATAGTATAGCCCAAAGACTCAACAAAGGCTTTGGTACCCATCAGGGTGAAAGGGTGGTCGTCGGCAATGAGTATTCTCATAATGTTTTAGGAATATGGATCGTAATGATGGTACCATCAGCCGATGAATGGATTTGCGCTTCACCACCAATCACACGGCTTCTTTCAATAATGTTGTGTAAGCCGAAAGCTTTGCCACTGTTAAGTGTTTCTTTTACGCTAAAACCGTTTCCATTATCTTTTATTTCTATCATAATATGGGTTGGCTGCTCATCGATAGTAATTTTGGCAGCATGTGCATTAGCATATTTAATGATATTACTTAAACTCTCCTGAATAACCCGATAAATTTGTAATTCATTGGCAGAATTCAACGAGCCTGAATAGTTGATTTCAGTACTGATAAAGAAATTATGCTGATTTTGAATCCGCTCAACTAATTGTTCAATATTAGGGATTAAACCAATCTTATCAAACATAACCGGATGTAAGTTACGGCTGATACCTCTGATATCATTGATAATGGTATCAATTTTTTTACTGACAATTTTAGTGTCCTGAGTCAAGTTTGATTTGAGATTCAGTAGCTCGTGGCTGATACTATCGTGCAAATCTCCGGCAATACGTTTACGTTCTTCTTCTGTATTCTCTAATAATTGCTTGGTAAAGTTGGTACTACTCTCTTTTTCCTGTTTCAGGGTTTTTTGCCTTTGCCATAAATAGTAGGCTAATGCGGCAGCTATCAAGCCGATAATAGAAGCGATCAGAAGAGCAATAAACGTATTTTTCTGAGTCAGTTCCTTATTCTGTAATGCTATTTGTTGCTCTTTCTTTTCGCTCTGATACTTTCTGTCAAATTCTTTTACTTTTATCCTGAGGGCTCTGTTGTTGAGGCTATCCTGTGCTATCTGGGCAGCTTCGAGGTATTGTAGGGCAGCTTTATGATTGCCTTTCATGAAGGCATCATCATGTAATATCTGGTTATAGAGTGCTAGCCGTAAATAATCTTCATTCTCTTTTAGCTGAGGGATTTTTTTTAGGTAAAAGCCAATGTTCTCAGAGCCTTTTCCCACTTTTACATCGTACGCTGAAGAAGCATTGTAATAATAGTCTAAAGAAGAACCGTAACTCCTTTTGAGGCTTATCGGTTTTATTTCTTCAAGTACCTTCTTCGCTTCAGCTAATTTATTATCATGAATTAATTTGAATGCATACCAGCTATTGACAGCTAATTTATCATCTTCTATTTTTCCTGTCCATTGTCTGAATATATTTACGGTTGAATCTATAAACGGAAACAGATTCGGGTGTTGCATCTGGTTATATAAATCGATTCTGTTTAATGAAACCGTGAGGATACCGGTGGTGTCTTTAGCTTTTCTTACAATTTTAAGCCCTTGATTTTCATAGTTTTCGGCGGCAACATAATCGTCCTGATAACGAAAAATACAGGCAATACCAGAATAGCAAGCTGCCAGAAAAGTGGTATCTTTCTGTTCTTCAAACATTTCGGCAGCTTTGTACGCAGATTTAAGCGATTGCTCAAGTTTACCGTTATTCAGGTGTCCAAAGATTAAACCATAGTTTATATCAGCCACATTCTGATAAGTATAAAAATCTTTGGGCTCAATGACTCCTTTATTCAGATAGTAAGAACATCTATCGTATTCGCCATTATCACAATAGGTCACTCCTATATTATGATAAATACCTGAAAAATACCGACCCTGAATCCTGGAACCATGTCTGGCAACGAAATTAATTGATACCCGAAGGAAAGCAGTATCGTATTTAAAATTGCTCGCCATATTTCTGCCAGCCCAGAATAAAATCTGTGAGGCAGAGTCAATTTTGTTTTCATCCACTAATCTGTTAAATCGCTGATAGAAAACAGGTAGATAGGTGCTGTCATGAAGACTGCTGTCGGCATTCAGATAAGTGCAGTAAGCATCTAATTCTTCCTTTAAAGGTTTCTGATAGATTTGATTATCCGATTTTTTTTCAGAACACGATACCAAACTTAGAACAGCTATGAATAGAATGATAAATAATCTCAGCATCGGGTTAGTGTAATAGGTCAGTGCATATATATAGGTATCTTCCGGGAACTCTTCAATCAAAATTAGGCTAAAAATTCATAACTACTTATTACATAAGCTAAAACAGGGGTTTCCCCCTATATAGCTTTACTCTGGTTAATCTGCTGATGACTATTCGCTTCAATATATCTGAATTGAATACTGATATATACCAAGAAAAACGGGATAATTGTGTGGCAATTATCCCGTTTCTACAAGTTCTTTTATCAATACGTTTAAATCATTCTTCTCAGTTTGAAGCTGGTAAATTTTAATTCTCCCTTTCGTCTGATAAATAATTCAACATCTTTACCCTCTTTTCTTGATAAGATTTTGTAAATTTCGCTGATAGCCATGTCTTTTACATTCTGGTTATTGACGAAAATAATTTCGTCGCCTTCTCTAAGACCCGCATCGTATGCCGGAGAGTTTTCAATAACCTTATTGACAAAATACTGGTTAAAATTATCGCCTCTTGCCCGAACATCCATGCCACTCATGTCGTGTTCAAAAGTTTCTTTAAGACGGTTTTTGATAGGTTTCAGAATCATGTATCCGTCTTTGTAATTGAGGGTTACGGTAAAACGTCTTAATAATTCGCAACCAATGCTCCCCTGGCGCCCCTGAGTGGTGGGCGGAAACTTCATACTGAATGAAAGACTATCAGGAAAGGAAGCTAAAATATCTTTCATTTCGAGCGTGCCCATACGTATTTTGTCCACTCTACCAATATGCCCGTTAATTTCGCCATTCAAACCTCTGCCCAGATTTGCTCTCATTACCTTACCGGGTAACTGGATAGGTTCTTTTTCGCTGGCGTTTAACAGAAGGGCGTGTCCTGCCCCCGTATCAATGACCAACCGCATCGGAATTTCCTTATTATCGTTGCTTACCATAGCAATGGCATCGGTATAAGGTTTCGATTGCGTCAATACAATCGGATAAATGGTACCCATTGACCGCTTATACTTAAACTTGTTAGGGTCTGTTAAGGAGAGCATTTTATGCTCGAAGTCAATAGTAACCACAAAATTGCTAAAAATGTCATGCCCGAAAATACCATGAATAGGTACTCCTAAAAACTCAGATAGTTTCAGTACATCTTCATCTAACACAACAATATTCTGTTGGGTTGCCACTATATCTCCCATTCTAATAGTATGCCCTACCGACACATTGGCCATTAAGTCTCCGCCTTCACCTGCGCCTGTTATTTTCACCCGACGTACATATTTTACGTCTAAGGTCAGTGCTCGTTTGGGGTCGGTTACGATGGTTGAAGTTACCCCCGTATCAAGAATGAAACGTAGGGTATCAGAGTCGTCAAGGGCAGCTTTTAAAACAATAAGATTAGCATGTAGGTCAAACGGGAATTTTGCGAATTTCTGTTTTTTCCCTTTAAAATGATACCCGTATCTGGTATCTTTCTTCCTGTCTTTTTGAGCAAAAGCCAATTGGCTTGTAATCAATAAGATAGCTATTATGCAGAGTTTGTAAAACTTTTCCATAGCTATAGCCTTTTCTAATAAATATAGGTATTACAATTCTAAGGAAATTTAGAATATTTTTTAGATAAACAAAAGTTTTTTCAAAAGAGTTTTACCTTTTAAGCCTATTTTTCATGCTTTTTAAAAAAAAATGACTAAAAAGAAAAAATCTATGCCAAACTTCCTTAAAACCTAACCTATTTTTACAGATTTGATATATTCCACCACATCAGTTTTAATATCTGAGGCTGATTGTAAAACCCGAATAAATTGGCTTCCGATGATGGCCCCAGCGGCATATTCTGATGCTTTTGTAAAGGTTTCATGGTCTTTTATCCCAAAACCAATCAATCTCGGATTTTTCAGATTCATGGCATTTACCCGGTTGAAATAGGCTTCCATCTCAGGAGAAATACCCGAAGTTTTGCCTGTTACGCTGGCACTGCTTACCATGTAAATAAACCCGTCGGAAATTTCGTCGATGCGGCGTATACGAGCCTCTGTGGTTTGAGGAGTTATCAGAAATATATTCAGCAAACCATATTTCTCAAAAACGGGCTTGTATTCTTCATAATATTCCTCCATCGGCAGGTCGGGCAGAATCAAGCCGTCTACGCCTACTTCCTGGCATTTCTGGCAAAAATTTTCGATACCAAACTGTATCACCGGATTGATATAACCCATCAGTATCACCGGAATCTGTACTTTCTGACGCATACCTGCTAACTGTTCAAAAAGTACTTTCAGGCTCATGCCATTATCTAAAGCAACCTGATTTGATTGTTGAATGGTTTCACCATCAGCTACAGGGTCAGAGTAGGGCATGCCTATTTCGGCAATATCAGCGCCTGCTTCCTGCAATGCTTCTAAAATAGGCATGGTATCGTTCAGCGTAGGATAACCTGCCGTAAAATAGAGATTCAATACGCTATGAAGCTTGGTTTGAAAAAGCTTTGTAATACGATTCATAAATATAGAGATAAAAATAAGCGAAGAAGAAAAGAACAGGCGAACGCAACCTGATTGATAAAATGCTGTTCGCCTGAAAGAAGATAATTATTTGCTTGCCCAGTAATCAAGTACCAATACTTTATCTAAATGTGGCCCTAATACACTCACAAAAGCTTTGTGTGCCGGATGCGGCAGATAAACCTCACGGTCTTTTTCTGTTTTAAAACTCACAAAAAACAAATGAGTAAATCCTTGATTCAGATTTTCGGGGCTGTTGTTGGTTCCCCATTCAAAATCAGCGATTTCTTTAATCTGGCCTGGTAGTGCCTTGAAAGCCTCTTCTACTTTTTTAACGTCAGCCGGGCTACTTGAATCTTTAAATTTGAATAAAACAGCATGACGAAGGAGTTTCGCCGGCTCATTTTTTTGTGCATTTGCCATGTAAGTAAATGAAAATAAAGCGATGGTTAATAGAAGGGTTTTCATTGTTTATTTTGGATTGTTGTTTGATTTATTTTTGCCACAATGTACACAAAAGGCACAATGTTACACTATTGAGTAAAGAATCACCTAATTGAAATTGTGATAAATAGACAAGGTGTCCTCGTGTATTTTGTGCACATTGTGGCAATGAGAAATAATTATAGATACTTCATATAAGTAGCCAAATCTTTATCTCCACGCCCCGAGAGATTGACAACTACTGTTTCATTTACTCCGGCATTCAGGTACTTCAAAACACTAAGCGCATGAGCCGATTCTATAGCAGGAATAATGCCTTCTAATTTGGTTAATTCAAAGCCTGCTTCAATAGATTCATCGTCGGTAATAGCATAGAACTTTGCTCTGCCCGAATCCCATAAATGTGCGTGTAAGGGTCCAATGCCCGGATAATCTAATCCGGCTGAGATACTGTGTGGTTCTACTACCTGTCCGTCTTCGGTTTGCATCAGAATACTCTTGCTCCCATGCAGAACACCCGGTTTTCCTAAAAAGGTAGTGGCGGCAGACAAACCAGAATGAATCCCATGCCCACCTGCTTCGGCAGCTATCAGTTTTACCTCCGGTTCGTCTAAGAAATGATAAAATGCTCCGGCAGCATTAGAGCCACCCCCTACACAGGCAATTACATAATCAGGATTTTCTTTGCCGATTTTCTCCAGAAGTTGAGAGCGGATTTCTTCTGAAATAACCGACTGAAATCGGGCCACCATATCCGGGTATGGATGAGGCCCTACTACGCTTCCGATAATGTAATGTGTATCTACCGGATTATTAATCCAGTGTCTCAGGGCTTCATTGGTAGCATCTTTCAGCGTCTTTGACCCACTGGTAGCCGGGCGTACTTCTGCGCCTAACATTTTCATACGGGCTACATTCGGTGCTTGACGCTGAATGTCAATTTCGCCCATATATACAATACATTCCAGACCCATTAATGCACAAACAGTAGCTGTAGCTACTCCATGCTGACCTGCGCCTGTTTCGGCTACTATCTTGTGTTTGCCTAATCGTTTGGCTAATAATATCTGCCCGATGGTATTATTCACCTTGTGTGCGCCTGTATGGCACAGGTCTTCACGCTTCAGATAAACATTGGTTTTATATTTTTCTGACAGGCGAGTGGCATAATATAAAGGAGTAGGACGACCTACATAATTTTTCAACAAATCCTGAAATTCTTCCTGAAAATCGGTTTGATGGATAATCTGTAAGTAGTTTTGTTGTAGCTCTTCTACATTAGGGTATAACATTTCAGGAATGTAGGCACCACCAAATTTTCCATAATAGCCTTTATCATTTACTCCAAAGGCTGTTTCTTGTCCTTTATACTGTTCTATGCTTGTCATTGTATTAAGTTTTCTATCGTAATTCTTTTATCATACCTGTACACTTTTCCGTTCACGCATTTTGGCAATCAGTTCTGCTATTTTTTCGATGTCTTTTACACCGGGTTCAAGCTCAAATTTGCTGTTTACATCAAAGGCATAAGGTTTTGGCGTAATGGTTGACAGTTCATCTAAATTCTCAAGGCTGATACCTCCGGCCAAAAAATAAGGCTTCTGGTTATCGTATTTTTTCAGAATGTTCCAGTCAAATGTTACGCCATTGCCACCGTAGCCATCTCCTTTGGCATCAAACAAAAAGAAATCGACGTGCGGCTTGTAGTTGTTTAGCTGACTGAAAATGAATGATTCATCTAACCGGAATGCCTTAATGATGTTTACACCTTTTAATCGTAAACTTTTACAAAAATCTGGTGTTTCGTTGCCATGAAGCTGTACGTACTGAAGATTATACTTTTTTACACTTTGCAAAATATAATCTACAGTTGCATTTACAAACACACCTACTTTTCTGATTTCTCTGGGTATAGACTGAACTACTTCAACGTCTAACTGATTCCCTGCAAATCTTGGTGATTTATCATAAAAAATAAAGCCGATAAAATCTGGTTTCAGCTCAGCAAGTGCTTTAATGTTTTCGGCATCACGCATGCCACATACTTTCAGTTTCATAAAAAATATTTCCTTGCCCCCAAAGGAAATTTAATTTTACTCATACTCGGGACAAAAGCATGAATTGTAGAAAAACCTATAAAAAGACGTCAAAATTAACATTTTTTCTTAGATTTTAGCAATAAATTCAGCGAGTTTTGCGCCCGGATTCTCATCTTTCATAAAGGTCTCACCAATCAGAAAACCTTTATATCCGACAGCTTTTAATTGATTGATTGTTTCGGGCTGACTAATACAACTTTCAGAAATCTTCACAATCCTTGCAGGAATTTTGTCGGCCAGTGCTAAAGAGGCGTTCACGTTGTTCTCGGCAAAGTTTTTCAGATTTCTATTGTTTACCCCAATAATATCTACATTCTCTAAAGGGCTTCTTTGTAATTCTTCTTCATCATGAATCTCTAATAATACCTCTAAGCCTATTTCATGGGCTTTCCGGCTAAGTTCTTCTATCTGTGCAGGGCTAAGACAAGCCGCAATTAATAAGATAACATCGGCACCCCAGGCTTTGGCTTCATAGATTTGATAGGTATCAATCATGAAGTCTTTTCTCAGGATTGGGGTATCCGGGTTGGCTACCCGGGCTTTATGTAAATCTTCTTTGGTGCCACCAAAAAAATCCGCATCAGTCAGTACCGATAGCCCTGCTGCCCCTGCTGTGGCATAGCCATTCGTAACAAATTCAACGGTTAGTTGGTCATTGATAATTCCTTTTGAGGGAGATTTACGCTTATGTTCAGCTACGATACCCGAAGACCCCACAGTAGATAATCTTGTACTAAGTGAAACGGTTTTTCTTGAAAAAAGCGGCTCTTTTGCTAAATCTTCTATCGAAATAGTCGATTTGGCTTCTGCTACTTCAATGGCTTTACGGGCAACTATTTTATCTAAAATGGTCATGGTATATAATTGCTATTCTGCAAAAACTTCTTTTAAACTTATGGACAATTCAGGAAATATTGTTGAACTGATAAAATCATCTTCTGTAAATGGTTGTAGGCCAATGTATTTTCCTTTATCGTTTAATACATAGACAAATACTGCCTTATCGTTAGGTTCTACTAACCAGTATTCTTTCACTCCGTTTTCCTGATACACTTCAAATTTGTCTTTCATTTCTTTTTGGGTATTACCCGGTGAAAGAATTTCGATAATCAAATCAGGAGCGCCCACACAGCCCTGTTCATCTAATTTTTCATCATCACAAATCACACATAAATCAGGCTGAACAACCGTGTAAATTTTATCTGAATTACTCTTTTTCGAGCGGGTAAGTCGCACATCAAAAGGAGCAGCAAACAAATGGCAAGGCGTTTTCTTAAAGAAATTGCCAAATTCGAGCGTAAGATTTAAAGAAACTCTCTGATGTTTTAAATTTGGTGCAGGAGACATCTTAAATACGCGCCCTTTGATAATTTCTACGGTTTCATCAAATGCCCATTTCAGATAATCGGCATAGGTATAAACACCATTCAGGTCTAAGTCCTCTATCTTGTTCATGGCTCAACGAGTTTTTTTAAGCAATTTAAGGCTTTTTTACTTTCCAAAGATTCTTTAGCCTGCGCAATGCCCTCTAAAATACTGATACCTCTGGCTACACTCAAAGCTACTCCGGCATTGGCTAATACCACATTGGTTTGTGCGGGTGTACCTTTGTTTTCGAGGATATTTATCAGAATATTAGCTGAATCTTCAAGGGTATTGCCTCCGTGTAAGTCAGATTGCTCGGTTAAATCAAAACTAAAATGCGAAGGAGAATGAACAAATACGCCGTAACGGGTACCTATATTAAAATCGTTCGTAAAAGAAATTTCGTCGTATCCGCCTAAATCGTGTATGATACCAAACTGTGAGGCTGTCCGGTTGAATAATTGTGTATATAAATCAAACACTTTCATATCATATACTCCAGTTAATTGTTTCTGCACTTTAGCCGGATTCAACAAGGGTCCTAACATATTGAAAAAGGTTTTCAAGGCTAATTCTTTACGGATAGGTGCTACATATTTCATAGCCGGATGAAATAGGGGGGCGTGCATATAACAAATACCTGCCGTTTCAATCCTGCGTTTCAGAAAATCAATATCGTTGGTAAACTGAACGCCTAAATACTCTAAAACAGTACTTGAACCCACCGCAGAAGATACCCCATGATTCCCATGCTTGGCAATGGCTTGCCCTGCTCCGGCTACTACAAATGCCGAAGTAGTAGAAATATTGAATGTATCTTTCCCGTCGCCACCTGTACCGCATACGTCCATCGGGTCAAAATCAGATAAATCAATAGGCACTGCCAGTTCAAGCATGGCTTGTTGAAAACCCTCTAACTCTTCTACCGTAACGCCTCTCATCTGAATCCCCATCAGAAAAGCGGCAATCTGTGAGTGATTGCTTTCTCCTTTGCCTATAGTCAACAGGGCTTCTTTAGCTTCCTGAGTTGATAAGGGTTGACCCTGCAATAAAATCTGCAAATACTGTTTCATGGGATTTGGACAAATTAATTTTTTAACCAGTTTTCAACCATTTTTACGCCATGTTGGGTGAGATAAGCCTCTGGATGAAACTGTACCCCCCTTACATCATATTTACTATGCGCTTCTGCCATCACAAACCCTTTTTCGTCAATGGCGGTTACTTTTAGTTCTTCGGGCATGGTTTCAGGAACAACCGTCCATGAATGGTAGCGGCAAACCTCTATTTTTTCGGGTACACCCTGAAAAAGTTTTTCTTCTTTATCCGTAATGATACAAGAAGTGGTAACTCCATGTAGCACATCGCCCATATTGTGTAGTTTAGCCCCAAATGCTTCGCCGATGGCCTGATGGCCTAAACACACCCCAAAAATACTTTTCGTAGGGGCATATTCTTTAATCAGGTCAATCATGATTCCCGCTTCCTCAGGAATACCAGGCCCGGGCGAAAGCAGGATTTTATCGTATTGGGCTACTTCATCTAAAGTTATTTTATCGTTTCTGAATACATCTACGTTCCCACCCAGGTCTTTCAGAATATAGACCAGGTTATAAACGAATGAATCATAATTATCAAGAACCAGAATTTTCATATTTTTATTAATAACTAATTGACTATTGAGTGAATGAGTGATTGTGTGAATGAGTGATTAATTTTTCCATTTTCCGTTCCCCCTTTTCCCATACTCTATATCTCGCTCGCCATTTCAATTGCTTTTCTTAGGGCAGCTAATTTCAGATGAATTTCTTTCATTTCTAATTCTATGTCTGATTTTGCTACAATGCCCATACCTGCCTGATAATAAAGCGTATTGTTTTTGCTTAAAAATGTACGGATAGCAATGGCATGATTGAAATTACCTTTGAAATCCATAAAACCAATGGCACCGCCATAGATACTCCGGTTGGTTGGTTCAAATCGGTTAATAATTGTCATAGCATTGTGCTTGGGTGCTCCCGAGAGTGTTCCTGCCGGAAAAGTATCTGCTACTAACTGTAAAGGGTTTGTACCTTTGTGCATTTGTCCGGTTACTTTCGATACCAGATGAATCACGTGGCTATAAAATTGTACTTCTTTAAAAATATCTACTTTTACAGCGTCTGAACTTCTGGATAAATCGTTACGGGCTAAATCGACCAGCATGACGTGTTCGGCTGATTCTTTAGGGTCGGCATGTAACTGGCGTGCTAATTCGGCATCGCTTTCATCATCGCCGGTACGTCTGAAAGTACCCGCAATCGGATGAATTTCAGCCTGACCATCTTTAATATAAATCTGCTTTTCAGGCGAACTTCCGAAAATATGGTAATTACCTCCATCAAAATAAAACAAATAAGGGGAAGGATTAATTGAGCGGAGCGCACGATAAACGTTGAAATCGTCGCCCTCATATTTTCTTGAAAAGCGTCTTGAAGGTACTATCTGGAATACATCGCCACGTAAACAATGCCCAATACATTTCCTGATAATTTCACGCATATCATCATCATTGATATTGGTCGATTCATCGTCGTCAGCTTTGAATTTTGACGTGGTTACTTTAGGGTTTTTGACAAAAAACTCTAACTTTTCCAGGCCTTCTTTATCCGGTTGAGGTTCTTGGCCTTCAGGCGTATAAGTATGTTCAAAAATATATAACTCGTCTTTGAAATGGTTGATAGCAATTACATACCGATATACCCTGTACAGAATTTGCGGAATAGTAGTTTCAGCACTTTTTTCCTGAATTTCTATGTCTTCAAAATATTCAACCGAATCGTAAGTAATATGCCCGAACAGACCATTAGTGATAAAAGAAAACTCGCTTTTAGGCATTTCAAATTTGGCAGCAAAATCCTGCAATATACCTACGGCATCTTTACGCTTAGCTAATGGAAACTCGCTTTTAGTGCCGTTAGGGAATCTCTGGGTAACAACATCGTTGTCTAATTGAAAACTGGCTACTTCGTCGCAGGCGATATAGCTGAAACTATTGTGCATGGCGTGGTAATCGGCACTTTCGAGAATAACCGAATGAGGGTATTGATTACGGATTCTTTGAAAAATACCGACAGGCGTAAGCATATCGGCCAGTAAACGTTTGTATCGGGTTGTTATACCAAACTTTTGCATTGTGTCAGAGGTTTGTGCTAATATTTGCATTTATCAGTTTCAGTGATTGGATGAATTCTGCCTGCCGTTCGGGCGAAATAATCACAGAATCATATTTGTCGTAATAAATCTCAATTCTATCTTTTACCGATAAAGCCGGAGAACTGACCGGATTATCTGTTTTTACTATTTTTCGTATCTTTTTTATGTCAATTTCCTGATTAATCAGAAATCCGCATACAATTCTCAGCATGTTGCCCTCAATCTGATAATAAGTTCTCAATAAGAAACTCAGAATCAGCGCAGCTGTGGCTAAAAGGATTATTGTCCCAATCCAGAGTTCTTGTAAGGCTGTCATGACCATCAGTACTACCAGAAAAGATAGTAAAGGAGCAAAGAGCCAGTAACTTATTTTTGAGATGAATCTTGAATACATGGCACAAAAAAACGGCTTACAGGATGAACTGTAAGCCGCTGAATATATCTTTTACTCAATACATAGCTATGCTGTTCATCCTTTGTCGGAAGAACGCCACCACCAGATGTTAGCTATGATATTTTGTTGAGTCATTGTCTATGTTTAAAATCTTGGTACAAAAGTATTGAGTAATTTTTAAAAACAAAATTTTCTCAGTTTTTTTTTATTTGGTGGATTAAGGAATAAAAAAAGCCCCTGAACAAAAATTAATTTTACTTATATGTATCAATAATCCCTCCGTTCTGAAAAGATACTTCTTTTACCAAACTGGCTGCATTGAAATATAGTAACATAGAACGTGCATTGGTCGGGTTCTGAATCTGCTCGCATTGAGGTCCTTTTTCTAAAAAATAGACAAACACCTTTTCGTTCCGACGACTCAGAATCTGATAATCGTACCGACCTAAGTTTTCAATAATCTGATTTTCGGTTAAACCTAATATTTTAGGTCGGAGTGCTTTCAGAGGGTCAATCAGTTTTACCCTTTTATCTTCGCAACCACCTCTGTCGGTCTTGAAACTCTGTAAGTCAAAATCTCCTAAATCTGCTTCTTTATTTTTACAGGCACCTAAGGCCAGCAAAGCAATAATTACTAATTTACGCATTATGTTATATTTTTACTTCTACCATTTGTTTGCCTAACCGACTCTTATCTGCCATAAAACCCATCACATGGCTTTCAATGGAGGCTTCAATGGTTGATGTTAATAATTCGGGTTTATTCTGGGCTACTGCCTGTACAAAATTGCGGGCTAAGCCATAGTCTCCTCCGGCATGGCCTGATGCCTGAGTTTTATATTCGGGCAGTTTACTGGCTCGCCATTTGGTATTTTGTTTGGTACGGAAATCGTAGGTCTGGATTTCGTCCATGTCTCCCCACACTTCTCCGTGCGAAAACATCAGACGGGTTTTACGGGCTTCAAAAGACGTAAAGGCTTCCATCGCAAAATTAACGGTAATACCGCCTTCAAACTCCATTGAAGTCGTATAATGGTCGGGTTGGTCGTTATTCATTCGATACACACAACGACCATACGGAGAAGTTTTTAGTTTTGCTAAAATCTCATCGCCCTGCTTGGCAGGGTCATCGGTTACATCCAATACTCTTATACGTAAGCGTTGTTTATGATAGATGCTTAAAGCCGAGAAAGGACATTCGGGCTCTACTTTACAGCCGTCGGTGCAACGCTCGGTACTGCCTTCGGGTGCATTTTCTTTTCTGAACCAGCTTAAAGAGCCATAGGCGGCTATACTTTTACAGGGTTTTCCGATAATCCATCGTAAAATATCCAGGTCGTGGCAAGATTTTGCCAGAATAATCGGATTCGTATCTTTGGCTACGTGCCAGTTGCCTCGCACATAAGAATGTGCCATGTGCTGATATTCGATTCCCTCTAAATGGTTAACGCTAATCAATTGCCCGAACTGACCGCTCTGAGCAATTTCTTTCAGTTTTCTGAAATACGGCGTATAACGCAATACATGGCAAACGGCTATGATTCTTTTGGTTTTCTTTGCCATTGCCAGAATATCCAGACATTCCTGATATGAAGGTGAAATGGGTTTTTCGAGCAATACATGATACCCCATTTCGAGGGCTTTCATGGCAGGGCCATAGTGCAGGTCATCGGGTGTTGAGATAATAATGGCATCGGCAAATTTGGGTACCTTAAAAACATCTTCCCAGGTTTTGAAGCGGTTTTTATCTGCTATCTGATGCGCACTGGCATACTTATCATTTCTGAACGGAATTGGTTCTGCTACACCCACTATATCTAATTCATTGGGAAATGCTAGTGCAAAACGCCCATATACATTGCCCCGGTTACCTGCTCCTAAAACAATGGCCGTAACCGGTTTTTCGAGCGGGATATACCGGTCATCATGAGGTAATTCGATGGGTTCATCAATAGAATCTCCGGCAAAAGTATCAGTGTTTAAAAAAGATAAACCACCTGCAGTTAAGCCGAATGTTTTAAGTATATCACGTCTTGAAAAACTGTCCATAGTAGGGTAGAATCATTGAAATTGATTACATTTGCAAATATAGTATAAACCCAAATATGTAAACTGATGCAAGGAAAATTAGTGAAGAAACTGCCTGTAATCATGCTTGCTGTCATGATAATTATTACGGCAGCGGTGTTGGTAGCCTATTACTCGGGCAATCAGGAATTAGCATTGCTTACCCAGAAAATTCATTTTTACGTAATTGCAGTAGGGGCTATTATAAGCCTGTTCTTGTTTTTTAAGCAACGTTGGCAAAATAAAAAAGCTGAATAAATTTTTACCATTTATTCAGCTTCTGTTTTCAGACAGATTAATCTTTCTGCCATTCCCACACTTTCAGTTTCGTAACTTTGGCTCTGCCTCCCCGGCTGAATAACTGCCAGTTTCCGCTATTACCCTCAGGAAAAATAAGACTGGTTATTACTGCTTCGCCTTCATTGCCAAATACTTCAATTGACGACTGGTCAACAAAAACCAATAATCTTACAGTACCTCTTTCTTCTTTCATAGGGCTTGCATCCATTGAGGCAAAATTAGGGGCAATCACTTTACCTGAATTAATACGGTTAATGTAGAGTTGTTCGCTGTCTTTCTGATACCCAATCAATGTCTCCTGATTATTAGTCGGGTTTTTCATCACTTTTACACCTACTTCTCTGGCACCATTTAACTCAAACTCTACATCAATCATATAAGACCCGGCCTGATTCTGCCACATCATGCCGTTATCTTCTTCTATCCCCATTTCTTCCATTTGTACAAGTCCACGCCAGTTTTTGGCTTTTAATACTTCTTCGGCAGGTTTTTGTAAAAGCCTTACTCCTTCTTTGGTTCTCTTTAATGAAATTTCACGGGGTATGCTCATTTGTCCTTTCCACGGAAAAGTAGGCAGGGCATCAGTATAATTCCAGCTTGCCATCCAGCCTAACATACTTTTTTTAGGGGCATTATAGAAAGGAATTGCCGCATAAAAATCTTTTCCGTAATCAACATAAAGTTTAGTATCAGCAGGATTATCATTAGTAAAGGTTTTGCCGTCAAAGGTGCCAACAAAATACTGCATACCTATAAAGTCCTGATGAGGGCCATTAGAAGACAGCATCAATACCCACCTGGTGCCTTGTTCTCCTTCAATAGGCAATTCTATTAACGAAGGACATTCCCACATTTTTCTTAAATCTCCTTGCTTGCTGAACTCACTTAACAAAGTCCAGTTTGTCAGATTTTTTGAGCCATAAAATTGTGCTTTAAATTCAAGCGGCAATACCACTACCATCACCCATTGTTTACTTGGTTCATGCCAGAACATATTAGGGTCACGGAAATCTTTCATGGCTTTTCCACCCGGCATAGGCGCAGGAATAATAGGGTTGCCCTTATATTTTGTCCAGGTACGCCCTTTATCGGTTGAATAGGCCAGATGCTGGTTTTCTTTCTTGCCATGATAATCGGCTGTATAAATAGCCACCATGCTATTGGCACCAAAGCCGCTTGTATTGTTTTTATCTATGACCACACCGCCTGAAAAAATCCATACCGAATCTTCAGGAATAGCTACGGGCAAGTGTTCCCAATTTACTAAATCTTTGCTTACGGCGTGCCCCCAACTCATGTGTCCCCATTTGTTTTCAAACGGATTATACTGATAGAAAATATGCCATTCTCCCTCATGATAGACAAGCCCGTTAGGGTCATTTGTCCAGTTTTTTGCAGGCGAAAAATGAAAATTGGGCCTCCATTGTTCGGTAGATGCCTGTTGGGCATATCCTACATAAGAGACAAAAAGGCATAAGGCAAGAATAAGGTTTTTCATAGGAGAAAGATTATAGAGGTCTATTACACAAACATAAAAGAAAATATCAATTCAAATAACTTTATCGTCACTAATTATCTAATTTTTCATATTTTATTGAAAATTCAGAATATTCAATTTATTGAAAATATACTGAATGTTTTATAAAAAATATTTAATCAATGCTTTAGCATTGGTTTTTGCATGTTTGTTTTCCCATCATTACTTTGTACCTTTGCGGCGCTATGCAAGAGTTTTTCACAGATTCGGTACAAAAATTACAAGAATTCAACGATTTATTGGCATCACCCCGAAAAATTGTTATTACTACTCATCAAAATCCAGACGCCGATGCGCTTGGTTCATCGTTGGGTTTGGCCTCCTATTTAAAGAAAAAAAATCACACTGTTACGGTTATTACACCTACCGATTACCCTGAGTTTTTACAATGGATGTCGGGTGAGAAGGAAGTAATTAATTTTGAAAGTGAGAAACAGGAGATAGCCAGGCAACTGATAGCTGATGCAGAAATTATTTTTTGCCTTGATTTTTCGGCTATCAACCGTATCAAGGGCATGGAAGAGTATGTGAGAAAAGCTTCTGCAAAAAAAGTATTGATAGACCACCATCAGCAACCTGAAAGATTTGCTGATTTTGTATTCTGGAATGAGAAGGCAGCAGCTACCTGTGAGTTAATTTATCAGCTGATTGAAATCCTTGGCGATAAAGCCCTGATTGATATTGCCTGTGCAGAGTGCCTATATGCAGGTTTGGTAACAGATACGGGGTCTTTCAGGTTTGATAGTACTACCAAAGATTTGCACAGAGTAGCCGGTGAGCTGATAGAAATAGGGGTGGCGAGCAATAGTGTACAGCGGAAAATTTTTGATAATAATTCATTAGACCGTATTCAGTTTTTAGGGTTTGCCATAAGTCAGAAACTGGTATTTCTGCCTGAATACAAGGTGTCTTACATGGCTATTTCTAAAGAAGAATTAGCCAGATATGGGTCTAAAAACGGAGATACTGAGGGAATTGTAAATTATGGCTTATCGATTAAAGGTGTGGAAATGGCAGCCATGTTTGTAGAGCGAGACGACATGATACGTATTTCGTTCCGCTCGGTAAAAGATTTTTCGGTAAGTGAATTTGCGAGAAATCATTTTGATGGCGGTGGGCATAAAAATGCAGCAGGCGGGCGTTCTTATGTGAGTCTGGAAAAAACGCTTGAAAAATTTCTGAGTCTTCTGCCCCGATATAAAGAACAATTATTAAACAGCGAATAAATATTTTATTACGTACTATATTATAATTAATAAATTTCATGACAAAATTTTTGAAACCTACATTAGGCCTTGCGTTAGCAACAAGTTTGCTTTTTTCTTGCGATAACTTTAAAGTAACCCAAGAGTCTGATGGCTCAAAATACCAGATTCACGAAGGCGGAGATGGTAAAGTAAAACCAAAAGAAGGAGATCTGGTAACTTTTGATTTAGTAATAAAAGCACCCAACGATACTGTATTTACAGACACTTATAAAAGAAAAGAGCCTATAACCATGCCTGTTCAGAAAGGTCAGTTTAAAGGTGATTTTATCAATACCATTACTCACTTGTCAGTAGGCGATAGTGCTACGATTTATGTAAGCGCCGATTCGTTGTTTATGCGTGCTCAGCAACCATTGCCTCCAGGTGTATCTAAAGGCTCTGATATGAGATTTATTGTAAAAGTAAGAAACATTCAGACGATGGCACAATTCCAGAAAGCACAGGAAGAAAAGAAAAATAATGAGTTGCAATTGATGGATAATTTTGCCAAGAAAAATTTTCCTAATGCTACTAAGACACAATATGGCATTTATCGTGTCGTTGTGAAAGAAGGAACTGGTGCAACCATTATAGCAGGAAATACCGTCAAAGTAGCATATACGGGAAAATTGATGAACGGAACCATATTTGATAGTTCTGTTGGTAAACAACCCATTGAATTTCCTGTTGGGCAAGGTGCTGTAATTCCGGGTTGGGAACAAGCATTGATGATGATGAAAAAGGGCGAAAAAAATATCGTTTTTATTCCATCAAACTTAGCTTATGGCGAGCAGGGTAGTGGCCCTATTCCTCCATTCAGCCCATTGATTTTTGAAATGGAAGTTATAGATGTGAAATAAATAATTTAATTGTAATGAAAAAGATAGTACTTGGATTAGTTGTAGTAGGTTGTTCGGTTTTATTAAATGCTTGTAGTGGTTTTCTTACTAACGACCTCGAAGAAACCGTTAAGCTGAACGACCAGCAAATGTTGAATTATATCAACACCAAAAACCTGCAGATGACTAAAGCAGACAATGGAATGTATTACCAGATTACAAAGCCCAATGCTGCGGGGAAAAATGCGAATTTAGGTGATGAAGTAAAGATACACTTTGTGATGTCTTTATTAGATGGTACAAGAATTGACAGTACTGAAAGATTAAAAAATGCGCCTTATTCGGCTATTTTTGGTGGTACAATATATTTGCAAGGACTATTAGATGCCCTCAGTATATTGAAAGAAGGCGAAAGAGGTACTTTTTTAGTTCCTTCTTATTTGGCTTTTGGTGAGCAGGCACGTGATAAAATTCCAGGTAAATCGGTTATCGTGTTTGATTTGGAGGCAGTCAGATACCGTAGTGAAGCACAGCAAATAGACGAGTATATTCAGAATGGTACGAATACAACTTTCGTTTCAACAGATACAACGGAGTCTGGTGTAAAGGTGCTTAAAATGACACAAACTACCGGAACACAACTGGCCGCAGGCCAGACGACTACTGTAAAATATACAGGCTATCTGGCAAGTACTATCAAGCAGTTTGATACCGGACAAATAGATGTGTACTTAGGTGGTGGCGGAGTAGTTAAAGGTTTTGAAGAAGGCTTGCAAAAACTGCGGGTAGGAGAAAAAGCCGTATTGGTCTTTAAGTCGGCACTTGGCTACGGGCCACAAGGTCGGCAAGATAATACTGGTGCATACGCCATTCCACCTTATTCGCCTTTAATATTTGTGGTTGAGATTAAGAGTACTAAATAAAAATCATTATTTTTTGTAATTTTAAAGCCCCTGAACTTTTCAGGGGCTTTATCGTTTATTCAGGATTGGATTAATTACTATGTCGAAAATACCTAAAGAACTTGAAAAAGCAATTGTGAGCCTGCCTGTTAAGGAGAAAGACAAAATGCTTTTACGCCTGATTGGGAAGAGTGAATTATTAATAGAGCAATTGCAATACCAATTGCTCGAAAATGAATCTTTTTTGAATGAGAGAAGGGAAGAAATTAAGAAAAGTATTTTGAGGGTTTCAAAAATGACGCATAGTACACCCGGCTGGATGATGATGGATATGCGTGATTTGAATAGCAGAATCACGAATCATGTAAAAATAACTAAAGACAAATATGGCGAGATTGAACTGACGCTTTATCTGTTGAATAGTTTCTTCGATAACCAGTTCAGCTTATTAGAGAAATATAACAGTAAGTCAGATACAGTGGCACTCTATATAGCCAAGCGAACAGAATTTATTCTAAAAAAATTGCCCAAACTCCATGAAGATTACTACATAGAGTTTGAGCGTGATGTAAATAAGCTCTTGGAACGAGTGCACAAATATGCACCTTCTTATTATGCCCGACAAATGGACTTACCTAAAGACTGGGAGTATTAATAATAGGTAACCCTGGTTACTCAAAACTTCTGATAGTATTTGAGATAATCTCTATACAATCCCACAACTGGGTTTCGGTCATCACCAAAGGAGGAGCCAGACGTATTTTATTGCCATGCGTAGGTTTGGCAAGTAGCCCGTTCTCTTTCAGTTGGTTGCATATATCCCACGCGAGGTCAGAATCTTCGGTAGTGTCAATTAAAATGGCATTTAATAAACCTTTTCCACGTACATGGGTAACAATAGCTGTTTCATCAACTAACTTCTGCATTTCACGGCGGAAAATATTTCCTAAATAATCGGCATTCTGGGCTAAGTTTTCATCTTTCACTACTTTCAATGCTTCCATAGCTACAGCACAGGCAAGCGGATTGCCTCCATAAGTAGAACCGTGTTCGCCCGGTTTCAGTGTGAGCATAATTTCATCATCTGCCAATACTGCCGAAACAGGCAATACACCACCCGAAAGGGCTTTGCCTAAGATAATCATATCAGGACGGATATTATAGTGGTCGGTTGCCAGCAATTTACCTGTCCGGGCAATACCTGTCTGAATTTCATCAGCAATAAAAAGCACATTGCTCGCTTTACATAAACGAAAGGCTTCCGGCAAGTAGTTGTCGTCTGGCACTACTACACCCGCTTCTCCCTGAATAGGTTCTACAATAAAACCTGCAATATAGGGGTCATTGATTAATGCCTCTTCTAAGGCTTCTATATTGTTATAAGGCACTATTTCTATGCCTTTCATGTAAGGACCAAAATCTTTACGGGCTGTCGGGTCGGTAGAGGCTGAAATGACTGATAGTGTGCGGCCATGAAAATTACCACCTGCAAAAATTATTTTTGCTTTGTTTTCAGGAATACCTTTTACCTGATAACCCCATTTACGGCACAATTTCATGGCTGTTTCAACCGCTTCTACGCCTGTATTCATTGGCAATACTCTGTCGTAGCCAAAGTATTGGGTAATGTATTCTTCAAAACGGCCAAGCATTGAATTATAAAAAGCCCTTGAGGTAAGTGTCAGTTTTTGAGATTGCTCAATTAAAGCATTGATAATCCGTGGATGACAATGCCCCTGATTAACCGCAGAATAAGCCGATAGAAAATCATAATAACGTTTACCTTCAACGTCCCATACATACACCCCATTACCTTTATCTAAAACAACTGATAGCGGGTGATAATTATGGGCGCCGTAGCGTTCTTCTAACTCTATGAGTTGTTCGCTTAAATGAGTATCTACTACCATAACTTCAGATATTTAACTTTTCTCTGATATATACGACAAAAATGTTAAAATGACTTATAATAAACAATAATTAAGTTATATTTACCCTATCATGGAATAAATTAAAAAATATTAATAGATAATGTGCTAATAAAATATATTTTGACTTATGCTGAACGAAGAATTTTTGGATAATTTTGATAAACAGATTCTGATACAATTAGAAAAAGATGGCCGAAAGCCCTACTCTGAAATTGCTAAAAATCTGAATATTTCTAATACGATGGTACACCAACGTATCGCCCGTATGAAGAAAGTGGGTATTCTGAAAGGTGCAGGAATTATTCTGGACGAACGTAAGTTAGGTTATGAATGGAGTGCTTTTACAGGTATTATCCTGAAAGAAGATTCAGATTCGAAACTGATTATAGAAGAACTGAGAAAAATACCCGAAGTAACCGAATGTTATTATATCACAGGCCAATATACGCTCTATACCCGCATTGTTGCTAAATCGAGCGAACATATGCGAAAGGTATTGTATGATAAAATAGATAATATCAACGGCGTGCTCAAAACAGAATCAATGATTGATTTCGGGGCAGCATTCAAAAGAAATGCAAGTGTAGAGCTATAAGGCTCATTACTCAGGATTTGCCAAATAAAATTTGCTTAGTCTATTGATTGTGTGGGTTGTACAATACAAAAACAAATATTAATTTTGCAGAAACCAAATAAAAAATGTCACGTATATATCTTGATAATGCCGCTACTACTCGTCTTGACGATGAAGTTTTGCAGGCCATGTTACCTCTGATGACAGAAAATTTCGGGAACCCGTCTTCTATTCATGCGCATGGTCGTCAGGTGCGTTCGGCCATAGAAAGAGCCCGAAAAAGTATCGCTACTTTATTGGGTGCATCGCCTTCAGAAATCTTCTTTACATCGGGTGGAACCGAGGCAGATAATACGGCTATTACCTGTAGTATTGATACTTATCAGCTAAAACATGCCATTACTTCGCCAACCGAGCATCATGCCGTATTGCATACATTAGAGCATCTGGCAAAGCAAGGCATTATTGAGTTAAGTTATGTAAAACTTGACGCAAAAGGCCATGTTGATATGGCTCACTTAGAAGAGCTATTAAGCACAAAACCACGTACACTCGTTTCTTTGATGCACGGTAACAATGAAATCGGCAATTTACTGGATTTGAAGCAGGTGAGCGAAATATGTAAGAAGTATAAGGCCATTTTCCACTCTGATACGGTGCAGACTATGGGACATTATACGCATAATTTACAGGATTTAAACATAGATTTTCTTGTAGGAGCGGCACATAAATTTCATGGGCCCAAAGGGGTTGGTTTCTTGTATATCAATGCTACTAATAAAATTCACCCGTTTATTCATGGAGGCTCGCAGGAGCGTAATATGCGTGGCGGAACTGAAAATGTATATGGTATTGTAGGCATGGCAAAAGCCCTTGAAATAGCCTACCGGGATATGCAGGCACACCAGCAGCATATCAAAGGCTTAAAAACCCGGATGATTGAAAAACTGACAGAAAATATTCCGGGAATTACTTTCAACGGAGACTCGGCTGATGTAGAAAACAGCCTTTATACGGTATTGAGTGTGAGTTTCCCGCCAAGTGCCGATAGTGATATGTTATTGTTTAATTTAGATATATCTCAGATTTCCTGTTCAGGCGGAAGTGCCTGTTCAAGCGGTACAGATGTGGGGTCTCATGTATTAGGTGCTTTACATGTACAACCTGACAGAGCCAATGTTCGTTTCTCTTTCGGCAAATACAATACAGAAGAAGAAATAGATAAAGTAGTAGAGGTACTGACAGAAATATATGCCAAAAAGATACTGGCGTGAAAAAAGCCCCTAACCCCTAAAGGGGGATAAAAGACATGTATGCTGAAAAGGGGCTCAAAAGCCCCTTATTCATTTATAGAGTATTATAATAATTAACCACTGCAGCAACAGAGGCGTCTTCTTTAAAATTCGTTTTGTTATCTTTTATATACTGTTCTACTTCTACTGATTTATCGCTTAAAGCATTGATAATGGCTTTTTTATCTTTTTTTACTTTAGTATAAGTACCATCCGCTTTAAGAAGATAATAAATGGTGTTTTCAGAAAATGTTCTGGTTCCGCTTGCCGAACCATAGGCTTTTCCTTCTCTGATTACCTTCTTTGTTTTCTTTAGCAATTTTACTTTCTTGCCGTCGCTTAATACTTCAAAATAGGGGTCTCTTTCAGTTTCTTTTATTTCAGGAATCTGAACAAAACTCATAGCTACATTATTAGGGTAGAGTATAAAAGATTTTACCATTGAGGTAAAACCCATATCAGCACCATTTTTCCCTTTGAAGAACACAATCCCCTCTATCTGGTCATATTTCAGGTCAAGGTCTTTGTGGTTTTTTCCATTCTCTAAGGTTACTTCGCCTTTAGTCCAGTCTTCAAAAAGATAAGGTGTACCCACTAAATCTACATATTTACCCGCCAGTAAAGGCCTACCATTTACATCTTGCATATATTGGGCTCGGGTAGTTATAGCACCCAGAAAAAGGGTCATGCACAAAATAGTTTTTCTCATAATCAGAATAATTTTTAAATCACATTGTTGATATAACGATAGGTTGAGAAATAAAGGTATAAAAAAGCCCGACTTAAAGCTAAGTCGGGCTTTTAAAGAAAAAACAGAATTAATATCCAGGATTTTGCGAAATATTTGGATTCGCATTTCTTTCAGATTGTGGGATTGGACCTATTCTGAAATTACTGCTGAATGGTACATTTCTTAGCTGGTATCTGCCACCCACACGAACGATGTCTCTTTTCAGACGATTCAAATCATAGAATCTGTCGCCTTCAAAAGCTAATTCTTTTCTACGCTCAGTAATGATGTCTTCTATCAGTGTAGCTCCGGTAGAAGCATATACTAATGAAGGGTCTCTTTGAGCCACCAAGGCATTCAGATACTTTAAAGCATCTGCTTCCTTGTTGGTACGAGCCGCAGATTCAGCTGCAATCAGGTACACTTCTGACATACGAAGTACTTTTTTATCGTCTCTGTCGCCTGCTACGTTCTGGTATTTGTTGACGATATAAGCAGGATTTTCAGCCTGTGCTCTTGAACCAATTACGATTAGTTTCTTTCTAATGTCGGTTTCTGAGTATAATTTATACAACTCTTCGTTTGCTAATAAATCACCGTAACCTTGTTGGTTGTAGATATACCCTAATTCGTCAGTACCTGCGTTCAGTGTAGCATCAGCCGATACTTCAAATAAAGTTTCACTTTTAACGGTTTCAGCATTAGAAGTTGGAGAAGCCCAGTAAGCTAATACTTTATCTGCTGTTAATAAAGAAAACCCGCCATTGTTGATTACTTCAGTTGCTGTAGTATAGGCTTTTTCGTAATCGCCTTGATAGAAGCTAACTTTAGCTGCCAAAGCACGTGCCGCAAATTTAGAAAATCTGGCCGAACCAGTATAAGTTGTCATACCAGCATACGCTTTATCTAAGTCAGCCTGAATTTGCGTATAAACTTCCTGAACGGTATTACGTTTTGGCTTTAAAGTCGGGTCATATTTCAATACAATAGGTACTCCTTCTGCTGCCATATCGCC
This sequence comes from Emticicia agri, assembly GCF_004168285.1. Taxonomy (GTDB): domain Bacteria; phylum Bacteroidota; class Bacteroidia; order Cytophagales; family Spirosomataceae; genus Emticicia; species Emticicia agri. Next base: position 25,949 of record NZ_SEWF01000010.1, on the reverse strand, counting down.
AGATTTAGCAAAGCTACGAACCAGATTGAAATACAATAAAGCTCTTAAAGCATAAGCCTCGCCTTTAATCTGATTTACGTTAGCGTTGTCAGCCAATTTTGCATCAATAATGTTATTAGCTCTTAAAATAGCTGTATAAGCATTATTCCAGTAACCTTCATAGTCTGCATTTGCTGTAGTAACTACGTATTGGTCGAATGCAAAATATCTACCTGAGTTTCTTGAAGAAAGAAACACGTTGTCGGCACCTAAATCTCCGATAACCGGAATAGTACGACCAAACAAGTTGGCACTTCTCAACTGTGCGTAAGTTCCTCTTAAAGCTACCAATAAGTCAGCTTCTGTGGCTACTGCTGCTTCGTTCGGAACCTGGGTGTATGGAGATAATTCCAGAAAAGAATCGCTACAAGAAGAAAGAAAACTTGTAACCACCATTCCTAAAACCACTATTTTATGATTGAATCTTTTCATGATAATTCTTAAAATTTTTTGTTTAAAACGCAACTTGTAAACCACCTGTAAACGTTTTTGGAAGGTAAATATCTAAGTTTGTAGAACTATTGATATAAGTCTCTGGGTCATACGGTAAGTTTTTGTCTTTCACCCATGTCCAGATGTTGCTTCCTCTTACGTACAATTTTACGTTGCTCAGTTTCGCTTTTGAAATGATGTTCGATGGTAAAGTATAACCAAAAGTAATGTCTCTTAAACGGATATAGTCTCCACCATATAAATATCTGCTCGATAAAGAGTTTGATGCACCTGAACCACCATATACATATTTAGGAACATTGGTAATATCACCAGGTTTTTGCCATCTTTCCAACTGAGCAGCCACTCTGTTAAAGGTTGCATTGTACCCATCACTTTGCGTGTAGTTAGCCCAGCTATCACGTACCAGGTTTCCGAAGTTATAGTAGAACAAGAAATCAAGACTTAAACCTTTGAACGAAAAAGTAGAACCCAAGCTACCGAATGCTTTTGGCGTAGCCGAACCTACAATAAATTGTTTAGCACTGTTATAGGTGCTGGTTTTCTCAGCTCGAGTGCCGTCAATCCACCATTGTGGGGCACCAGTCTGAGGGTCAACACCTGCCCAGTCTCTTACGTAGAATGACTGGAAGTCTTCGCCCACTCTTCTGATAAACGCACCAGCTACCTGGTCAGTATTATTTACAAGCGTTAAAATTTTGTTTTTGTTCATTGAGATATTGAAACTTGCATCCCAGGTGAAATCACCGATAATCAATGGAGTTCCTGAAAGAGCCACCTCAACACCTTGGTTTTGTAATGAACCAATGTTGTTTTTAAAGCTGGTAAATCCGGTTGTTCTTGATAATGGCTCATCTAACAACAGGTTTGTTGTTTTTCTGGTGTACCACTCAACCGTAACGTTTAAGCGTTTTCTCAATAAAGTCGCATCAAAACCTATGTCTAACGGACGGTTTTCTTCCCAGGTAAGGTTTACGTTACCTACAGCGTTAGGGCCACTACCGGTTGCACCTAAGTAGTTGAATCCGGCACCATAAGCATAGGTTGGTTGCCAGTCGTAATCGCCAATAGCAGCGTTACCATTCACACCATAAGAAGCTCTTAATTTCAACTGGTCAATCCAGGTAAGATCAGTCATAAATGCTTCTTTGTGGATATTCCATGCACCACCTACAGACCAGAAGTTACCATATCTGGTATTGCTACCAAATCTTGATGAACCATCTCTACGGAAACTACCAGACAAAACGTATTTGTTTTGTACCGAGAAGTTAGCCATTGCTAAAGCTGAGGCAAAAGAGTAATCACTGTTTGAACCAATGGCTGAGTTATAAACCGAACCTGCAGATGGAACGATGATATTCAGGTTGGCAGGAAGCCCATAAGCAACAGCATTAGAGAAATATTGTTGTGATTTTTGTGCTTCATATCCGGCAATTACGTTCAATACATAATCATCGTTTTTGGTAATATCCCAGGTATAATCAGCTAAGTTTGTCCATACCCAGTTGAAATAACGGGTATATAATCTTGACGCACGTCCGGCATCATTTCTACCATCACCCTGAAATGGGTTGTTATATACGTCTTCTTCGTAGTTGTTATAATCTAAACCAATTTTAGACGAAAGTTTCAAATCTTTCAATACCTGATACTCTAAAGCTACTGTAGAAATACCTTTCATACCAGATGTTTTTCTTTTATCCATTTGCGCAATCGCAAGCGGATTGAAAAGTGCACCTGCAGGGAAATCAGGACCGGTAATGTTTGGCGAACCATCAGCATTTCTTGGAGAATAAGATGGTAATAAGAAGTAGGCTGTCAAGACAGGGTTAGCAAACAAACCACCAGTACCAGGGCCTTTCTGACCTGTAGAAGAAAGCATTAAGTTGGCTTTCAACGTCAATTTATCAGTTATTTTGTTAGTCAGGTTCATATTACCGGTGTAACGGTTGAACAACGACTCGATAACTGTACCTTCTTGTTTGAAATAACCACCCGAAAAGTAGAATTGTGTTTTTTCGTTACCACCACTTGCCGAAAGGTTATATTGTTGCTGTGTACCTGTACGGGTAACTTCGTCTAACCAGTTAGTATTTACGCCATTGTTAGTTCTGAAGTTCTGGTCAACCAAAGCTCCGGCAGCGGTAATATCAGGGGCAATACCTGCGTTTACAATACCTTCAGCGGTTAATTCACGCCATTCTGCTGAAGTTAACGGACGGTTAGCATCGCTCAGATAAGCAATATTTGCTACCCCGATTTCAGTATCAAAACGCACTTTGGTTTTACCTGCTTTACCTTTTTTAGTAGTAATCAGGATAACGCCATTGGCTGCACGAGAACCGTAAATAGACGCAGAAGCGGCATCTTTCAATACCGAAACACTTTCAATATCGTTAGGGTTGATACCTGCTAAAGCATTGGCAGTAGTTGTATTTCTTGTTAAGTCACCAGAGTTGATAGGTACACCATCTACTACATAAAGAGGGTCAGAACCTGCTGTCATTGAACCGATACCACGGATACGGATATTCTGAACTGAACCAGGTTGACCTGAACCACCTGCTGACTGCAAACCTGCTACACGACCCTGAATGGCTTTATCAACAGAGGTAAAAGGTGTATTCTCAATTTTGTCTGAGTTTACAACACCCACGGCTCCTGTTTTTTTGATAGAAGACGTTGTACCATAACCTACTACAATAGCCTCGGCCAATTCCTGTGCGTCAGAAGCTAACTGTAAATCAATAACGGTACGATTGTTTACCTGAACTTGTTGTGTAACAAAGCCGATAAAACTGAATGTAAGTGTGGCATTGCTTGGTACTGTGATGCTATACACACCTTCTGCATTTGTTGTTGTACCTTTGGTTGAGCCTTTTACGGTAACACTCACACCCGGAAGAACAGAACCATCATCAGATGAAGTAACCTTGCCTGATACAGTTTTGTCTTGTGCAAACACTTGCACGCTCCAAAACAACACCAAGAAAAGGCTTGGTAGAAGAGATTTCCTCATAATCGTTTGTTTGGTTTTTAGTTTGTTTTTACTGGAAAAATACCCTTGTCAGAGTAATCATTTTACAAAAATAATGGAGAGAAAATTCAAAAAACAACAGTTTTTTTTAAAAAAATTGAAGAATAAGTTTGAATATTTTCAATAAAATACAAAAAGATGTTTTTGTATTTTATTGACTATAAGTACTTTATGTTTTTTAAATTGGTATTTTTTTTAGTTGTAATTTAGATTGATTAGAAGATTAATTTTTTATAAATAGTGCCGTGAAACAAAAAAGGCAGCCTACTGGCCGCCTCTTTGCGATATATGTGTTTCGGTAATTATGCTTTGTTATTTATCCCACCAGACTTTGGTATCCTGCGTGTCTGGGCCTTGTGTAGCTACAGCTTTATCGTAGTTTACTTTGTTGAGTGTTTGCTCGGTAACCGGATAAGCTAAACGACTTGGAATCTGTCCGCTTGGGTTTAGTGGATTTGCCGCCGGAGTTAATACAGGGTATCCTGTACGACGCCATTCAGCCCATGCTTCATTACCCTGGTAGAAAAGTGCTATCCATTTTTGTGTACCAATTTGCTCGAATGCCTTAGCATCGTCATATTTTACATCAGGTTGTTGCAGGTAAGCATTTACTACTGCTTCTGTAGCCCCTGCACCAATCCACTGCTCAATAGATGCTTTGATAGCACTTTCGTAGAATGCTTTAGGGTCGCCTGAAATCCAGCCCAATTTTGCCGCTTCTGCCTGCGAAAACAATACTTGTGCATAGGTTACCACATTAGCAGGCGAATTTTGCTGACGTATGGCAGTTGCTGCCAACGATACATCCTGTGCTTTCCAGGTAGGAGGGAACACACCATAAGGCACACCTACATATTTTTGCAAGATGTTCTGGTCTGCCATACCCGGAATACGAGGGTCATTGGTTTTAATCAGATAGTTCATGAAGGTACTACTTACCGCAAAATCCTTACGGTTTGAAGTAATATAGTTATTATACAACGGGTGCTCATTGTTTGCTTCTGCCAGGTATCCGTATTTTACGTTATCGGCATTAGAAGCCAACGGACCATCTGCCATAGCAGCTGCAAATTCTGTTTTACCTTTAGCCGGATCTACTTTCGATAGACGAAGTGCCATAATCATACGTAAGGTATTGGCAAATTTTTTCCAGCGAGTAGCATTTCCACCTAACAGAATATCACCTTTTACGGTTGCACCACCATCAAATTGTGCCTGTGCTTCTTTTAACTCTTTAAACAAGTCGGTATAGATGGCTTGTTGCGTATCATAAGCAGGGCTGAAATTTTCTTTGCCTTTTAATGCCTGAGAGTAAGGAATATCTCCCCAACGGTCAGTCATCCACATATACGTATAGGCTTTGGCAATACGTGCTATCGCAATCTGGTTATTGTTAGACCCATTGGCTGCTGCGGTAGTTTTGGTGTCAGGATTGGTATTCAGGTCAATAATGGCCTGATAGGTAACCAATGGCCCTGTATAAAAACCATTGAAATTGAAGTTAATGGTTTTATAACGAGAATCCTCAATATAGGTTACATCACCAAATTGCTGCGTATAGAGTGCCGGAACCATTTCGGTAGTCATGCCACCGATATTGCGCAAAGCGCCTGTAAGAAATCCTGCGGTATTAGGTGTCGCCGGGTTATTTGGGCTGATGTTCATGTTGCCAAAATCACCGGGGTCGCAAGAGGTAGTGGCAATTGCTAAGCTTAATGCCACTGCTAATGATTTATACGCTGTTATTTTTTTCATTTTTTAATAGTATTTAACGACAGTAGTATTTAACGCTGAATGGGAAAAGTTATTGCCGAATTTCTAATAATTAGAATCCTAAATTAAGGTTGATACCGTATGACCGAACCGGAGGTAACTGACCACCTTCTGTCCAGTAAAGTTCAGCTTCTGAAATATCGATACCACCACCTGCTGCACTATAAATCAAAACCGGATTACGTACCAGTAAAGCAATTTTAGCCGATTTGAATACTTTGCCATTAAACAATGTTTTAGGGATATTATAACCTAATGCAACCTCTCTCAATTTCACGTAAGTCTGGTCATAAATCCAGGCTTCGTTGAAAGCAAACATTTTGTCTTCGTAGAATGATTGTGTTTCAACACGAACTGTATTTGTTTTACCGTCAGCTGTTACACCTGGCAATAAAATACCACCACCTTCTGATACAGGGTCACGTTTTGGCTTACCTAATTCGTTCAGACCTGCTGTTTCTGCTGCTAAACCAGCATAAGCATTAAACATACGGGTAGTAGAGAAGAATTTACCACCAACAATGAAGTCGATATTAGCACGCAATGAGAAGTTTTTGTAAGTAAATACGTTCAGGAATCCACCTTTGAATTTAGGCAGAACTGAACCTAAAAGTTTGCTGTCTTGTCCTAAATAATGTCCGTCAGGGCCGACTACTTTCTCTCCTTTGTCGTTAGTTACATATCCTCTACCTTGCAAAAGACCCCATTGCTCTCCTACACGTGCATTTACTGTCAGAGTTCTCCAGGTTGGGCCACCTAACTGATAGTTACTCAAACCTGCAGCCAATTCAACGATTTTTGAAGTACTGCGGTCGAAGTTAATATCCATATCCCAGGTAAAGCCTGAAGTAGTTTTCACAGGAGTTGCACCAATGTGTAGCTCAAAACCTTGTGTCTGAATCAAACCTGCGTTGATAAGTGTCGAGTTATAGCCACTGGCAGCAGGTACTGACAAAGGAAGAATCTGGTTTTTGTTATCGTTTTTGTAAGCAGTAAATTCTACACTGACACGGTTGTTGAAGAATTTCAGGTCAATACCACCTTCATACGCTGAAGAAAGACCCGGTTTCAAATCAGCATTTGGTAATTGTGTTGGTAAATACTGAGTTGGGTTAGAGCCAAACGGGTTACCTGTTCCATACACCTGATAAATGTTGTAAGGGCCTACATCTGTACCTACCTGTGCATAGCTACCTCTGATTTTTGCAAACGATAGAATACTGTTTTTAGGTAACAATTCAGATATTACTACACTCGCTCCAATTGAAGGATAAATGTATGAATTATGTGCTACCGGAAGTGTTGATGACCAGTCATTACGGATAGTACCTTCAATAAAATAAGTATTATCATACCCTAAACTGGCACTACCAAATAAACTGTTCACCTGTCTTTCAAACATACTATTTGAGACAGACGGCCGGTCTTTTGAGGCAGCAATGTTATAGAAGCCAGGCGTAGTAAGGCCACCCACAGTTGCCTGAGAAACTACAGTTGTTTTAGCATATCTGATGTTACCACCGGCAGTAGCTACTACCGAAATTTTTCCGAATGCTTTGTCTAATGCCAATATGGCTTCATGGTTATTTTCATATCCGGTAGTAGCATAGTTGGCATAAGCACCCAACCCACCAGCATTTAATGTACCTGAAGCAATTCTGCCCTCTCCATAATAATTTCTCCAGTCTCTGCGAGTAGTAACCGAAGCAGTCAGGAAATCAAAGATTTTGTAGCTTAAACCAAAACTACCATAAATACGGTCATTGTTGTTAAGGTTAGTACTTTCATACATCTGTGTGTATGGGCTATCCCAGTATTTTGGTTTTGAATCAAGCGGGCCGCCGATATTCCAGCTTCTGAACGTACCGTCAGGATTTTTATAGTTTCTTAAATCTTCAATTTTGATCTGGCGTTGGAACCACTGATTGAAAGAACCAACAGTCTGATTATAACCAACTGCCGCTATCGGAACACCCGTTGGAAGACCTACACCACCTAATGTACCACCTGACGAACCATAGTTATCGGCAGGCACGTTCTGAGCACGGGTAGCCGAATAGGTAACATCAAGCATGGCAGAGAATTTCTTGGTGATGTTGAAAGTGTTTTTAGCACTGATATAATCTCTTGTCTGTTTACTGTTAGGGATGATACCTTTGTTATCTAAATGTGTATAGGATACACGGCTCTGGAAATTGTCTCCACCCCTTGAAAAGGCCAGGTTGGTATTGTGGCTGAATGGTTTTTCAAAGAAATCTCTGACGTTGTTCGGAGAAGCTACATAAGGAGTCAGTTGTCCGAACTCAGGGCCTTGTTGCCACGAGAAAGCCGAACGGTGAGGAGAACCATCTAAACGTGGCCCCCAGCTTTCGTCGGCTGAATAATCAAGGATTTTTTGTCCGTTAAATGAAGACCACGCCGCAGGATGAATAGCAGGGTTGAATTGGAAGGTTTCCCATTCTTGTGAATAACCACCACCGTATTCATTCTGATATTTTGGTAGAAGACCTACTCTGTCCATCGTTGTGCTATGGTTGATAGTAAAAGTAGTTTCACCAGCCTTCGCACGTTTGGTAGTAATAACAATTACCCCACCTGAAGCACGGTTACCGTAAAGAGCGGTTGCCGATGGTCCTTTCAATACGGTAAGGTTTTCTACATCATCCATGTTTACATCAGAAATGTTACCCACAGGGGTACCATCTACTACGTAAAGCGGGTCTCCACCTGTCAATGAGTTTACCCCACGGATACGGATATTAGGCGAGCCAAATTTGGCACCAGATTGCCCTAATACCTGTACCCCAGCAATTTTACCTGCCAAGGCATTACCTACGTTGGCGTCACGAGATACAGTTAATTTGTCTGAATTAATGCTTTGAGCGGTATAAGTCAGTGATTTTTTCTCACGTGAGATACCCAAGGCAGTTACTACTACTTCATTCAATTGAGCGGCGTCGCTCTTTAAGGTAATGTTAATTACCGACATATTGCCTACCGGAATAGTCTGTGTCTCAAAACCAATAAAACTAAACAAGAGTGTTGACCCTTTAGTAGCTGTAATTTTGTAATTACCATCAGCATCGGTTTGTGTACCTCTGTTGGTGCCTTGCAGCACAACACTTACACCAGGGAGAGCAGATCCGTCATCAGCAGTAACCTTTCCGGTTACATTTACATCTTGGGCAAAAGCGCAGCTTGCCCAGGCCAGCATAAAGCAGGCGAGTAGAAGTTTCCTCATACAGTTCGTTAGTTTGTTTTAATTAATTTTATACAATCTTATTGTACTTTAATGCTAAGTTAGAGTCTTTTTCTGATAATTCGGAAACTTTTTAAAAAAATTTAAATAAGGTGTGAGATGAATATGCAGATTGTAGCGACTCTATTCATACAATATTCGACAAGGTTATGATAAATTAATGTCGTTATTCTCTTCTATGAAATACTTTAAGCAAATAATTGAGCCATATGCAACAGCTACTATTCAAGAGTAGAAACCAAAAAGGGCCCCCGAAGAGGCCCTTTTCTGAAAATATATCTGTGTGTTGTTTAATCAACATCCCAGAATAATCTTGTTGTAAATACATCAACCGTACCTTGTGCTTTTACGTTAGCACCGTTTGAACCATTTTCAGTATTAGGATAGAATAAACGCAACGGACGTTTGGTTTCACCAATGATCTGGATACTTTGCGGAGTAACCGGAAGATTAGTTCTTCTGTATTCTGCCCATGCTTCAAAACCACTGAAGTTATTCAGAGCAATCCATTTCTGAATAGCAATAGCCGCTAATTTATCAGTAGAGGCTTCCCAATCATAATTAACCACACCACTGCCTTTGTAAGCATCAGCATTGGCAGCTCCGGCACCTAATACACGGAATGATTGTTTGATACCTTCTTCAAAATATTGTTGCGCTGTATTGGGTAGTGCTACATCGGCATATCTTTGTTTAGCTTCTGCTAATAAGAACTGAACCTCAGCCGCAGTCATGATAATGTATGGGCGATTAAACTCACCTTTAACTATCAGGCTTGGGCCGAGCGGTACAGTGTTTGCCGGTAAATACCCAGAACTCACACCAAATGGAGTTCCTCTATAATTAGCAGAAACTTCTTTAAGTGTACTTGTTCCCGGAGCATTACCATTCTCACCACTATTAGCATAAGCAATTCTCTTCATACGAAGGGTATCTCCCGTTGCTTTCAAGCTATTAATTAAAAACTCAGTAATACGTGGGTAGTTATTTAAAGCTCTTTTTGCTCCGTTTGCATCATAACCCCAACGGTCATATACAGGGTTCAGTTTACCTGCTGTAGCTAAATAGAAACCTGAACCACCTATACCTACTTCTTCTCCTGTAATGAAACCTGAACCTTCAGCTATAATTTTGCCAATTTCACTTTTGATAAATGCTTCTTTTCCAGGAACTTTTGACTGACGAATCAAGATTCTCATTTTCAATGAATTACCAAACTGCGCCCATTTAGTAAGGTTACCTCTGAATACGAGATCAGCATTAGCGAAGGCACTTGCAAAAGGATTTGCTTTCATATCTGTCTGAGCTTCGTCAATCAATTTAACCAGGTTGTCATAGATAGTTTTTTGGTCATCAAATTTTGGAGCCAACGATGCTGTACCTTTCAATGCATCTGAAAAAGGAACATTACCATACATATCAACCAATTGCTGATACACCATGGCTTTCATGATTTTAGCCGGGCCTTTGAAGTATTTCTGATTGTTGGCATCAGCGTTCTGAATCACATACTCGTAATCCGAAAGGTTATCGTAAATACCATCCCAATAGTTAAAATCGCCATCGGTAAAGTTATAGGCAAATTGAGCAGTATTAATGATATAACCATTTCCTTGTGTCCATTGACCGGCCCAGTATGAACCGATTTCATTGTAACCAAGCATATTGGTTGACGTTACGTTTACTGCATTAGTAAACACAAAACTTGGCGATGCAGTAGGCAGGGTGTTAGGGTTAGTGTTAATATCAAAATATGATTCTTTACAGCTACTACCAACCAAAACAACCAATGCAGATATGATTATTGATTTTAATTTCATGTTTCTCAATTGTATTGTTGATTAAAATGTAAGGTTAAGGTTCACACCATACTGACGTACAGGAGGAGTCTGGCTCGTATTATTGATACCCAAACCGTTTCCTGTGGTGAAGCTATACTCAGGGTCAGTATAGAAGTTCATTTTATCTACGATAGTAATCAGGTTACGACCATAAACAGCGATACTTGCATTTGAGAAAATCTTTGTTTTGGCAAGCAGGCTCTGCGGAACGCTATAAGACAGGTTAATGTCGCGTAATTTGATAAACCAGGCACTGTTTACGAAGTTTTCAGAAATCAAACGATACTGGTCAACCCATAGTGCGTATTCCGGCTCACGAACTTTAACCGTTGTATTAGGAACAACTTTGCCATCAGCATCTAAATAAGCAGAGTTAGGGAAGATTTGGTCTGTTCTGTTTTCAGTCCATTTACCAGAACCTGTGAAAGTCATCTGACGTCCTAAGTCGCTATACATATAGTTACCACCACGATACTCGAAGTTGAAAGTAAAGGCAAAATCACCATAGCTCATTCTTGAACCTAAACCAACAATGTGGCGAGGTAATGTACCACCTCTTGTTTGTAAGGTTGTCTGACGTAAAGGATAACCCGTTGTAGGGCTTACTAAACGATAACCTGAACCATCTGGTGCATATTGATAACCGTCAGTTTTCAACATCGGGAAGCGTGAACCTTTAATTACGTATGTGCTCGCATAAGCATAACCACTTAGCAAGAACTCGTTGATACCAGGATATAATTCCAATACTTTGTTATCGTTATAAGAGTATCTGACACTTGCATCCCAAGAGAATTTGTTTCCTCTTGAAATTAAGTATTTAAACTCACCCTCGTATCCGAAGTTTTTGGTTTCACCTACGTTAATCAACAAGTTAGGGAAACCTGTTGAGTTAGGAACTTTAACTGTAATTACCTGTCCTTTTGAGTTTTGCGTATACGCTGATACGTCGATATTTACTCTGTTATCAAACAACTGGAATTCACCACCAATCTCGGCTGATGTTACAGTTTCCGGTTTCAGGTTGGCATCAGGCAATCTGTTACCTACCGTTAAACCTACTGTATTGCCATAAGGGAAGTTAGGACCATTCGGATAGGTTAAATCTAAACCATATACATCAATATTGTCATTGGCGTTTTTGTTATAGTTCACACGCAATTTGGCATAGTTTAGCACATTGCTTTTCAAAGACGGGAACGCATCTGTTGGGATAAACGACAAAGCAACACCGTAGTAAGGATAAGACCAAAGATTGTTCGGACGAGTTGGTTTGTAGAACAACGAAGTCTGGTCATAACGGAAAGTACCGTTCAGAATCAACCAGTTTTTGAAGTTAGAGGTTAAGTCAGCATAATAACCCACACGACGTTGCAAAGTATTGCCTTCGCCACCACCAAGCTCACCCTGACGATTTGAAACGTTGTAGATATCAGGTACTACAATTGAGCTTGAACTAACCGTTACTTCTTTTACATAACGTTGGTATAAGCTATGGCCTAAGATTAATTTATTAGCAAACGGACCAAAGTCTTTCTCTAATAATAACTGGAACTCGTTGTTTAAAACATTTTCAGTTCTGGTGAAGTCGGTAACACCACCTAAGATATCAGTAATAGCACGATACACTCCTGTACCATCACCATCACGGAAGAATGGTTCAGCAATAAAGGCTTTTGTTTTAGCGTAATCAGAATATAAGAATTTACCTGTGCGGTTTTTCTGAGTACGAGAGTTGTTCATGATACCTAAGCGGTTGCTGATAGTAGCCCAAGGCGTAATTTTATAAGTAGCGTTCAGGTTACCGCTGATGTTGGCATCTTTGTAAACCTGACGGTTGTTATCAGCATTGAAATACGGGTTATTATAATAATCGTTAAAGAATGCGTTCGGATTAGCAAATTTATCAGTTTGCCAGTCACGGTATTCATCAATCGGAAGGTTGGCCGGCTGGTTGATTACGTCGTTATAGAAGTCAGCAGAAGTTCTGTCATACTGTGCTTGTGTATAACTTGCATTGAAACCAACTGATAATTTGTTGAATTCTCTGGTTGAAGAAACACGGGCACCTGTTCTCTCACTTTTATCGTTAGGTACAATCCCTTGAATCTTCTGATTTTCTAATGACATATAGAAAGTACTGTTATCATCACCACCCGAGAAGTTAATCTGGTTGTTCATAGAAACACCAGTATCAAAAGCCTTGTAGCGTGCCCCATCAACAGCGGCATATTTTACTATGTTAGTAGTACCATCTTCTGCACTACGACCTAACTGACGCATTGAGCCATCGAATGGGTCTCCAAATTGTTGGTTTTCATAAGCTCTCCAGTTACCTTTCATACGCACCAATGGGTCGGCACTATAACCGGCTGAACCAAACGATGGGTAGTAGTGTGAACCTGAACCGTATTTATCCTGAAAGTCAGGCAAGAAACTGATTTGCTCAAAGTTAGTACTGTTTGAGTAACCCACTTTGATTTTACCTTTAGTACCTCTTTTGGTTGTAATAACCAAGGCACCATTGATACCTGCCGAACCATACAATGTAGCGGCCTGACCACCTTTCAGGATAGAGATATTATCAATATCATTTGGGTTAATCATGGCTAATACAGTAGAAGTAGTCTGCATACCATCAACAACAATCAGGGCTTCATTATTACCGGTTAGTGAACGGAAACCACGTAATACGATTTTTACAGATGGGTCAACGCTATTGTTCACGTTGTAAACAGCCAGCCCGGTTACTTTTCCTGAAAGCGCCTGCGCTAATTGAGGAGAACGACCTACTGTTACATCTTCAGTACTTACTTTTGAATAAGCATAACCTACTTCTCTCAGGTTTTTACGAATACCCTGAGCAGTTACAACCACCTCATTTAATTGAGCTGCATCACTTTTTAAAGTGATGTCAATAGTAGTAGCATTACCGACAACGGCGGTTTGTGTTTCAAAACCGATGAAACTGAATAAAAGGGACGCACCTTTTTTTGCAGAAACTTTGTAGATACCATTTGCGTCTGTTTGTACACCTTGATTTGTGCCTTTTACTACGACACTCACACCGGGAAGAACCGAACCATCGTCAGCCGTAACTTTTCCGGTTACATTGACATTTTGGGCATAAGCATAGCTACCCCATACCAGCATCATGCAGGCAAGTAGAAGTTTCCTCATACAGTTTGTTTAGTTTGTTTGTTAGTTTAATTTATTATAAATAGGTGTGTTAGGCCACTTATTCGAACGTTAAATTAATAACTTTTTTTTTCAAAAAATAAATTCAAATAAAAAAAAATAAATTTTTAATTTTTTTTACAAATAAATGAACTAATTGGCCAATAACATAGGATTTTTCTTAGAAAAACGGAGAAATTGAAAAGTAAATAAAGTCTAAAGTATTTTCCTGAAACTGATTTTGGCAGAATATTATTTGGGTATTTGGTTTCTCATAATCCTGGAAAGTAAGCCCGGGAAAAATCGTTTTAAATAAACACCTAATACCTCTTTGCGACCAATATATACTTCCTGCTTACCAATAGCAATGGCATTAACTATACTTGTAGCACAATCTTCCGGTGATATTCCTCTGGCCTGGTTCTGATCCATCCGGCCGTGCTTGCTGCCATCGCCTGAAATGGCATTAACAGAGATATTAGTATGTATATAGCCGGGGCAAATAATAGTAACCTGGATATTTTCTCTCCATACCTCGGCTCTTAATGAATCAAAAAAACCATGTAGTGCATGTTTGGTAGCACAGTAACCCGAGCGCATAGGTGTGCCTAATTTGCCTGATATACTACTGGTAACCGCTATGCTCCCGCTTTTTTGTTTGAGCATCACAGGCAATACTGCTTTTGTTAAAGCCACCACACCAAAAAAATTAATGTCCATAATTTTATGATAGACCTCCATATCGCTTTCTATGACCGAACTTCTCTGCGAAATACCAGCATTATTAAACAGTACATCTATGCTACCAAAGTACTTCAACACTTCTTTAACTTTAGCCGGAAATTCATCTTGTTTTTCTACATCAATGGGTAACACTAATACGTCGGTATCAGGCAAATTTGTGTTTTTCTTTACCCTTTGTAATTCATCTTCTCTTCTGGCCGAAATAACCAGTCTGGCACCTTCTTTAGCAAACTCATAAACGGTAGCTTCGCCAATACCTGAGGAAGCACCTGTAATCCAGACAACCTTATTTAAAAATCTTTTCATTTTTTGTTAATTCTTTCAAGCGACAAAACTTCTATTCTTTAATTATTGTTTAAATAAACTAAGGTTTTGATAGGATAATTCAGTATATCTTGGTAAAAACCCTAAATATTTCAGAACTTTGCAAAATAGTTGAAGAAAATATGGAAAAACAAGATATACGAAAGCTTTCTGTTGATCAATTGAAAACGTGGCTTTCAGCAAATGGCGAACAGGGTTTTCGGGCAAAACAGATTTCGGAATGGTTGTGGAAAAAGTCGGCAAGGAGTTTTGACGAAATGACTAACCTTTCGTTAAAAACAAGAGAGCTGTTAAAAGAAAATTTTGAAATTAGAACCGTATCTGTTCTCAGAAAACAGGTATCTAACGATAAAACCATCAAATCGGGTTTCAGATTATTTGATGGTAATCTGGTAGAGGGTGTATTGATTCCGGCAGATGACCGTATGACGGCCTGTGTATCCTCACAAGTAGGTTGTTCGCTTACCTGTAAGTTTTGTGCAACAGGTTATATGCCTCGCAAAAGAAACCTTGATGCGGCCGAAATTTACGACCAGGTTGTATTAATCAAAGAACAGGCAGAGCAACACTATCAGGCGCCACTTACCAATATAGTTTATATGGGTATGGGAGAACCCTTACTCAATTATGCCAGTATGTTAGAGTCTATCGAGCGCATTACCTCACCTGATGGATTGGGGTGGTCGCCCAAGCGTATAACCGTAAGCACTGCCGGTATTGCTAAAATGATTCAGAAATTAGGTGATGATGGCGTAAAGTTTAACCTGGCCTTATCGCTCCATGCAGCCAATGATGTAAAGCGCAATGAGATTATGCCTATCAACGAAACCAACTCATTGAAGAACCTGGCAACTGCCCTCAATTATTTCTATAAAAAGACAGGCAACCGCATTACCTTTGAGTACATTGTTTTCAACGACTTCAACGATTCTCTGCAAGATGCCAAAGAATTGTGGGAGTTTACCAAGAAAGTACCTGCCAAAGTAAACATTATAGAATATAACCCAATTGCCGAAGCCGATTTCATTAATACATCAGAAGATAAACTCAGCAAGTTTGCTAAGTTCTTGGAGGATAAAGGCGTTGTGGTGAATGTAAGGAGAAGTAGAGGGAAAGACATTGATGCAGCCTGTGGGCAATTAGCCATTAAAGAACCAAATGTTGCTGCTGCTTAGAGGGGAGAAGGGAAAAATGGAACACGGAGAAAAAAAGAATGGAAAAAAGAAATTTTACTTTTTCCATGTTCCTTTCTCCTTTTAAAAATATAGCTTTTATAAAGATGTATAGAAAAGGTAGTGATGTGTGGAGAAAAGAAGAATGGAAAAGGCATTTACTTCTGCTTGTTCCACTCTCCATGTTCCTTTCTCATTTTAAAAAGATGTATAGAAAAGGTAGCGTTGAGTTGTGTGGATTAATTGTTTTATTTGATGGTAGTATTTAGCCACATATTCAAGACCAGAATCAGTAGGAGATGAGCCAGTACAGTTAATACGGCAAATAATTCCTTTTTGGGTTCACGATGAATCATATTATTAAAAAAGGTACCTGTTAAGATAATGCCCCAGATAGCAATTCCAAACAAGCGAAGTTCGGGGAACAAGATAGCTACCGCTCCGATAATCTCAACCACACCAAGTACCTGCATCATTTTTATCGGATAGCCCCAGGCGGCAAATTTTCTGATTTTAGCCGGTTCTGCAATCATTTTTACATAACCGTAATAAAAAGTAGGCCCTACAAAAAGTGCTACTAAAATCCATTGAAGAGTTGTTAATAGTTCCATAATTAAGGTTATTTTGTTTCCTTAACAAAGGTACTACCCCCTATTGACAACCCTATGTCAGCAATGTTTCAGTTTTTTTAAATTATTTTATTCTTTTTTCAGTAGCAGATTTTTACTCTATATTTACTACCATAACTTTATTTTAAAGAGATAGAATAAGGGTGTTACTCCTAGTTAAAACACCAGTTTTAGCTTGAAAAATTAAAATGGCTCAAGCCTTTCAGCCTTACCAAAGGATAATTATATTTGTTTGTAATCTATAGAGTTATATTCGCATATTTTTGAAGCCGGAAACTCTGACTTTATAAAAGCAAATCGAAGATTTATTGGTTGCCTGAAATGCTTACTCTTATGGAACTTCTGGTTGTTAAATAGTAAAGAAAATGGCAAAAAATGACTTTGCACATGCAATTGCTTTTGAAAACAGACAGGCATGGAGGCAATGGCTATCGGAAAATCATAACCAGGAAAAAAGTATCTGGATTAAAATCTATAAAAAACAGAGTCAGACACCAAGTGTTACTTATGACGAGGCCGTAGATGAGGCACTTTGTTTTGCCTGGGTTGATAGCTCAATCAAAAGTGGAAACGAAGACTATTACTATCAGTTTTTTGCCAGACGTAATCCTAAAAGTAACTGGAGTAGAGTCAATAAAGCTAAAGTTGATAAACTACTTGCTGATGGACTAATGACAGAAGCAGGCATGAAAGTAATTGATTTTGCCAAAGAAAACGGTTATTGGACAGCCCTTGATGATGTAGAAAACCTGATAAACCCGGCTGATTTGCAAGCGGCTTTGGACAATAATCCAACAGCAAAGACTTATTTTGAGGCTTTCCCCCGCTCGGTAAAAAGAGGTATTTTGGAGTGGCTGCTTAATGCCAGACAGGAAGCAACCCGTGAGAAGAGAATCACAGAAATAGTAACACTCGCAGAAAAAAACATACGTGCAAACCAATATACACCTAAGCAAAAGTAAATTAATGCAAATACAAAACAGACGGGATTTTGGTAAACAACTATTGGGTACAGCCCTTAACTATTTTTTGTTAGAAAGTCTTTTCAGCTCACAGGCTTTTGCCAGGCCTATCTTGCCTATAGCCAATCACTGGGCAAAACAATTGAGTGAGATTTGTAATGATTTGAAACTGGAAAAGATTTCTCCGGTGCTATGGCAAACCCAGGTAGAGAAGCTATTCAATCATATAGCATTAGAAGAGTTATTGAAATTCATTGATTTTCAAACCTTGACCAAAAACTTTGATTATCCTGATTTAGGCGTAAATACTAAAATGATTACGTTTCCGAAACTGGACGGCTTGCCTGAAAAGACTGTTTTCATCAAGAAAATTTTTGGTATGAAAAAAGACAGGGCGATTATCCCTCATGGACATTCCAATATGTCGTCGGCACATTTAGTTTTAAAAGGAGAATTTGCCTTGAAACATTATGATAAAGTAGAAGAAGATGAGAAGAACCTATTCATCAAACCAACTATCGAAAAAAAGGCTAAAGTGGGTAGTAGCTCCTCTATTTCAGACGATAAAAATAATATCCACTGGTTTATAGCTAATACTGAAACTGCCTTTACTTTTGATGTGATTATGCTCGATTTGGGTGGAAAAGAATATGATATTCATAACATTGATATTGAAGCCGGAGAAAAAACAGGCAATGGACTGATACGTGCCCCGAAAATGGATGTGCAGACGGCTTTGAAAAAGTATGGAAAGCAACATCATTAACAAACATATACTAAACTAAACCTTATGAAAAAAAATCTCCTTTGGGCTTTTCTGCTTTTGTCGGCAGGTAGCTTTGCACAAACTCAGTTTTCCATTACAGCACCTAATCAGCAAGGGCTTTTAGATGGTCGGTTATTAGTAATGCTCTCAACCAGTGCCGATAGAGAGCCACGCTTTGATATAACCGATGCACTGAATACGCAATTGGTATTTGGGATAGATGCCGAAAACTGGAATGGCGCACAGGCCAAAGTAATCAACAATGCCAATGGGTTTGGCTATCCGAAAAGATACATGAAAGAAGTGCCTGCCGGAGAATATTATGTACAGGTATTGCTACATAAATATGAAACGTTTCATCGGAAAGACGGGCATACGGTAAAAATGCCTATGGATAGAGGAGAAGGACAACAATGGAACAGGGCACCGGGGAATTTGTATTCAAAACCCATCAAAATAAAATTTGACCCTAAAGGCACCTCAGTAATAAAACTAAGTTTAGACCAGGTAATTCCGCCAATTGAAGAACCTAAAGATACCAAATATATCAAACACATCAAGATTCAGAGCAAATTGCTGACAGAGTTCTGGGGTAGACCTATGTATCTGGGCGCACATATATTATTACCAGAAGGTTTTGATGAACACCCGAATGTAAAATATCCATTGGCAATTTTCCACGGGCATTTCCCTGATGATTTTGATGGCTTCCGTACTATTCCGCCTGATGAGAACCTGAAAACTGACGATTACAATGCACGTTTTAAGCTCTATGGCTATAACAAAATAGTTCAGCAGGAAGCGTATGATTTCTACAAAATATGGACAGGTAAGGATTTCCCTCGGGTATTAGCCATCGAGATTCAACACGCTTGTCCGTTTTATGACGATTCTTATGCCGTTAATTCAGAGAATATCGGGCCTTATGGTGATGCCATTACGTATGAACTGATTCCTGAAATTGAAAAAAGATTCAGAGGTATTGGCGAAGGCTGGGCAAGGTTTACCTATGGTGGCTCAACAGGTGGCTGGGAGGCATTGGCAGTGCAGGTGAAATACCCTGACCAATACAATGGTTGCTATGCGGCTTGTCCTGACCCGATAGATTTCAGAGCTTTTACTACTGTGAATATCTACGAAGATAAAAACGCTTACTGGTACGAAAGTCAGTTTAAAAAATTAGCTAAACCTGGACACAGAGATTACCTTGGCCAGGTATCGGCTACAGTAGCTGAAATGAATATGCGGGAACTGGCCTTAGGTACTAAAACCCGCAGCGGACAGCAATTTGACATCTGGGAAGCGGTTTATTCGCCCGTGGGCAAAGATGGCTATCCCAAACGGATATGGGATAAAGAAACCGGGGTGATAGATAAAGAGGTTGCCAATTACTGGAAAGAGAACTATGATTTAGCTTACATATTGAAAAGAGACTGGGCTAAAAATGGTGAGAAGTGGAAGGGCAGAATACACATTTATTGCGGCGATATGGATAACTATTACCTGAATAATGCAGTATACCTGACCGAAGAAATGCTGAAAGGCTTATCGAACCCTTCGTATGATGGAGAAGTGGATTATGGCGACAGAGCCGAACATTGCTGGAATGGCGACCATACTCAGCCAAATGCTATTTCAAGACTGCGTTATCACCGGATGTTTATACCCAAATGGGCAGAAGAAGTTAAGAAGACGGCTCCTAAAGGCGTTGACTTAAAAAGTTGGAGGTATTAATTCTTGCGGGGCGAACCGAGCGACGGTCGCTTCCAGTTCGCGGTTACTTAAATTCGCAGTAAACTTTGAATAGTAATTGGTGTCTGACAATATTCTCACTATTTGAAGTATTACTGCGAACGGGACGTTTGCGCCACATGAGCCACAAAAGAGTAGTTAACAATATTTAATGTACCCACCTCATAAATTTTTCTTACTTTTGACGTTCTATGAATAAATAAGATTAAAAAATTCAAAAAGTAAAAATATATTGTGATAAAATTAGAAGGCAGACTTGCCAAATATAAAGAACTGATTTCGTATTTCCTCATTGCCTGTTCGGGGGTCGTTATACAGCTGATTGTAAGTTCTCTTACACAAAATTTCTTCGGGTTTTCTTTTGAATTATCTATCGCCACAGGCTATATAGTGGCTTTTATTATCGGTTTTTTTCTTACCAAGATTTTCGCTTTTAATCAACGGCACTCCAAAAACTCTTTCAGAGAAGGGATAAAGTTCTTATTGGTTTCTTTTATTTCAGGCTTTATTACAGTAAAAGGTGCTTATTATTGCAAGTACTTTTTAGACGAATGGGGTGTTTTTGGCAAAGAACAACTTATGTTTAATAAAAGTATAGATATAGCAGGCTTGATTTCTCACTTCTTCGGGATGGGAATGAGCTTTGTAGTCAATTTCATTTCACACAAGCATTTTACTTTTAGAACTACAGGTATCTACCACAATTTCAGGTTGTTTTTTCAGCGGAGTTGATAGATGTATGACGATTTTGCGAATTTTTATCAATTAAATGCTCTACTCAATTAGTTAGATGATACTATGGCAATAGCATCAATTTCAATCAATAACCCGTCTAAGGCTAAAGATTGTACGCCAAGCCATGTACTTACAGGAAGTTTCTTATGTGTAAAAATCTTTTGAAAGGCCTCACTGATACATTCGGCATCACTAAAGCGATAGTCTTTTATATAAATATTTAGCTTAACAACATCTTCCGGTACTGCTCCTACAGAAGATAGTGCAGTTTTAACATTCTGAAAAGCCTGATTTGCCTGAACTGATAAATTATTTAAGCCAATGATTTGATTGTCTTTATCCATTGATACCTGCCCTGAAAGATAAATAGTTCGGTAATACCCACTATCAACCACTACTACCTGAGAAAAGGCATTTTCCCATTTAGGTAACTCCTCCGGATTTATAAAGTCTTTTTCTATCATTATCTTTAACTCAAACAGCTTCTTAAAATTCATCTTTCAATTTCTCATAAAGCCGTTCGAATTTCTGGTGAAGCTGACTATATTTTTCAGCAACCGCAAGGTTAGGTAAAAACTCTTTTCCTTTCGCTACTGTATTGGCTGCTTCTTTCATATTCAGGGCTTTCATGGCTAATAATGCCGCACCCCATGCCGAGCCTTCAACGGTTTCGCAGATAACTACTTTTTTCTGAAAAATATCGGCAACTAACTGTAACCAGAAATCGCTTTTGGCAAAGCCTCCACTGGCACATATTTCATGTATCTGCTGTTGTTCCATTAATATCTTTCCAATCGAATACACATTCAGAATTAACCCCTCCATAACCGCCCTTACAAGGTGGGCTTGCGTATGCGTAATGCTTAACCCAAAAAATACCCCTTTTGCCTTAGCATTCCACACAGGGGCTCGTTCGCCTAAAATGTAGGGCAAAAACAAAAGATTTTCGCTACCTATTTCTAATTTCTGTGCTTCTTCTATCAGTTTAGCAATAGAGTTCTTTGAGCCTAATATCTGTTCTTCCAGCCATTGTAGTACTATTCCGCCATTATTAGTAGCACCACCGATGATATATTGATTTTCAAAAAGGAAGAAATTGAAAGTCCGCATTTTGGCATCGGTGTACGGCTGTGCTACACACATTCTTACAGCACCGCTTGTACCCATCGTAAAAGCCATTTGCCCGGGATTCATGGCTCCTGACCCTAAATTAGCTAAAGGCCCGTCACCTGCGCCAATCACATAATTTACTAAAGGGAGATTAGGGTTTGTATCGTTTTTCTGTATATGCGTAGTAGAAACCAACCGGGGTAGCTGCTCTGCCGAAATACCTAAAGTAGTTAAGGCTAAAGTATCCCAGGCTGATTCGCTGAAATTAAACAGTCCACTACCTGATGCCAAAGAGTAATCGATAGTATATTCACCAAATAGCCTGAACCACAGGTATTCTTTAATGCCTATAAATTTGTGTGTCCGGCTGAAAATCTCCGGCTCGTTTTCTTTCAGCCATAATATTTTACTGAAAACCGAAAAAGGATGAATCGGGATACCTGTTCGATGATACAATTCCTGCCCTAAGTCTGTTGCTTTTAATTGATTGGCTAATTCAGTAGCACGGTTGTCAGCCCATATCATTAATCTGGTAAGGGGCTTGCCATCTTTATCCATCACTATTAATCCGTGCATGGCCGATGAAAAAGAAACAATACTTTTATCAGCCAGTGAGGGCAGCACAATCATGCTCAAAGATTTCTGAAAAGCCTCGTAGATTTCTTCAGGGTCTTGCTCACTCCAGTTAGGGTGTGGGTGTGTCATATCATAGCCACTGCTGAACTGGCTCAATACGTTCCCTTTTGTATCAAAAGCAACAGCTTTAGTAGTAGTAGTTCCTACATCAATACCCACAAAATAGTCAAAAGTTATTTCTGCCATGCAATCTTCCTAATTCGCTTTTTCTACTGCATGTCCACCAAACTCATTTCTCAAGGCCGCTACTACTTTACCCGAAAAAGTGTCTTCCTGCTGTGAACGATAACGCATCAATAAAGACAAAGCAATAACAGGCGTTGGCACACCCAAATCAAGCGCCGTTTCAAGTGTCCATTTACCTTCACCCGACGAGTGCATAATTCCTTTGATGGCATCTAAATGCGGGTCTTTTCTGAAAGCATTTTCAGTCAGTTCCATCAGCCAGCTTCGTACTACCGAACCATGATTAAATAGTTTGGCTACAGCCTCAAAATTAATGTCATATTCCGAGCGTTCAAAAACCTCAAAACCTTCGGCAATGGCCTGCATCATGCCATATTCAATACCGTTGTGTACCATCTTCACAAAATGCCCACTGCCTGATGCTCCGGTGTATAGATACCCGTTTTCTAACGAAATATCTTTAAATACACGCTCTACATACGCAAATGTTTCTTTATCTCCGCCAATCATCGTACAGGCGCCGTGCAAAGCCCCACTGGTGCCACCACTCGTGCCACAATCAAGGTAACTGATGCCTTTACTTTTTAAATAGTTATAACGCTTCACAGACTCTTTATAATGAGAGTTTCCTCCATCAATAACAATATCGTCAGCAGATAGGTAATTCAATAACTCTTCAATTACACTATCAACAATGCTCCCTGCCGGAACCATCAGCCAGATTACCCTTCTACCAGTCAGTTTTTCACATACTTCTTTCAAAGTATTGGCAGTAGTAATACCTCCTTCTTCTCCGATTTTCCTGACCGATTCGGCATTTACATCCTGTGCTACTACTTCGTAATGATGATTACGTAAATTAAGGGCTAAATTATAACCCATTTTACCAAGACCGACAATTCCAATTTGCATAGTAAAATCCCTGAACAGGGTAGGTTTGAATGATAAATAATGATAGCTTACTCGCTGATTCAAAACTACAAAAATTTATTTGCTTACAGGAATCTGAATTGATAAAAGGTAGCAATTGCAACAATTCAGGCAGATATTCATTAACTTGCCATAAAATAAACCTAATCAGAAATGAAGCAACGCCTGACGTCATTAGACGTTTTCAGAGGCATGACCATCATGCTTATGACCATTGTGAACAACCCGGGTGATTGGGGTAATCTATATCCACCGCTTGAACACGCCGAATGGCATGGATGTACACTAACCGACCTCGTATTTCCTTTCTTTTTGTTCATTGTGGGTATATCTACGGTTTTATCAATGCCTATCAAAAGGTTCGATGCTTCAACTTTTGAACGCATCATTACCCGTACACTTAGGCTTTTCTTGTTGGGTTTGTTTCTCAATTTCTTCTCCAAAATAAATATTGGTTCACTGACAGGCATTCCACTACTACTGGTACGTTTAAGTATTACCGCCCTTGTTACAATGGCTTTATTGGGTGATTATGATAAAAAAAGACAGTTTTTTATAGCCGTAGGGCTGTTTATTGTTATGATGGTTTTAGCTTTTGTAGCCGAAGATTTTAAAGAGGTGCGTATTCCGGGCGTATTGCAACGCATAGCTATTGTTTATATGATTGTGTCTATTCTGTATGCTACTACCAACACAATCACCCAGCTTATTATTGGTCTGGTATGCTTATTGGGCTATTGGGCTTTAATGACATTGGTATCTGTGCCAGGAGTTGGTGCTGCTAATGTTGAGAAAGGCACTAATTTAGCAGCCTGGTTAGATAACTTCTTATTGCCGGGGCATCTATGGGCTACTTCAAAAACATGGGACCCTGAGGGGATTTTAAGCACGATTCCTGCTATCGGAACAGGGATAGCCGGGGTGTTGACAGGCACCTTACTGAGCAATAATTTTGAGAAAAACAAAAAAGCTATTTATCTGCTTACTGCCGGAGTAGTGAGTGTAATGATAGGTTTCTTATGGGGCATAGTTTTTCCTATCAATAAGGCACTCTGGACAAGCTCTTTTGTGCTATACACAGCCGGATGGGCCTTGTTGGCATTAGGGATTCTGTATTTTGTGATAGATGTGATACGCTTTGATTTCTGGAACAAACCTTTTGTGATTTTCGGGGTGAATCCGATGGTTGTATTTTTCTTTTCAGGCATTATTCCACGGATACTGAATATGATAAAAATTCCGGTAGTAGATAGAACACCTGAAGAAAGCCCGGGATTAATAGCATGGATGTATGAATATGGCATTGCTCCGTTTTTCAGTGAGCCAAAAAATGCTTCTCTGGCGGGTGCTTTGGTATATGTGCTTATCTGGTTTGTGATTTTATGGTTTTTTTACAGAAGAAAATTAATTTTTAAAGTGTAAATTTCGTTCCTTAGTACAAATTTTCACCATGAACCTCTTCAATCGGTTCTATATCAACCTAAGTATTTGACAATGAAAAAATTATTGATTTCTGCTTTAGCTATTTGTGCCATCAATGCCTCGGCACAGACAGGAAAATGGGTAAAATTGTTTGATGGAAAAACCACTAATGGCTGGCATACCTGGCAGGCAAAAGAGGTAAAGGGCTGGCACGTAATGAATGGAGTATTGATGACACACGGCGGTAGTGGCGACCTTGTAACTGATAAAGAATATGAAAACTACGAATTAGAGTTTGATTTCAAGGCGGCACCTAAAGGTAATAGCGGAGTGATTTACAAAGTAATTGAATCACCTGAAGCAAAAGCCAGCTATATGTCGGGTCCTGAATACCAGATTATCGATGATAAAAATTACCCTGCACAATTGAAAGATTCTCAGAAAACAGCTTCTAATTACGATTTGCAGCCGCCAAAGGATTTTAGTATTGTAAAACCTGCCGGGCAGTGGAACAAAGGGAAAATTATTATCAAAGATGGCCACATTGAGCATTGGCTGAATGGCGAAAAAGTAGTGGAATATGAATATGGTAGCACCGACTGGCATTCGATGGTGGCTAAAAGTAAATTCCCGACATGGGATTACGCCAAGCCACACGCCAAAGGCAAAATAGCCTTACAAGACCACGGCGATATGGTTTCATTCAGAAATATCAGAATCAGAGAACTGGAATAAAACAAACATGAGTCATCCCGAATTTTGGGACTGGTAAATAAAAAAAAAGAACCTTCTGGTTAAATTTGTGAATCACTACAAACACAAATCAATCAGGAGGTCTTTTTATGTTTACAATATTATCAAAAACTAAGCAAACACACAATAAGACAGGTGCTTTTCTTCTAAGTCAATCCAGTCAATATCTTCAAAGTATTCTCACAAAACTTGATTCTCAAATAGATAAGCGTCTAAGCCGTACATTTTTTGATTTATTTATGGCCA
>NZ_SEWF01000009.1 GCF_004168285.1 Emticicia agri | reverse complement strand
AATTTTAACAATTCACAGACCAATGGAGACGCCTGCAAGTCGTCTCTACGAAATGGTATTTTTATTATTTGTGAATATTTTAATGATAGAATTTTAGAGACTATTCCGTCTCTACACAGGCAATAATCCCCCTCCAAAACCTCCATAATTGTTGAAAACATTTTCCCTCATTTTATGGAACTATTCAGCCCTAAATTGCCTTTACCCATTATAGACCATGCTGTGGGTCTCAACTGTTTTCTTCCTAACATTCATTACGAATTAGTCATTTAAAAACGCTCTTGTAAGCGCTCATTGTCCCTAAAAAATACAATTAAAAAGGCTTTGGCCTTTAAAAGACATTACAGCCGTCTGCCATGCAGCTATCTGTGATAAGAATGTTCAATTTTATTTTTTTACTTAAATCCACATGACAATTAAAATGGAGGAAGAAGCAAGACCGGACACAACCCCGGTAAATGAGGTACAGGTGAAATCTGAAATCACCTTGGCCATGATTCAGGCAGAGGCAAAGGCCACGCTTGATGCACTCGAATCGAGTGCCGGAACCACCACCGGACTACTCAAACACAACACCGCCAACTACTGGATTGACAAGGCTAAAAAACAGCCGCGTCCACGGTATTTATTCGATGAGTTCTGGATTGAAGGTGAGATTTGTATTTTGTATGCTGATACCAATGTGGGCAAGTCGATTTTAGCTGTGCAGATTGGCGACAGCATTAGCAAGGGCATGGCTACTGACGGATTCAGGATGACGGCAGAGAAACAAAAGATTTTGTATTTCGATTTTGAGCTATCAGAAAAACAATTTGAAGAGCGTTATTCTGTTGATTTTCAGGAACATTATCAGTTCGATGATAATTTTATCCGGGTTGAAATAGACCCCGATGCAAGGATTCCTGATAACCAGACTTTTGAAGATTTTCTGGCTGATTCGATAGAAAAACTCATTAGTGATTCAGGTATTAAAATCCTGATTATTGATAACCTGACGTATCTGCGGAATGAAACCGAAAAGGCAGCCAGTGCCGCCCCGTTGATGCAACACCTCAATAACCTGAAAAAACGATACGGGTTGTCGTTATTGATACTGGCGCATACACCCAAGCGAGACCCTACCAGACCCATCACCCGAAATGATGCACAGGGAAGCAGCAGGCTGATGCAATTTACTGATGCGGCTTTTGCCATTGGACAAAGCCAGAAAGACAAGAATCTGCGCTATCTTAAACAGGTGAAAATACGGATTGCCCGGTTAGCCTATGATGGCGAAAATGTGGCTATTTGCCAGATAAACAAACCCAGTAATTTTGTAAGATTTGAATTGCTGGCATTTGAGCGGGAAAAAGACCATTTAAAGGAGATTACCGACCAAGACCGTGAACAGCGGATAGCAGATGCTTTAACCTTAAAAAAACAGGGGTTAAGCAATTGCCAGATTGCCAGTCAATTAGGTGTTACGGAAGGCTCTGTGAGAAAATGGCTAAAAAAACACAGTAATTAACCACAACACCTCGTACCAATCGTACAGGTCGTACTTAATGTTATTTACTTTGGTACGTACGAACGAATCAGGCTCAAGCAGCGATGTTTTTATCTTTTTTACTCCTATATATATTCTGATACTTATATATAGTCAGCGATAAGTAGATTAGATAGACACTCGTTCGTACGTACTAAAGTAAGTACGACCTGTACGATTGGTACGGATTTCACACAACCCAATGAATCATTTCAGATATACCTTAGAACCTTACAAGGGCATGAAAACACGCCATACCTGCCCCGGTTGCCAACACAAAAAGTGTTTTACACGTTACATTGAAACCCAAACAGGCGAGTATCTCGACTACCACGTAGGCCGATGCAGCCGTGAGGTGAAATGCGGGTATCATTATACACCCAAAGATTATTTTCAGGACAATCCCCGAGTGGATACTCCCCGAGTGGATACTCCCCGAGTGGATACTCCTAAATTATCTGTTTGCACCTTGCCTCCAAAGCCCCCTGTTGTCTCATTCATTCCGCAGGATATTTTTATGGCAAGCCTGAAACAGTATGAAAATAATCACCTGATTAGCTTTCTGACCAATCATTTTGGCAAGGTTATCACGCTTGCACTCATGGTGCGGTATTTTGTCGGTACCTCAAAGCATTGGCCGGGTGCTACGGTTTTCTGGCAGATAGACCTACTCGGCGGTATCCGAACAGGTAAAATTATGCTCTATAACCCTGCCAACGGCAAGCGGGTAAAAGAACCCTACAAGCACATCAACTGGGTGCATAGTGTATTAGGGCTTAAAGATTTCCATCTGGAACAATGCCTTTTCGGAGAACATCTGTTAAGTGTATCAGATGCGCCGGTTGCCCTTGTGGAGAGTGAAAAAACAGCCTTGATTGCAAGCGTATATCTACCGCAGTTTATCTGGCTGGCCGTAGGTAGCCTCAGTAATCTGACAGCCAACAAGTGTAAAGTCTTAAAGGGCAGAAAAGTAGTGCTTTTCCCCGACCTGAATGCCTACGACAAATGGATAGCCAAAGCCCGTGAACTACCCCCGTCTATCAAGGTAAGAGTTTCAGATTTTCTTGAACAACACGCCACCCCCGAAGACCGTGCCAAAGGTCTTGACATAGCCGATTATCTGATTTTGGTGGAGGGAATAATTAACAAATAATTATTCCGATTTGTAGAGACGTATTGCAATACGTCTCCAAAGGTCTGTGAATATCAACAAATATTTTATGAGGTTCAAAATCTACCTTCCAAAATAAATTCAATTGATTGGACAGACCCATGAGACGTATTGCAATACGTCTCTACAAATTGCAACTAATTCAATCAAAAAAACCTCTCATGAACACACGAGAGGCTTTCTAACAATCAGATATATCAGGAAGAACCATTAGTTCTTTCCTATCACTTCATCATTATATACTACAAATTGATTTAATACTTCTTTGATTTTTTTACGATTGGTTACTGAATCGTTTTTCTCTTTTTCGATAGCCGTGAAATATTCGCTCAACATTTTACTTCTCACAAATTGTTTGATAGTAATGTTTTTGTGCTGGTCAAATACCTGCGCCCATTCAGCACGCACATCAGCCCAGAAAGGAGCGTGTTCTGCCCACCATTTTTTGGTTACTTCACAAGCCTTCTCATCGCTTAGTTTTTTATAATCATTGATACCTTTTTCTTGTACAATCAATAAATCAGTACCCTCTTTTCTCAGGATTTTGTCGTTATCCTGCTCGTGTAAATAACCTGCATCTGTTACATAGATTCTGTTACCACGTTTCAATACGTTATAGTCTTTTCTTTTGGTGTACTCACGACGTGGAAGCGGAGCATCTACTTTGCTTTCCCATAGGTGTTTACCATTGGCGTGCGACCATTGGGCAAAGCCTTCATAACGTGGCGCATCGTCTACTTCATACACTTTTTGTGTCCAGCCTTTTTTCACAGCACCTTTTTCAAACTGGCTGTATTTCCAAACACCTTCTTTGTAGAAACTCAACAAATTCGGGTCTTCATAAGTCCAGTCTTCACGCCAGTGTTTTACCACCATTGTATCACCAATAGCTAACAAGTGCTGAATCACAATTTTGTCTTTCGATTCTTCTACCACAAATACATATTCAGTTCCTTTGGCGTGGTATTGGTCTTTGAGTTTATACTCTTTATTTGGTGTGAAAGTTTCGGCATAGTCAAACTTTACTTCATGACAGCCGCATTGTCCTTTAATAGCAGTAATATCTGCCGATTTCTGCGCAAATGCACCAAAGCTGGCCAATAAGAGAATAACTGTTTTTTTCATTTCTGTATTAATTTTTGATATTGATTTATGGATATTGAGTGATTGAGGGAATTGTCGAATGTCGAACGGTTCGCCGTTACGATGCAGATTGTCGAATTTAATTAATTTTTTCAATCGACAATCCGAAATCGAAAATCGACAATAATTTACTTCACCTCAATAGTAGTTTCAGTATGATAACGGATTGACTCATAAGGTTTATCTTTATAAGTTCCTGGTGTTTTATCAATCCATTCGGCTTCTATCAGATAAATACCTTTCACATTAGGCACAAAAGACGTACGGCCTCTTTCGCTGGTAACTTTTACTTTCTCCCATCCATCAGGGCTGATAATGGTTAGTTTTGCTTTATCAGCCGGGACATTGTTTTTAAAAGCGTTCAGATTAATTCCGTTGTCAGATTCAGTAGCGATAATATCCAAATAATTATTTGGTTTAGTCGCAGCAGTAGCTTTGCCAACCATATAGTTGGTACGTAGGTACTGCATGGGTCTTACAATACCTAAGTTATGTTTTGCCCAATCCTGCACTTCTCGGGTTTCGTTTACACCCAACACCTGATAATTCCCTTCGGTTTTAGGGGTGAATGTTCCTTCCCAATGAGTTTCGGTTTGCACAGTCGGCACATCCGTACGGTTACCGGCTTCGTCAACTACAAAGATTTTTATTTCATTCATTTTATCTAAAAACTTGCCTTTCATTCTTCCCTGGTTGTTGTATTCACCATAGAAAATCTGAATTTTGGCAGGCTCCCCTACTTTACCTGAGCCTTTTACTTCAAGCCAGTAGCCATGTGCTTCCGACAAAAAAGGCATCAGCATTAAGGCTAATAAGATGATTGTATTTTTCATAAAGTGTATTGTTAAAAGTGTATTTGCGACTAAGAGTATTTAGGTCTGAAAACCTGTGAATTGGAAGTAGCAGGCTTGGCAACTACTCTGGCTCTTTTCTTTCTCCTGCCCCACCAGATATAAACCCCCGTAATGGGCAATGAAGCGGCTATCAGACTGGCAAAAAAGGCTAATAGCTTACCTGCAAAACCAAAGATGGCCCCAACATGAATATCATAATTCATGCGCATAATTTTATCGGCAGTCGATAAGTCTGTCAAACGGCCATAAGTGCTGGTTACCGATACTTCTTTTAAAGTATATTGGTCAAAGTAGCGATAATCATGTTTCCAGTACACATCTGTATCGGTAGTAGTAGCTGTTACAATGGTTGATTTGTCTGTTTCAGGCGGATGAACCTCAATCGTTTTAGCACCCGGTGTTTCGGCAATCATCTTTTTCCAGATTAAGTCAATAGCAGGTGTCTTATCTGCGATTAAACTGGCCGATGGTTTACCTGATTCAGGTTCATAATAAATCTTCTCTTCCTTTCCACCCGAAAGTGTATAGTAATACGCTTTTGAGAACCATTGAAAACCCCATACCAACCCTGTTACGGCAATAATAATAACTACCCAGGTCATATAGAAGCCTAAAACATTGTGCAGGTCATAATTCACTCTACGCCATTGGGCATTCCACTTAATAGAGAATCTTTGTTTGGCAGCCGCTTTGTTTTTAGGCCACCAGAGTATTAATCCGCTAATCATCAGGAATACAAAAATCAGCGTAGCAGACGCTACCACAGGCTGACCGATTTTGTCAGGCAACCAGAGATAAAAATGTCCGTCAAGAATAAAGCGGAAGAAATCTTCATCCATATTCTTGGCTTTCAGTACCTCTCCGGTATAAGGATTTACATAAACCAGGTAATAATAGGTAGGTTCGTAATGATAGATGGTTGCTATGGCAGCTCTGCCCGGTCTTTCGTAAGTAACACTATGAACAACCTTGTTGGGTACTGCTTTTTCAACAATAGATTGAATGGTTGAAGGGGGTAACATCGGCTTGTTCTGAACCTCTACATAGCGATAAGACTGAACTAAGTCCTGAATTTCGACCTGAAAGGCATAGATGCACCCGGTAATACTTACAATAAATACCACCAGCCCGGATGCAAGGCCGAGCCAGAGGTGTATTTTACCAATAATCTTTTTAAAAGTCATTCCTCTTAAAATTTGTAATTAACTGATAGACGTAAATTTCTTTTGGCTTCTGTCTGGTAGTAAAAGAACTGGCTCCACTCATAATAACCACCCATGTATAAGTAGGCATTGGTCAGGTTATTCACATTAAGGGCTACTGCAAATTTGTTAGCCTGGTAAGAAACAGCCCCATCCATTCTGAAATAATTTGGTAAACCTTGTTTAGTACCATCAAACACATACCACGACGAACGACCTGCCTGATACTGACCTCCTAACGAGATACCAAAGCCTTGTAAAGCGCCATTGGTTGCTTTGTAGCTCAACCACGCATTAGCCACGTTTTTAGAAGTCCCCGGTATCTGTACACCTACTTTTTTCTCGTCGGTATCTTTGGTTACTTTACCATCAGTATAAGCGTAGTTCAAGGTTAAATCTAACCCATGAATGATTTGTCCACGTAAGTCAAACTCAATACCTTTTACCTGTGTTTGTCCTAACTGAATTGAAAAGAACTGGTTGTTAGGGTCGCTTGTGAGTACATTATTTTTAGTAATGTTGTAAGCAGAAACCGAAGTTGACCAAAGCCCACCTAACCATTCACGTTTAATACCAATCTCTTTGTTATCACCAGTAATAGGGTCAAATGCTTTACCTTTAGCATCGGCTCCTGCCTGTGGCACAAATGCCTGGTCGAATACGGCATATACACTCGTATTTTTGTTGATTGAGTAACTTAAACCTACACGTGGAGTAAATTTCTCAGCTTTAACAAAGCCAGAATAAGGGTCACTGTTCTGTGCTGTGGTGAAACGTCCGGCAAGAGTCAGTCTTAGTTTATCCTGCATGAAACGTAATT
This sequence comes from Emticicia agri, assembly GCF_004168285.1. Classification (GTDB taxonomy): domain Bacteria; phylum Bacteroidota; class Bacteroidia; order Cytophagales; family Spirosomataceae; genus Emticicia; species Emticicia agri. The sequence goes on along the minus strand of NZ_SEWF01000009.1, from coordinate 184,182 downwards.
CGTCTTGTGCATAAAGAGCAGCATAACTTTGTGCATAATACACACCTCTCTGGCGTAGGCTCAGGCTACGGTCATATTCAGGAAATGCCGAAGAAGGAACAGTACCATAAACAGGGTTGTAGATATTGAAGCCGTTAGGGCCAGAGAAACCACCACCCTGATTCCAGTCATGGTAGAAATCTTTTTGTCCCATATCAAGACCTGCTAAAATACGGTGGTTAACAAAACCTGTTTTAGCATCACCATTGACGAAGAACTGACCAACTTTGGTAATGCCCATTACGTCCCAGATAGAAGCACCTCTGTAAAGTGTATCGCCATTGGCAGAGAAACCTGATGGCCATAACGATTGACCTTGCTGACTGTATTTCATATAAGCCAATTGTCCGGTCAGTTTCCAGTTGGTATTAAGGCTATGCGCTAATGTCAGGAAGAAAGTATTATCGTTGATATTCGATGGGTCCATGTTAGGCTCGGCCGTAGTAAAGTTTACGGGTAAATCGCCCATACCTTTTTTAGAGAACGCATAATTTGAACCAATCACCGACATCTGGTTAAACTGATAAGTGTATTCGGCAGTTAATGAAGTATTAGGCGTAAACTGGAATTTCACTACAGGTGCTACCGAAATTCTGTTATTGAATTCATAATCACGGTGAGAGCCTTTGGTTTGACCCATCAGGTTCAGGCGATACAATATTTTACCATCTTGTGTCAGTTTACCATCAAAATCAAGGGTCGAACGGTAAGTGTTAAAACTACCTACGGTCATGGTTGCCTCACCTTTGGTTAAGCCTGTAGGTTTTTTGGTTACAATGTTATAAAAGCCACTTGGTTCGCCATTGGCCAACATAAATCCTGCCGGACCTTTCACAAACTCAATACGCTCTACCATGCTCATGTCTTCAACCAAAGGCCCCCAGGTAGATTGTACGTTCATTCCATTTCTGAAACCTGCAATCTGTGAACCTCTCATATTGATTTGTGCATAAATATCCCAGTGTTCTACACGGGTAGCACCACTTACATTTCGGGTAACACCTTCCAGCATATCAAATATCTGTTGGTCCTGAATCACCTGTTTGGTAATCACCTGAATATTTTGTGGAACTTCCAACAGTGGCGTTTTCAGACGAAGAGAGATAGATGGGTAGTCAGTAACATATTTACTTGGGTTAGCTACTACAGCCACTTCCTGCAACTGATTGGCACTTACCTCCATTTCAAAATCAAGGGTTACTGTTTCATCTCCACTGATAGTAAATTTTTTATTTTCTGCTTTTAATCCTACAAAACTTGCCTGTGCTGTATAATCTCCTGGTTTTAAGTTAGCAATCTGATAATTTCCGTCAATGTCGGCGGTTACTCCTTTATTGGTTCCTTTAATAATTACATTGACAAATTCGGCTGGTTTGCCATCGTTAGTGGTAATCTTGCCTTTCAGGGTACCGTTTTGGGCAAACACCCATAGGCTGCTCATGCCTAATAGTACTGTAAAAATCGACTTCATTGTAAGGTGTTTTGGTTTACTCATTATTCAAAAAAATTTCTCGTGGTTTGATTGTGCTGCAAATGTATATGTTATTTAGACTAATTAAAAATAAAATGGGAAAATTATTTGGATTAATTCTAAATAAGCCTTTACCTTTGTACCACACTACCGGAAACAAGTTGGGTTAAAGCCGGATTCAAATAAAAAAACAGACCCCTGCATAGGGAATTTCTGGAAGGAGGTATAATGAAAGATATACATTACGAAAAAGCAGTGGCTAAGTTTCTGATTTTCCTGGAGGAAAAAGGGCTACGAAAAACCACTGAACGTATGATGATGCTTGAAGAGATTTATTCTCGACATGACCATTTTGATGCAGAAGACCTCTACAAAACTATGGTTGATAAAAAGCAGTATGTGAGCCGGGCTACTATCTATAATAACCTTGAAGTATTGCTTGAATGTGGATTGATACGGAAAAATCAGTTTGGCAATAATGTAACCAAATATGAAAAAGCTGCCAATTTTCGTCAACACGACCACCTGATTTGTCTTGATTGCCAACAGGTAAAAGAGTTTTGCGACCCTCGTTTACAACAGATTCAGAAAATGATTGGCGAAATGATGAAGTTTGAAATTACTCAACACGATTTATTATTATATGGCCATTGTGAGAAAGCAGATTGTGAGAACAAGAAGGTTTTAAACAATTGAGTGAATGAGTGATTGAGTGATTATAGTTTAAAATCCAAACTTAATTATGATAAAATATCAACTTTTGTTTTAATAAAATATTTACTCAATCACCCATTCACTCAATCACTCAATGGAAAAATCCCACACATCAACCGAAAAACAGTCATTAATGACTCAGGCAATGGAAATTATAGAAAGCATGAGTAACCAGCGGATTTTCCTGATAGGCAAACCCATGACCAACCTGTTTAATCACCTGATTTGCGGCTATACTGATGAAAACTATTCTGAATTATTAAAAAAGAAAATCAACAACGAAAAAAATGACTAATCACAAACTAATGATTCTCGCTTCATGTGCGTACGGATACATAGGTAAATGCCAATGTTGTGAAAAGTTCAATCTGGTTTTCAATAACCAGCTATTCATTTTTTCAGAAGATGATTTAAGACAATTCAGAAGAATGGTTGACGATGAAACCACCATTTTTGATGCTGGTGATTTATGTTGTAATGGCCGCACGATGGGTATGCGTACACCCATGAACAATTTTTATCTGATGTTTACGCCAAAAGAATTAGCGCATTTCAGAAATATGCTTGACGATACATTTGTGATGATAGAAGTCAATAAAGTATTGCAGTATTGACCTACAATCCACACAGTAAAATTTTATATTTAAGTCGTAAATAACTGTCGTAGTAAGCAATCTTGTCACCGCCTTGTGTGGCAAGATTTTTTTTGACACAAATATACCCAACACCTGTTAAAAAAGTATCAGAATAAGCCATTCAATAAATAATATAGAATTAATCTAAATTATAGTAGGCTTACCCATAACTTTGACCAATCTAAAAGCCGGTTGCTGTGCTTTAGACTAACACCAACGCTCAACTCCATGAAAATACTCTTACACTTAATTTCCTTATCTCTCCTTTCAGCTAATTGTCTTGCTCAACATCCGCAGATAGAATGGACAAAAACCTATGGCGGAAGTTTTTATGATAAAGCAGTATCAGTGGTGGAGACCCATGACGGGGGCTATTTTATCGGAGGTCATTCACAGTCTGATAACTTTGATTTAGCCAATCATTACGGTTTTTTTGATGGATGGGTCATAAAACTTGACCGTCATGGAGAATTACAATGGAAAACCTCATTGGGCGGTAGTGGTGAAGATTATATTAATTCGGTCATAGAAACCTTTGACAACAAATTTATAGTAGTTGGCCACAGTAATTCATTAAATTATGATATTACCGAAAATTATGGGCATAATGATTACTGGATTGTAAAATTTACTGAAGATGGTACTATTGAATGGAAAAAAAGTATAGGCGGCGAAAGTAACGAATATGCTTTCTCGATTTGCAAAGCCGATAATGATACCTACCTGATTGCTGGTTACTCTGAATCAAATGATACACTTGTTGTAGGAAATAGTGGTTTGTTTGATGCCTGGTTAATAAAGATTGATGGCGCAGGTAATATGCTATGGCAAAAGTCTCATGGGGGTTCTAAAAACGATCATGCCCATCAGGTAATAAAAACACGTGATAACGGTTTTATTTTTGTCGGCTATTCAAGTTCAGAAGATTTACCCGGACTTACCAACAAAGGTGGGCTTGATTTCTGGGTAGTAAAACTGAATAAAGATGGCATAATTCAATGGCAGAATACCTTTGGAGGGACCTTGGATGAGTATGCAAAATCGGTCATTCAGTGCAGTGACGGCAGTTATGTAATTGCCGGAGAAACTTACTCGCATGACTATGATGCCATTGAAAATCATTCAAATTACGATAACCCTAATAACAGAGATTACCTGATTGTAAAAATTGATAGTCTGGGGCAAAAAATCTGGAGTCGTTGCTATGGTGGCGTAAAAAATGAATATGCACGTTCGGTGCTGCAAATGGTAGATGGTGAATACCTCGTAGTTGGAGAATCTTATTCGGCCAATGGTGAAGGCGACCCTGTGGACAATCATGGCAGTGCCGACTTCTGGGTAATCAAACTAAATCCGGTTAACGGAGATATGCGTTGGCATAAGACCTATGGCGGTAGCGGACACGACGAACCCAATTGTATGGTAAGTACTTTTGATAACGGGTATCTGATAGTAGGTAATACTGCCTCACCTGCTAATGGTGATGTGCCAGGCTGGCATGGAGATGATGATTTCTGGATATTAAAACTCAGCAATAACGAATGTCAGTCTGAAATGACTCTGACTAAAGATATTCCGAGTGGTAATTATAATTATTCGGCATCAGAGGCCATTCATTACAACGGACAAGTATTAAATCAAAATTCTATTATAAAAATGCAGGCTGGCAAAAGTATTATGCTCATGAACGGATTCCAGACGCATACCGGAGCAACTTTTGAAGCAAAAATGGGCAATTGCAATTAGTGTGGCAAAAAAAAATAACGGGTTGTTGCCAACCCGTTAACTATCTATTAGCTTGAATGTGCAATGCTTTTACTGACGCAAAGAACGTGGAATAGTGATAACTGCTACAGGATTGCTTGCAGAGTCTAAAACTTTTACGCCTTCGATTTCTGCAATAGCCGAAACCTTGATAGATTTACCTAAATCCAGGTCTTTGATATCTACATTTACATAATCAGGAATATTTTTAGCAGGTCCTTGCAAACGTAGTTTTTGCATTTTCTGTACTAATTTACCCCCTTTCTTTTGTCCTTCTGACGGACCATGTAATTTAATTGGAACAGCTACTTTAATCACTTTATCCTCTGTGATTTCTAAGAAATCAGCATGGATAATCTGGTCATTTGTCGGATGGTATTGTGAATCCTGCAAAATACCAGTATAAATTTTACCTTCAATATTAAGTGTTACTTCATACACATCAGGAGTAAAAAGCAAATCACGGAACAAATAAGCCGGAGCGTAAAACGATACCTGATCTGTACCACCATACAATACACACGGAACCATTCCCTGCCCACGTAATTCCTGTGAAGCCTGGCGTCCGAGATTCGCTCTGTTATACCCTACAATCTCAGTTTTTTTCATTTTTGTAAAAATTTAATAATGAATCTCGGTTAAGACAGATACTCCATCAAAAACCCAAATTCTGTTGATAATTTATAAATAAAGTGCTAATAGACCCGTTATCTCTGATTCTTCCGATAGCCTTGCCAAATAACTCGGCTACTGATAATACCTTAATTTTAGGATTATCATATTTTAAAGGAATGGTATCAGTTACAATTAATTCTTCTAATACAGAATTAGAAATGTTTTCATGTGCTTTACCTGAAAGTACACCATGTGTACAAAAAGCCCTTACCGACTTCGCTCCTTTCGATAGAATCAGTTCTGCTGCCTTACATATAGTGCCCCCCGTATCAATCAGGTCATCAACCAGAATCACATCGGCACCCTCTACCTCTCCAATCAATTGCATAGACGCAATTTCGTTAGCTTTTTTACGGTGTTTGTCACAAATCACAATATCTGCATCAAAATACGAAGCAAACTTACGACAACGAGATACCCCACCAACGTCAGGAGAAGCAAACTTGAGGTTTTCAAGTTTCTGGGTTTTCAGATAAGGCACAAAAACAGAAGTACCCTCCAGATGGTCAACAGGAATATCAAAGAAACCCTGAATCTGGCCCGCATGCAAGTCCATTGTCATTACTCTGTCGGCTCCTGCGGCTGTAAGCATATTGGCAATCAGTTTGGCCGTAATACCTACTCTTGGTTTATCTTTACGGTCTTGTCTGGCATATCCGAAATAAGGAATAACTGCACAAACATAGTGAGCTGAGGCACGTCTGGCGGCGTCAATCATCATCAACAGCTCCATGATATTATCACTTGGTGGAAAAGTTGACTGAACCAGAAAAACATCGCACCCTCTTACTGACTCATCAAAACTTACTGAAATTTCGCTATCAGCAAAGTGATTGATGCTTACACCACCTAAGTCTTTGCCATAATAATCAGCAACCCGACTTGCTAAATACTTTGATGTAGTACCTGAAAAAATCTTAACTTCTGCCATTTTTTTTATACCTCAAAAAAAGATGCGCAAAGGTACGCTTTTTGCTTAAAAAAACATATACCCTTTTGTAATATTTTCTGGTTTTTGTATAGATTTGCAATATTCATGGATTAATACTGTAACCAACCATGACAAGTAAACGCCTAAAGCTGATGCAACTGTCGCTACTGGACGAAGTTCCGGAACTCAACAAAGTTTTTTTTCTCGATGTTTTTGCTGAGTCATATTATGATACCAGTAAAAAACGTATGCGACTGAGTACAATTAATGGTCAGCAGGTACCCTGCGACATAAAGGTGAGTTGCCCCTCTAAATTGGTAGCTTGCTACCCCGAGGGAACCATTTTTAAATTAGATGCAAGACTTGTACGAAAAGGCGAAGGCAAAAACCCTTATTTTATTGCCATTAACCGCAATAACCTGCAAAGGGCATTAGAGTTTTTTGATTATAACCTGAAAGTACAGAATGGCTTTGATTATGTTTTTCAAAAAAAAGCAGGAGCATTGGCCAGACCTTGACTTTCAGTTAAAATATACCGTAAATAATTAGCTTCTTCAGGGTATGAATCGGTATGAGTCTGCCCCATTTTTAAGGAAATTAATTATTTTACACAGCGTTTTGACTGGTTATTTACGTCTTAGAAAAAATAGTTTCACTATTCAATCGTAAATTTCCCGTGATAACACAAACAGCAGAAATTTACTTAAAAACCTTAACAAGAAAAAAGCTATTGACCTCAAATAGTTTGATGGAGGTTGTCGCAGACTGCCTGAAAGGCAATGAAAAAGCCATGAAAATGTTTTATGAGCATTTTTATGGGTTTGCTTTATCTACTTGTATGAGTTACTGTGAAAACAGAGACGATGCTTTGGAAATCATGAACGATGGTTTTCTGAAAGTATTCAGAAACCTCAACAAAATAGATAATATAGAAAGTATAAAACCGTGGCTTCGGAGAATTATGATTAACGGGGCCATAGACCATTATAGAAAAAATATTCATAAACAATCAGCAGAATTAAACGAGAATATTGCTGAACCCAATTATGGAGACGAATCTGTTTACGCTAAGCTCTCCTCTGAAGACATTATGCAGGCTATCCAAAGTTTACCAACCAACTATCGGGTAGTTTTCAGTCTGTACGCTATTGAAGGGTACTCTCACAAGGAAATTGCACAGATGTTAAATATTGCAGAAAGTACTTCAAGGGCAAATCTGTCCTTAGCAAATGGATTACTTCGTCAAAAATTAACAAAAAGATTGTAGTCATGTCAGAAGAAGAAAAATTTCACCGGATTATCAGGGAAAAACTAAACCATTTCCAACCTGAACATTCGCCAGATGACTGGAATAAGATGAAACGTAAAATTATGATTGATAATTTATTACGTTTTTCTATTCCAAGTGCCGTTGTTTTAATTTTAGGCTTGAGTTATTATTGGTTTGCAGGTTCTGACCCGCTTCCAATCAAATCTGAAGTGATTGCACAGAAAATCACGCCTACCGAAATAAAACCTAAACAAGAAGAAAGCATAGATGATAAGACGTTTACTAAAATAGAATTACCCAAAGAAAAAAAATCAGTTCCTGCACCAGTAGTTGTTAAAACCACCACACCAACAGAGCCTTTAAAGCCAGCCGAGAGTGCTGAAACTACCCCATTAACTAATTTTAAAGTCAATAAATTGGCCTCAAGAAAAGTTGCAGCACCTGCTGAAAAACACACTGACCTTGTTGACACAGAAATTCGTTTCCTTAATTCTTCTGCAGTTTCGATGAGTGATAAAATTATGAGAGTGCGTGAATTAGGAAAGACCTACGAACTGACATCTTATGAAGCACTTGACCGGAACGCAGATAAGTGGAAAAACATTGTGATTGTCTGCGATATGACATCAAGTATGTTTCCTTACACAACCCAGGTTTTTGACTGGATGATGGAAAATGTGGATAACAACAGTATCAAAGGTATTATATTCTTTACCGATTGTGATAGCTTAGGCAATGAAACCAGAGGGAAACTACCGGGTAAAATGTTTATGGTAAAGAAAAAAGATGAATTGCTGTTATGGGATACTATGTTTGCGGCCATTAGTAATACCGAAAACAATAAAAATAAAGCTGAAAATAATATTGAAGCTTTGCTATTTGCTCAAAAGAATTTCCCTGAAATTGATGATATTGTAATGATTGCAGACAACAGCAGTCCTGTAAAGGATATGAGAAATCTGTCGAAATTGAAGAAAAAAACGCATATCATTCTCTGTGGTGAAACCTATGAGAAAAATTTAGCCTTTCAGTCAGATTATGTGCAGATAGCTAAAAAGACTGATGGCAGTATTCATACGCTTGAAGACGACATTGTGAACCCTGCCAATATTAAAGAAATGACCGTTATACGGGTAGGAAAAATCTATTTCAGATTCCAGAAAGGCAAATTCTATACAACTAAAATGATATTCCGTCCTTAGTTGTTACCTCAGTTATTAATATAATGGCATCGTTCGACAGTGCTTCAAATTCTATTTGCAGGGCTTCGTTATTTTCATTCCACAAGGCTATACTATCTCTTGATTCAAGCAATCTGTTCTGAAACTCAAATGCCCCTTCTATTACCAATCCGAAAACACCCTTATTGGTACCGTCAATACTCAAAACTCCCTCTTCCCTACCCTCAAACTTCCCGATATAGCAATAGTCTCCAATAGCAGTTAACCGATTTTTATTTGTATCTATATCGAATGTGATAAGTTCATTAGATTGTTCTTTATCAATTTGTTCCCTCTCAAACCACACTTGCAAAAAATTCACTAATTCATCTTTAAAAGGATTCAAAATCTGGTAGTATTCCTCCATTTTCAATCTTAAAATGAATGCCTGTCCGGCTTCTAAGACTTGGCTTTTATCATGGTTATCTTTTACCTCAATACAACCCACCAATGGAATGATGATTAACTCCATATACTTATCCACGTTTGTGATAATCGAATTACCTGCTGCTAACGTGTCATCATTACAGGCAATCAGATTCCCGAATGGTGTTCGGGTTTTATCAAAGTAAGTCCCATGATTAAAAGTATGGAAACTTCTGAAGGTTTTACGATTGGTAACACCTCTTAAATGTGATAAATAAATCTGTCCTTCAGTTTGGGTAAGCATGGTGTTAAATATTTTGAAAAGAAGAAATACTTAAAAATGGTTGTAAAGCTATTAAATCCGTTGAAATTTCTTTTCCTGATTCTAATGCTTCTGTCTCGTTACCATAAGCTACCAATAGTTGATGGTCTATGGTATCAATCCAGATTATAGGTTCGCTGTAAAAATAAATAACTATCCTATGTTCTTCTTTTCGTTGAATATGCGACTGAACAATTTCGAATCTGAAATTGGTAAAAGGCATGCACAACTGCTGATGCGCATTGGTAATATCAGGCATAAGATTGTTTAATTGCCTGATATAATTAATAGCAGCCGTACTTACCAGATAGTGTAGTTTGTCGACAGCAGGAACATTCGCTATCAACTCCTGAAAAGTCTGATACTGTTCTTCCTGATTATAGAATTGCGATTGCATAAAAAACTCCATATAAGTATCCTCAAAAACATTTCTTTCCCATGTTTTTTGTGCATGCACATCTATAATCTTTTGATAACACAAGCGAATGATTCCTTTTGCCATTGTTCAGCTATCTATCTATTAAAACTCAATTAACCGTTTACAACTATGGTATGGGTCAGTACATAACCTGCTGAGGCACTTCCTGTTAAGGTTGACATTTCAGTTGATGTACCATCGCTGAATACATTATCTCTGGCATTAGTAGTATCGGCCTGTCCATGACTGGCATAAACGCCTTGTGCATACACCACTTTGCTCACATCTTCAGGAAACGCAATTTGCGTTACCAGCAAAGATTTACCACTGCTATTATACACATGGACATGAATATGTGTAGCCCTACCCGAATACCAACCCGGATATATACTGGTAAACGTTACTAAACCATTGGCATCAGTGGTTTGTCTCCCACGAAGAAAATGAACATTGGTATAATTGGTACTCTGCATACCTGTACCACCATATTCAGAATAATTTCCGGCAGCATCACAATGCCAGATGTCAACTAAAGCACCTGATAAAGCCGCGCAACTATTGTTTTTGTTCTGGATGGTTATTTTTACGGTAAGTTTTGTTCCTGTTCTGTCAGAGGCAATATCATTCGTAACCAGCGAACCCGGTGTTTTAGTCGGGAATGGTCCTTCAGTTTCAGTAGCAGTAGTAGTACATGACCCGGTAGTGGTTGAACCTGTATTAGTGCCAGTGGTGCCGGTTGTATCAGGGGTTACATCAGTTTCTTTGCAAGCCGCAAATAATGGGATAATGGCTAATGAGCCTAAGCCCTTTTTCAAAAAATCTTTTCTGTCCATAGTGTTCTTTTTCGTTTAATACTCTATAGACGCTGAAAAGAAAAATAAAATTGCGCTAAAATCTGATGTATCGGTCAATGCAAAGTATGTATCGGTAAACTGATTATTTTTTCTGCCAATCATCTACAAACTGCTGGTAGGTATTACTAATGGGCAGTTCGATACCCGAAGTAAGCTGAACATTTTTCTTTAAGACTGATTGAATTTTAGCGTGAGCCACAATATAGCTCCGATGAATACGACTGAACTGCCCCAAAGGTAATTGTTCCAAAATGCCTTTTAAAGACATCAGCGTAAGTATAGGATGGGCTAATCCGGTTACATGAATCTTGATATAATCTTCTAATCCTTCAATGTATTCAATAGCATTGAGGTCGATTTTAATCATTCTGTATTCAGCCCTAACAAATATGTGCTCAGGTGTTTCAGTAGGCTGATTATTTTTAAAGCTATAATAGTCGATTGCCTTTTTTACCGCTTTACTAAATCGCTCAAAGTCGATAGGTTTTAATAGATAATCAATTGCATCGAGGTTAAAGCCTTCAAGCGCAAATTTCCGGTGCGCAGTGGCAAAAATAACCATAGGCTTTTTTTCTAAAGACTCAACCAGTTCGAGCCCTGTTATATCAGGCATATTAATATCTATAAACAGTAAATCAATCTGATTATTTTTCAGAAACTCCTTTCCTGCTATTCCATCATCAAAAGCCTGAATAAGTTTCAGTTCAGGAAATCGTGAAATATATTCCTTCATTAACTCCAGCGCCAGCGGTTCATCATCAATCACAACACATCTGAGTTTCATTTTAATCTTCAATAATTAGTTCAACGAAATAAAAATCTGAATCCTCATTTATGACCAGTGAGTGTCTGTTTTTATATAAATGTGTTAATCTCTGACGGGTATTAGTCAGACCAATTCCTGTTCGCTCTATTTTTCTTGAAGTAGCAAATAATGTATTCTTACAAACAAACCTGATGGTATTTGCTACTACTTCAATCCTGATTTCAATAACAGCATTTTCATGGTTACTGATGCCATGCTTAAAAGCATTTTCAACAAAAGTCATCAATATTAAGGGTGAAATCTGTTTTGTGTCTGTATTACCGCTTACTTCAAAAATTACTTCTGTTTTTTTGCTTAATCTTAGTTTTTGCAGGTCAATATAATTGCTGATACATTCTATTTCACTTTGTAGTGGTACAAAATCTTCTGATACTTCGTCGGTTACATAACGCATTATTTGCGACAGTTTCATGATACTTACTGCCGTGTTTTTATTATTAGTTACGGCAAGCGAATAAATATTGTTGAGTGTATTGAACAAAAAATGCGGATTAATCTGTGCTTTCAGGAACGATAATTCGGCATTGGCTTTATCTGCCTCTGCCCGCACTGCCCTTTGTTCTGAATCACGCCATCGCTCACTAATTTTTAAGGCCATACCTAATGCCCATATCAACCCAAACAAAAATATACTGATTACATCAATTTGGTTACGCTCCTGCCTGGGTTCTCGCTCAAAATCACGGGGAGGCTCTCTACGTAGTTCTTTAAAATCCTGAGGTCTTTCTCCCGGTGGTGGAGGTTCACAAAAAGATGGCGTTGGCTTATCTACCTGACTTGGTCTGTTCCGTTCAAAAACCAACCTGTCAAAAGGCTTTACAATGGCAATACCCATTAATAGACAAAGAATAATTCCGAAGTAAAAAAGGTATTTTTTGGTAAAAAAGAGTTTAGGAATAAGCCAACCCGTATTGAGATAAAAAAGCGAAATATAAATCAGAAAAAAGACCCAGAAATTAGGTCGAAGGAAAATCTCGGAAGCGCTCCGGTTTTCTGATAAAAATAAAGAAGTGAGACTGAAAACTATGAGCCAGCCTACCAGATGCGCAATCAGGGAAAAATTTTTCAATTGAACCATCGCTAAAGATACTCATCATTCCACCATTTTTAATGATTTATCGGTTATCTGAAAGAATATATCGGTGTTTGCATGAAATAAGTTATCTCTTTTCTTAAAACATATCGGCTACTAAATAGTTATCATTTAAAATCCACGGAATGAAAATTTGCCACCTGATTAAACCCATGCAACATTTTTTAATCAAATGTTCGTCTATAAGATGACACGGCAAAATTTTTGCTTTTCCTTTTCTTACTAATATTAAAATGACGATAATTATGAAGACCACTGCATTTCTCAAAGATTCACAAGGAAGAGTCATTCAAAAACAAAATCTTCAGAATGGAAGCCAACAGGAATTTGATATAGAGAAACTTAAAGACGGCGTTTATTTTGTAGAATTACAAATGGCAAAAGGTAAATCTATTACTCATCAATTCTTTATCAATCATTAAACAGCTATAAAAAGATAGAGGCCTTACTCCGGTAAAGCCTCTATTATTATTTTATAGCCTTCGTTATTGCTTGGCAAATAGTTTCTGGCATTGCTACCCTTTCTATTATTGATAAATCTCTTTTCTGGCAGAAAGTAAGGTATTGTACATCAAAGCAGCTACGGTCATTAACCCTACTCCGCCGGGCACAGGCGTTATAAAACTGCTTTTAGGTGCTACTTCATCAAATTTCACATCACCTTTTAAGGCAAATCCGCTCTTTTTTGTTTCATCAACGATTCGTGTTAAACCAACATCAATTACTACCGCTCCCTCTTTTACCATATCAGCCGTAATAAATTCAGGCTTACCCAAAGCAGCAATCAGAATATCAGCCTGACGTGTAATTTCAGCTAAATTTTGTGTACGACTATGTACCAACGAAACCGTGCAGTTGCCCGGATAAGTATTTCTTTGCATGAGTATGCTCATAGGTAAGCCTACAATCTGGCTTCTGCCCACAACCACACAATGCTTACCCGCAGTTTCTATATTATACCTCTTAATAAGCTCTAACACTCCAAATGGTGTAGCCGAAATATAGGCAGGTAACCCTTTAGCCATTCTTCCGATATTGATTGGATGAAACCCATCTACGTCTTTTCTTGGCTCTATTGATTCGATTACCTTTTCGACATTGATTTGTGGAGGAAGCGGCAATTGAACAATAAAGCCATCAATATCATCATCTTCATTTAATTGCTGAATAACTTCTAATAATTCCTCTTCCGTAATACTGTCGTCTCTACGTATAAGGGTAGATTTAAAGCCTATTTCTTCGCAGGATCTGATTTTACTTGCCACATACGTTTCACTTGAACCATTGCTTCCTACTAATATTGCTGCCAGATGCGGAATTTTGCCGCCTTCGGCTATTTGCTTCTCTACTTCTATTTTTAGTTCTTGTTTGACCTGAGCCGAAATTAATTTTCCGTCTATAAGATTCATTGAGCTGATTTTTAATGAGAGTGCAAAGGTCTGTTAAATCATACAAATTCAAAAGTTAAACTTCGAAAAAATGCTTTTAGAGCAGCCATTCCAACATTTTATTTATCCAGGTATTTAATTACTTTTTCCATATCAAATTCATCTTCTCCACTTATGGTCATTATATTTTTTAATTCTGCCGATGGTCTGCCATACTTCTGAAACGAATGCCAAATATGGTCTATAAACCAGGTTGGCTCATACCCCCATCTGGTATCCATTGATTTTCTGATTAAAAAAGTTCTTTTCGAGATTTTCACAAATAGTTTTTTATCAAAAAGCCCGGTGGCAGATTCATCATAAAAAGCAAATAATCCTTCGGCAATTACTACATCAAATTTTTCCCTGAAAAGAATCAGCACCTCTTTAAACAACTCAAAATCAATAGAATGTGGCGACTCCCAATCGGTGCGGTTTTTTATTTTAGGAATCTGTGTTTCGGGGTAAACAAAATCGTCCTGATGGAAAATAATAGCCTTTTTTCCGTTTTTGCGGAAATAGGTTACCAAAAGATTAGCTAAGGTACTTTTGCCAGACCGACTGACACCTCCGATTGCAATAAGCATGATATAAATATTATTCTGTAAAAATGTAAATTTTAGATAAAAGAAATAAATAAAATTTTATTTTTGGATAAATTTCAATTTTATACCCTAACCTACCTATACATGGATAAAAACAAACTTACTGTCTATGCCAGCTATGTGGCTATTGCCTGTGGCATTATCATTCTTACCATTAGTCTTTTTTTCCCGGGAGTAACAACTTTTAAAATCGCTATGGGTCTTCTGTTTATAGTAGTGGGTATGATAGGTCTGAGATGGTTCCGGCGGTAGTTATCTAATGAGTCTGTGACTAAAAAATATGTTTAAAACAAAACACCAATTTCTATGAAAAAATCTATACTCATTACTATTCCTTTAATCTTTCTGCTATTTATCAATTCAATTGCCCAAAAAACTATTTATCTGAAACCTGCCAGCGTATTTGATGGAGAAAGAATACTCGAAAATTACGGGGTGCTTGTTAAAAACAATAAAATAGAACAGGTAGCTCTACAAACAGACATTGAAAAAAATCTTAACAAAGAGGTTAGCATTTTAGAATTTAAAAACTGCACGTTATTACCCGGAATGATTGAAGGGCATACGCATTTATTTCTTCACCCCTATAATGAAACCTCCTGGGATGACCAGGTTTTAAAAGAACCTCGTTCATACCGCACAGCCAGAGCCATAAAACATGCTGAAAGAACATTGAAAGCCGGATTTACCACGGCAAGAGACTTAGGTACTGAGGGCGCAGAATTCGATGACGTAGGATTAAAAATGGCTATAAGTGAGCAAGTCGTACAAGGCCCTCGTCTGTTAATTGCCACCAAAGCATTAGTAGCGACCGGTAGCTATGCTCCCAAAGGATTTGCCTCTGACATTTCGGTACCACAAGGTGCTGAGGAAGCTGACGGACACGATGATTTAATAAAAAAAGTAAGAAATCAGATTGGTAGAGGTGCTGACCTGATTAAAATCTATGCCGATTATCGATGGGGACTGAGAGGTGAAGCTGCGCCAACCTTTACACTTGATGAGATTAAACTGGTGGTAGCCACGGCTAAAAGTTCAGGCAGGCCAACGGTTGCCCATGCCTCTACAGCTGAAGGCATGAGAAGGGCTATATTGGGTGGTGTAGAAACTATAGAACACGGCGACGGTGGTACGCCTGAAATCTGGAAACTGATGGTAGAGAAAAATGTGTATCTCTGCCCTACTTTAGCCGCAGGTGATGCTTTGCTTCAATACCGTGGCTGGAAAAAGGGGATTGACCCTGACCCCGAAAGAATCAAACAGAAAAAAGAAGCCTTTAAAGAAATAATAAAGTCTGGTGTAAAAATATGTATGGGTGGTGATGTAGGTGTTTTTGCACATGGCGACAATGCCCGTGAAATAGAAATGTTAGTAGAGTATGGCATGAAACCCATTGAGGCGCTGAAATCTGCCACCAGTATCAATGCAGATGCGTTTCATATAGAAAAACAGGTAGGAAGAATTAAAGCCGGACTATTGGCTGATATAGTAATTGTAGAAGGAAATCCTGCCGATAATATCAAAGCAGTAAGGAATGTAAAAATGGTTATGAAAGACGGACAGGTGATAGAGTAAAACCAGCCTGCCGCAAATCCGAAATTTGCGGCAGGCTTTTAAAAGGCTATTATAATAACCTTACTACTGCTATGCCTGAATGTTTTTTGAATCGGTTGAGGTAATCTGCTAAAGGTTCAACAGAAATTATTATCTTTTTCATTTCCTGAGAGGCATGCAGTAAGTGAATTCTGCCGTTTTTTCTGAAAGCAAAACCTTCGTGATTAAAATCGAGCCCTTCTATATTTGAGGTGATAGCTATTATGTCGCCATCTTGAATCTGGCTTTCAATTTTCCTTACATTGGCTTTAGGTATGTAATAAAAATCGTATTTATTCAGATGATTTTCGTAGTTTGCCACGGCTGAAAAGGTTTCACTACTTTGCAGATGTGGGTACAAATCACGGTGTCTGGTCATAAAATTGATTTCTTTTTCAGCAGGAATGCCCCCTATCATTTCGCTCATATCCTGTACAATTTTATTCTCCTCGGCTCTTATTGCCCATTCTTTAAAATAATGCAACCGGGAAGCATACCCATCTATTTTACCATCACGATACCTCAATTTCTTTAAGTTATTCAGAAAAACGGCAAAATCGGGTTTAGAAGAATGTTTGGTAACAGCCATTGCTGAAACAGTTTCTACAAATGTCCAGCAATCAAAATCTTTCAGATTACAGACTAATTGCTCTTTTGTTGGTACATCAAGCGTGCCCGCTTTATAGGCTTGTCCGATAAAAGACTGAGCAATAGTTATGGCCGACTGAGCAGTGGTTTCACCCTTTGGTAATTCCATTTTTTGCTTAAAAACCAACTGGTCAGCACTCTGGGCTAATAATACATTCGAAATAAGAATTAATAAAGCTATGCAATAAAACCTCATCATTGGTTGCCCGGCGAATGGGTGCATGGTGGAAAACATCTTTTTATACATTAAATTATCAGCAAGGCAAAGATAGCCTAAAGTTTATTTTTAGTAAGTATCGTTTCTAATGATTCATTAACGCTTCTATCTCGTCAATTTCAATCGGAATATGTTCCATCAAATCTATATTTCCTCTTTGGGTAATCAGTATATCATTTTCTAAACGAATACCTAAATTTTCTTCAGGAATATAAATACCCGGTTCACAGGTAAAAACCATTCCCGGTTTAAACGTTTCATATCTGCTACCCACATCATGCACATCAAGCCCTAAGTGGTGTCCTATTCCATGTGGGAAATACTTTCGGTATAGAGGTGCTTCAGGGTCTTGTCTTTCTACTTCTGCTTTATTCAGAAGCCCTAACGCTATCAATTCGATTTCTACTACCTTGCCTACATCTTTTCGGAGTTTATCCAAGGTATTGCCTTTTACTATCATATTGCGGGCAATACGCATAATTCTTAATACCGACTCATATACCTGTCTCTGGCGTTGGGTAAATCGTCCGTTCACAGGTAAACAACGGGTAATGTCAGCATTATAGTTGGCATACTCCGCCCCGAAATCTAACAATATAACTTCTCCGTCTCTACAAATATTGTTGTTGGTGATATAATGTAAAACACAAGCATTTGCTCCTGAAGCCATAATAGGATGAAAAGCATGACCCCGTGAACGATTCATCAGAAACTCATGTGTTAGTTCGGCTTCCAGTTCAAACTCTCGTACATTCGGCTTTAAAAACCTGGCCATTCTTTTGAAACCTTTTGCGGATATATCAATAGCTTTTTTTAAAAGTTCAATCTCAATAGGCTGTTTTATTACCCTTAATTGTCGCATCAATGGAGCTAATCTTTCAAGGCGATGCAACGGGAATTTCTGCTGAAATTCCGTAATAAATCTTCTTTCCCGACTCTGAAATTTCCAGTCAGCGCCATCATGCTCATTCATATTTAGGTAAACCTGGTCTGCCTCAAAAACAAGTTTCCGAAGTATAGACTCAAAACTGCTTGTCCAGACAACTTTATTAATGTCCGAAATTGTAGTTGCTTTCGCTTTGGTCAGTTTTTCACCCTCCCACGTTTTTATATGTTCACTGGTTTCACGCAGTAATAATATCTCCCTGAAATTTTCATCAATAAAATCAGGAAACAAAATCAGAATACTTTCTTCCTGGTCAATACCTGTTAAATAGAAAAAATCGTTATTTTGCCTGAAACCTAATGTACCGTCGGCATTACTCGGAATCACATCGTTCGACAAAACAATTACCATCGATTTAGGTTTTAATAAAGAATTAAGGCGTTTGCGGTTGCTCAAAAACAAGGTTGAATCAATGGGTTCGTAACGCATATTGGGTGATTTTATAGGTAAGCTTAATCGCTTGGGTTATTATATCAGTATTTTTAGCTAAATTTATCAATCAAATTTAGTACTGTATTAAAATTTTAATGATATTCTGCTGAGATTCATCTCATAAAGCAGGTATCATATCTTCAATATTATGAATTATCGTTTGGGCATGACAAGGGTTGGACAATTTTTGATTAACTTTTTTTTATTCGTTTTTGTTTCTTTACAGGGCTATTCGCAGCAAAAATACTGGGTTCTTTTCAAAGATAAAGAATTAAATACAAAAGCTGCTATTTCAGAGAAATGTAAAGAAAACAGAAAAACGCTGGGTATTCCTGAAATTCAGGCAAGCGATTTTCCGGTCAATAAAACATATATCAGCCAACTGCAAGCCCAAGGTATATCAGTTATTAACCAAACCAGATGGCTGAATGGCATTTCTACTTATCTTACTCCCTCACAGTTACAATACACCAAAAGCCTTTTTTTTGTTCAGGAAATCGTTCCGATAGATAGCAAATTAATCTTAGCTAAGACCAGTCCTACGCTTGAACCTCTGAAATCAAAAGATGATTTGAGAGTTGATTTTGTGATGAAACAGGTAGGCATTGAGGGGTTTCTGCAAGCAGGACTAAACGGGAAAGGCGTTACGATTGGCGTAATAGATGCCGGATATTATGGTGTCAGCGAGTCTCCGGCTTTAGGTCACTTATTTACTGAAAACAGAATTTTAGGCATACATGATTACATTAATCCTAAAAAAACGAATCATTTTGATGAGAGAGAAACTTCTTCAGATTTTCATGGCACCGAGGTTCTGGCAGCTATTACTGGTAAGTCACAGGATAATAAATTACTATTAGGTCTGGCAACACAGGCAAATTTTTACCTGGCAAGAACCGATACCGGAGGCCGGGAGTTTAGAGGTGAAGAAGACAATTGGGTAGCCGCTATGGAATGGATGGATAGTTTGGGCGTTCGGCTCATAAACACCTCTTTGGGCTATGCCAAAGGTTTTTCTAATTCTAAAGAAGATTATAAACCTGAACAAATGAATGGCAGCACAAGTATCATAGCCCGTGCTGCCAAAATGGCCACGGAAGAAAAAGGAATGATTGTAGTTGTGTCAGCCGGAAATGAAGGCGATGACCGGGACTGGCGGATTATTTCAACTCCTGCCGATGTGGAAGGAACCATTGCCGTAGGAGCCACCAATGAAGCAGGTCTTAAAATGGGTTACAGTAGTATAGGCCCTGATTTTTTAGATTATGTAAAGCCCAATGTAGCTTGTTACTCACTCTATGGAACCTCTCTGGCGGCTCCGGTTATAACCGGATTTATTGCCTGTATGTTACAGGCCAATCCTAAACTGACCAATAAAGAAATTAAAGGCTATCTTCAAAAGTCTTCCAGTTTATATCCTTTTGGCAATAATTTTATAGGGTTTGGTATCCCTAATGCGTCAAAAGCTATAGACTTAATGCAAAATCCAGCAAGAGAGCCATTAGAAACACGAAATATAACCCGCACTATTTCAGTAGCTGAAAATGACCAACAGGTAGAAATTGCTGTAAAAGAAGGTGAAACGATTGCAGTTTTTTACAAGAAAACCCCTTTTCTTGTACTTTCGCAAGATGCCCAGAAAGTAAGACACAATTCTATTGTACTTAAACGCAATTCCAAGGTAAAACACACGACGGTGGTTACCAAAGAAGAAGTGATTGAAGTAATCTGGCTTTAAAGGATTATATCATTCTATATTTATTGCTTATTGATATAAGCGAAGGTTTTCTGATAAAAAATCTTATTTTTGTATCAGTGCGCTACATTTATGATACATGCCTGATACCTGTTATGAAAAAAACCTTCGTGTTCTTCACTTGTTTGTGCTTTAGCACCTCCTATCTGTCTTTTGCGCAATACCCCAAAACTATCGATTCTCTTACGGTCTTTTTAAAAACCGAAAAGCAGGATACCGTGTATGTGCAGGCACTCAGTGAATTTACTTTCCAGAAAATTCAGCATGGTAAATATGCCACAGCAGATTCAGGCATTACTGCCTTAGAAGCTTTAAGTAAAAAACTGAACTACGGAACAGGTTTTTACCGGGCAATGAACTCAAGAGGTTTTCTGGCGTATTCAAAACAGAATTATGATGTAGCACTTGATTATTTTCTGAAATGTGCTGAGATTATTGATACATATAAATTACCCAAAAGAACCTATCAGAACGCTCTAAACAATATCAGCATAGCGTATGGCGCTAATGGCGACCGTGAAAAAGCCACAAAATATGCGATGGATCTGATAGATTTTCAGGAAAAGAATAAGCTAAAACCACTTAAAAGTAGTCCATACGACCGCATTGCCAACAACCTGCAACACTATAAAAAATACGACGAGGCGCTTGTCTATTATAAAAAAGCACTACAGATAGAAATTGATAATAATAATAAGATATACATTGCTATTGCAGAAAACAGTATAGGGAATATTTATGAATTGATGAAGAAACCGGATGAAGCCATAGCCTGCTTTCTGAGAGGATTAAAAAGTGCCGAAGAAGCCGATTATACCCTATTACAAACCGATTTTCTGACTAATTTAGGTCGCCTGTATTTTGCAAAAAATGAGTTTGGAAAAGCAGAAGCTTACCTCAAAAAAAGTGAAAAATTAATTAAAGAATTAGAGGCAAATCAATCGTTAAAAATAGTTTATCAGAATCTGGGGGATTTATATGCTAAACAGCATAAGAATGAACTTGCCGAAAAATATTACTTAGAAGCGCTGGCATTAGCCAAAGAATCGAAAGATATATATATGTTTTATAGCATCAATGAAAATCTTTCCGTCTTCTATGCTGACACCAGGCAGTATGAAAAAGCCTATGAGTATAAATTAGCTTCTGAAACAGCGAAGGATTCCACCTTTAAATTAGAAACTGCTAAAAATACAGAAGAACTCCAAACCAAGTATGAAACCAAGCAAAAGGAACAGGAAATAGCACTGCTGAATGAAAAAAATGCCAATGCTTCATTACAGAATAAGGGTATAACTTTCGGGAGTGTCTTATTGTTATTGTTAGCAGGGGTCTTTACCATATTGATACTTAACCGGAATAAACTCAAACGTTTACAGGAGGCCGAAAAACTATGCAATAGAATAGCTTCTGACCTGCATGATGAAATCGGGAGTACGCTAAGTAGTATTTTATTGATAAGTGGAATGGCTAAAAACCAGCATATTATTCAAACGAACGAAGGAAGTAACCGAATGTTCTCAAAAATTCATTCGGACTCTCAGCACGTCATGGAATCGGTTGATGAAATCATCTGGTCGGTTAATCCGGTGCATGATTCATTACAAGGCATTTTACTGCGGCTGAGAGAATATGCTTTGCCTTTAGCTGAATCAAAAAATATTTCTTTTGATTTTAAGGTAGATGAGGACATTGAAAACCTGGCTTTGCCGATGGAAATCAGAAGAAACCTTTATCTGATTATCAAGGAAGCCATCAATAACCTCATTAAATATTCAGAGGCCAGTAAAGCAAACGTGCATTTTGTGAAAGACAAAAAAGACATTTCGGTTACGGTTGAAGACAATGGCAAAGGCTTTGATACATTAGCAAGCACCACCAGAAACGGACTTAAGAACATGAAATTGCGTGCTGCTGAAATGGGAGCTAAAATCGATATCCTTTCCAATCCACAATCCGGTTCTCTCATAAAACTCAGTTTTTCTATCACATAAATCCGTCATTTATCAGTAATACTAAATCCTTTATTTTTGCTAAAAAATAATTTAAGACCGCAGCTATGATAAGAGTTTCTATTTACGAAGATAATGCTCAATTGAACGAAACTTTGGTTTGGGTGATTGAATCATGTGAAGAAATGGTGCTGGTAGGTTCACATCAGGACCCGACCAATATATTAGAAGACATAAGCACAGAGCAACCCGACGTAATTATGATGGATATAGAAATGCCTTACATGACCGGAATAGAAGCCACAAGGCTGGTATCTAAAAAATTAACAAAAGTGCCTAAAATACTGATGCTCACTGTTTTTGAAGATACAAACCGGATTTTTGAAGCCATCAAAGCTGGAGCAGTAGGTTATTTACTAAAAAAAACCGCCGGAGATAAAATTATTCAAAGCATCAAAGAGGTGTATCAGGGAGGTAGTGCCATGAGCCCATCTATTGCACTGAAAGTTCTTTCCAGTTTTCAGGAACCAAAGGTCAACCCTTATGAATTAACCAATCGGGAAGTAGAGGTTCTGCAAAGGTTGGTAGAAGGCGACAGTTACAAACTCATCGCCTATCATTATGATATCAGCATCAATACCGTTGAAAAACATATTTTACATATTTATCAGAAATTGCATGTCAATTCAAAAGGTGAAGCCATCACCAAAGCTATCCGGGATAAATTGGTATAATAGTTTAAAAACTGTTTTTTGGCAATATCAACTCATTGCAACCCCCAAACCGATGGCTGCTGCTTTTCCACGTCTCCGCAAAAAATAGAAACCTATGAAAAACCCTGTTAAGGTTAACAACTCAGCATTTTCCTCCTGCTCTATAATACTGATTTTCCCTTCCTGATTCAGAAAATTTCTATTGCGGTCGTAATTGATAATCACAGGGTCATTATCAGTCAATGGCAGGTCATGAATAAGTTGCCATTCGCTCATAAAGAAATCTGCTCTTTTCCATACATATTTTTCACCATTAGCCAATTGCGCTTCAGCTTTACCTCTGAAACCCAGATTAATTTTAGCCACTTCCCGGTTAGTTTCATCGGTAACCGTTACTTCTTTATTGATGAAACCATATACATCGAACCTGAATTTTTTCCCATTCAGTTCGGCCTCTACATCTCTTTCAAACAGTTTAAAAGTAATGGTGCTTACTATATTTCCATTATCGTCTTTGAATTCAATATGCCTGTTAAATGCTTTTCTGGTCCAGTTCAATGATTTTGTCATAGTCAATGCTTAGTTTTGATTAGGTAAATGAGAGAATTTTTACGTTACACTTTACTCCAGTTAATAATACAGTTTTTCCTGAAATATTTATTCATTCATCTGCTTTAATTATTTTCTTTCTGCGCAAAATTTCTCCTCTTTTTAAAAGTAGTATTATTTTATCTATACAAAACTAAATTTTGTCTCATAAAAACTAAAAAGAATTAAATTTTAAAGTAAATTTATCCCACCAAATATTCTCCCTATGAACCGTCGTATTGCTATCAGAGACCTCACTCTGGCACTGGGTGGGCTTACCTCTCTTCCTGCCTGGGCTACCAATGGCTGGACCACCCATTCTTTTCAATTGAATCAGCGTTATTTCAAGGCCAATGAACAGCACCTGCTTGCTACCATAGTAGAAACCATCATACCCGAATCGGATACAAAGGGCGCAAAGTCTTTAGGAGTACCCGCTTTTTTACAGAAAATGTTACAGGATTGCTATGAGCCTACGGTATCAGAAAATATAAAGAATGGCCTGACTGCTACTGAAAAAGCGGCTCAGAAACAATTCGGAAAAAGTTTTGATGATTGCGATACGCAACAGAAGCAGCAAATTTTATTAGGATTCGAAAAAAACGAAGATACCAGACTAAAGGATTTTTATAGCCTCGTAAAAAATCTCACGATTCTGGGTTATACTACTTCTGAGTATGTACAAACCGGATTTCTGAAATACAATATGGCTCCAGGTCACTACTATGGTTGTGTACCCGTAAAAAAATAAACTATTCATCATTATCTATCATACCAACATGGCAAATCTTGCTTTAGATGCAAAAAAACAGAACACATATGATGCCATCGTAATCGGCTCTGGTATTAGTGGTGGCTGGGCTGCTAAAGAATTGTGTGAGAAAGGTTTAAAGACGATAGTATTAGAGCGTGGACGTGATATTAAACACATTGCCGACTATTCTACGGCCATGATGAATCCCTGGGATTTTGAGCATCGTGGACAAGTTCCTTTAGATATCAGAAGCCAATATCCAAAAGGCAGAGCAGCTTTTTTAAGAGAAGAAACCCTCCCATTTGCCTTAAAAGATGGTGTCCAGCCTTTTGTGGAAGAAAAACCATTTACCTGGACCCGTGGATACCATGTGGGTGGAAAATCGCTGATGTGGGCAAGACAAACCCAACGTTGGAGCGACCTGGATTTTGAAGGACCGAAGCGTGATGGTTTTGCAGTAGACTGGCCTATCCGTTATGCAGATATTGCTCCCTGGTATAGCCATGTCGAAAAATTTGCAGGAATTTCAGGAAATAAAGATGGTTTACAGGAATTACCCGATGGAGAATTTCTTACACCCATCGAACTCAATTGCGTAGAACAACATCTGAAAAAGGTCTTAATCAAAGAATACGACAATAAACGCCATGTGATTCAGGGGCGGTGTGCGCATGTAACCGACCCTAAGCCTATCCATACTCAGCAAGGCAGAGCCAAATGCCAGCATCGCAACCTTTGCAACCGTGGATGCCCGTATGGTGGTTATTTCAGCAGCAATGCTTCTACTCTGCCCTGGGCGGCTAAAACAGGTAACATGACTCTGAGACCTTTTTCAACGGTTCATTCCATTATTTTTGATGAAAAGCTCAACAAAGCCAGCGGGGTTAGGGTAGTTGATACCAATACCAAAGAAATGATTGAGTATTATGCCAGAATTATTTTTGTAAATGGTTCAGCACTCAACTCAAATTTAATTCTGCTCAATTCTATCTCTAATCGTTTTCCGAACGGATTAGGTAACGATAACGGGCTTTTAGGTAAATTTATAGCTTGGCACAACTATCGGGGCAAAATATCGGCAGAGTATGATGGCTTTTTAGATAAAACTACCGATGGAAAAAATCCAAGCAATGGCTATGTACCACGATTCCGAAACCTGTTTTCGCAGGAAACGGACTTTTTGAGAGGTTATGCCGCCGGAATAGGTGCAGGAAGAGGCTCCTCATCAAGTCGTGAAGGAATTGGTGAAGACCTGAAAAATAGCCTGCTTTTTCCTAAAATAAATAATCATTGGGGTGTAAGCTCGTGGATGATGGGCGAATGTATCCCTATCGAGAAAAACCATGTCAGACTGCACGAAACCCTGAAAGACCCTTATGGTATTCCGCAATTAGTTACATCTGCCGAGTGGACAGATAATGATGCCAAAATGGTGCAGGATTATATGGAACAATTTACAGAAATGTTTACCAAGGCAGGATTCAGAAACATTAAAGCTGTAGATACCAAATCAAATCCCGGTGCTGATATTCATGAAATGGGCGGAGTACGCATGGGAAATGACCCTAAAACATCTATGCTTAATAAGTGGAATGCGCTTCATCTGTGTAAAAACGTTTTTGTAACCGATGGAGCCTGTATGACCTCAACCGGAACACAAAATCCATCAATAACTTACATGGCATTCACCGCTCGTGCAGCCAATTATGCCGTAAGTGAAATGAAAAAGAAAAACCTTTAATAACTATAATTAACCTCGGCGTAAAACGCCTGTCTTTCTATGAAAAAAATCATTTTTTACAGTTTGTTAAGCCTGTTATTTACACAGGAAGTAAATGCCCAGAAGAAAAAGCCCTTATACACGGCTCCTTTTGCCATACAAACTTATACTTACCGCAACGTGATGCCCAAAGATGTTCCCGGAACATTAGACCTTATTAAATCTTTAGGAATTACAGAAATTGAAGGTGGTGGTGCCAAAGGCGTTACATTGGAAGAATTTAAAAAAATGTGTGATGACCGTGGAATCAAAATCCCATCAACCGGAATTAGTTACGAGCAACTAAGAACCCCCGAGGAAACGGTTAAAAGAGCCAAAACTTTAGGTTCAACCTATGTAATGTGTGCATGGATACCTCACAAAGGCGATAATTTTACGATAGAAGAAGCTAAAAAGGCTGTGGAAGACTTTAACTATGCCGGAAAAATTTTCAAAGAAAATGGCATTACCTTCGCTTATCATGACCACGGGTATGAGTTCAGACCTTATGAAGATGGCACAATGATGGATTATATCATTAAAAATACCAATCCGGAATATGTTTCTTTTGAAATGGACGTATTATGGACCATACATGGTGGTGGAGACCCTGTGGCTCTACTGAAAAAATATGGTAATCGTTGGAAGTTAATGCACGTAAAAGACTTGAAAAAAGGCATTAAAGGCGACTTTTCAGGTCATACACCTGCCGAAAATGATGTGGTTTTAGGTACAGGACAAGCAGACTGGCCGAATATTATTAAAGAGGCAAATAAAGTAGGTATCAAACATTTCTTCATTGAAGACGAAAGCAATAACGAATTAGTGAATGTTCCGAAAAGTATCGAGTACCTGAAGAGTTTGAAACAGTAATTGTTAAATAAACTTGTTTAATAGTAATTTTGACAGAGAAAATAACTTGACACTTTAGTCAAAATTTCAAAAATCATTTATACTGAATAATTTTTATGTTATGTGCAGACTTTAGTCTGCGCCTATAAGATGATAATTCCCGTGCGACGTCCGCTTTGTTATTTTAGGCGGCGAATTGGATTCGCCGTTACTCAAGAATTACAATAAATAATAAGGGGAGAGAATGAATGCGTTCTCTCTCCTTATTATTTATAAAGCAAGCTATTATTGCTTTTGAAGCCAATCTAAAATATAATCGGCATCTTCTTTCCAGGTTGGTTGACCCAACACGTAGTGGTTTCTCCCTTTAAATTCTTTGTAATCTAACACCGAACCTGAATTTTTATAGGCTTTAAAATTACGCATATTCAGGTGAGCAGGGATGATGGTATCTTTATCACCTGATGTAATCAGTAATGGCGCATGGGGTTTGGCAAAATCAACCTTGGCAGCGCTTGTCAATCCACCTCTTGCCACAGTTTTTGATTCAGGAATCGTATTTTTTTCATAGGCTTCTTTCTGTGCTTCCAAAGGCATTCCGTTCACAAACGCATATTGCCAGTCTTCAAACGACATCAGGTAAGTTTTTTTCAATGAGGTAAACAATCCTAATGCTTTCCAGCCTGCTTTCAGGAATGAGAACTCATAAGGAAAAACACCTTGCGGAGGAACGGGGTGAATAGCAATTCCGGCTGCGCCTAAACCTCTGTTTATTAAAATCTGAGTAATTAAACCTCCTAACGAGTGGCCAATAATAATTGGTTTTTCAGAAAACTGGCTTACAATTTTTGCGTAATGATTCACCAATTCATCTAAGGTTAAGGCTGCTAAATCAGTATCTTGTGGTTGTCTGTTTCTCAGGTCGGCAGCTGTTGGCGCATCTTTAAAAGGCCAGGCTGGGGCAATGGTATTATAGCCTTTGTTTTCAAAATATTTCTGCCACTCTTGCCATGAAGAATTGTGAACAAAAGCGCCTGTGATGAATACGATGTTTTTGGTGGTGATTGAATTTTTCATTGTAGTATTGAGTTTAATGTTTAAAATCTGTCTTGTTGCAATCGTTAATGATTACGATACAAATGTCATAGATGAGCCTGACAATAATTTTAACCTAAGTTAAAATCGAAGCTATCAACAGATTTTTTTATAAATTCAATACAGTGATGAAGAATGACTTAACCACGGGGTGTTACAAAGTAATACACAGAGTTTCACGGAGTATAATTGACCCATTAAATAATCACTTACCAATAATTCTTTTACGAATGCGGCTTAAAGATGGGCCTTGAATGCCTAAATAAGATGAAATCTGATACAGCGGAATGGTATTGAAAATATCGGGGTGGTCTGCAACTAATTGTAAATACCGTTGTTCAGGAGTTTGGAATAGAAAACTTTCAGTACGATTCATCGAAACATTAAAGGCTAATTCTGCAATGAGTCTTCCTAAGTGTTCCCATTTATGTGATTGCTGATACAAGCGGTTGAGGTCATCAATATGGATGTATAAAATCCTTGAATCAACCATTGATTGAGTAAAGTAGTTACAGGGGGTTTGGGTAATAAAACTTTTAAATGAAACCACTACCTGATTTTTTGAGAAAAAGAATACATTCTTTTCTTCACCGGTATTATCGTCTACATAATAGGTTCTGAATACCCCATCAATGATAAATCCCAGGTATTTACATACATTCCGGTACTCATTATAATACTCGCCTTTTTTGTAAGTGCGTTTTTGCCAATAAGCAGCCGAAATCTTAAAATCCTCTTCATCAATGTTGGCTAATGAATGTAAAGCGTGTGCCAGTATATCAAGATCGCTCATGTTTGTAATTAGTAGATTCAGG
Source organism: Emticicia agri (assembly GCF_004168285.1). Taxonomy (GTDB): domain Bacteria; phylum Bacteroidota; class Bacteroidia; order Cytophagales; family Spirosomataceae; genus Emticicia; species Emticicia agri. The sequence goes on along the minus strand of NZ_SEWF01000009.1, from coordinate 155,432 downwards.
TTTTACCAAAGCTACTGATTCTTACACCAGATAGCAAGTTTTTAAAGAAAATGTATCTAACAAAAAAGACTGCCTTCTGAGCAGTCTTTCTTTCAATAATCTATATTCTAAAAATTATCCGACACTTCCTTCTAAAGAAATCTCCAATAATTTCTGTGCTTCTACCGCAAATTCCATCGGTAATTGATTCAATACTTCTTTTACATAACCGTTCACAATCAAAGCCACTGCTTTTTCAGTAGGAATACCTCTCTGGTTACAATAAAACAATTGGTCTTCACCAATTTTTGAAGTGGTGGCTTCATGTTCTACCGAGGCCGTAGAGTTATTTACTTCAATATACGGGAATGTATGTGCGCCACATCTATCTCCCAATAGCAATGAGTCACATTGAGAGAAGTTACGGGCGTTTTGTGCTCTCTTAGAAATATCAACCAAACCTCTGTATGAATTCTGGCTCTTCCCACCCGAAATACCTTTTGATACAATACGACTCTTGGTATTCTTACCTATATGAATCATTTTGGTCCCGGTATCAGCCTGTTGCATATTATTGGTTACAGCTACCGAATAAAACTCCCCGATTGAATTATCACCACGAAGAATTACAGATGGATATTTCCAGGTTATGGCCGAACCAGTCTCAACCTGTGTCCATGATATTTTAGAACCTTCACCAAAACATAAACCACGCTTGGTTACAAAGTTATAAATACCCCCTCTACCCTCTTTATCACCCGGATACCAGTTTTGAACCGTTGAGTACTTTACTTCACTATTTTTATGGGCATAAATTTCAACTACAGCGGCGTGCAATTGGTTTTCGTCACGTTGAGGTGCTGTACAGCCTTCCAGATAACTTACATAGGCGCCTTCATCAGCCACAATCAGCGTACGTTCAAACTGACCTGTTCCGGCCGCATTGATACGGAAATAGGTTGATAGCTCCATTGGGCAACGAACACCCTTTGGAATATAACAGAAAGAACCGTCAGAGAAAACAGCCGCATTTAGTGCCGAATAAAAATTATCTTTGACAGGCACAACTGACCCTAAGTATTTTTTTATCAAATCAGGGTGTTCCTGAATGGCATCAGACATTGAACAAAAAATGATTCCTAATTTTCTCAGGTCAGCTTTAAAAGTAGTAGCTACAGAAACTGAGTCAATTACGGCATCAACGGCAACTCCCGACAAAGGTTTTGGCGCAACTCCTGCTAAACGCTCCTGTTCCTTTAGCGAAATACCCAGACGTTCGAAAGTACGACGCAATTCAGGGTCAATTTCATCAAGGCTATTAATTTCTTTTTTCTGTTTAGGAGCAGAGTAATATTTAATTCCCTGAAAATCAATCGGGCTATATTTAATATTTGCCCACTTAGGTTCAGTCATGGTAAGCCATGTTCTGAAAGCATTCAGACGCCATTCCAACATCCATTCAGGCTCGTTTTTCTTTTCAGAAATCAAACGAACAACACTTTCGTCTAATCCTGCCGGAACCTCGTCAGCCTCAATATCTGTATAAAACCCGTATTTATATTCAGAGCTTGTTAATTCTTCTAATAATTCTAAGTCTTTACTCATGTATTTTTGCTTTAAGCGCTATATTAGGTTTAAAAAGCGAAATATTAGACGTGTTGAAGAGTTCAAAAACCACGAATTCACAATCCGCTCGACTTAATAAACACCAATAAAAAAATATTTGTTCGCAAATTTAGCCTTAATACCCATACAATTTGCTAATTTGTCAAATTTATTCTCTATCAGCTATCTATACTTTATTGCACAGGCTGAAATGTAGCCACAAACTGATAAGTAACCCCGTTTAAAGTAACCGTAGTTTTTCCCGTAAAAACATTATCGTTCAGTTCTACAATATCAAAAATCGTATCATTTAGCTCTCTTCCCAAAAACACAATTTTATCAATTTTAAACTTGGTTTCGTTGTCAAGAAAACTCCAGTTCGATTTCAGCAATAAATCAGGGTCACTACCATTACATTTGGTTGCTCCTTCCTTAAACTCGTAAGTTTGGTCAGGATAAAAAATCAATATATTGTCTTTGACACAATCAGGTTGAGTGTGTACCAGATCTATGGTTAGTTTACTTGGGTCAGTTGCTTCTGCTTTGGTATTACGCCATGTTTTAGAAACTGTTCCTGCCAGATATTCTGTTTTTGATTTCAACACCACCGGCTTTTCTTTACATGAAAACAGAATTAGTCCTGTAAAAGTTAAGATAATTAAGGTTTTACTAAATCTCATTTTAAACAATTTTAATGATACATCAATGATTCGCTAATCTACTATTATTTAATATTTCTACAATTCTTTTGCCCGTTGTAGCCGATGCTCCGGTGCTGCCAAGAATGCTTCTAATTCTTTGATATTCAGCTATTTGCTCTTTTCTTCTCTCCGAATTATTTAATACCATTTTAATTTCCAGGGCGATATTTTCGGGCGTCAGTTCATCTTGCAAAAGCTCTGTTACTACTTCTTTTTGCGCAATCAGATTTACCAGCGAAATAAAAGGCACTCTAATAACTATCTTGCCTATACTGTAGGTAATTGGGCTGGTCTTATAACAAACTACTTGTGGCACACCAAATAAGGCTGTCTCTAAAGTAGCTGTTCCACTCGTTACCATAGCAGCCTCGGCATGGCTCAGAAGGTCATAAGCCTGATCAAAAACAAGGCTGATATCATCTGTTAAAAACCGCTGATAAAACTCTTTTGACAGATTCCCGACTCCTGCAATAACGAATCTATACTCGGGAAATTGCTTTTTGGTGGCCACCATCAATTCAAGCATCTTCTCTACCTCCTGCTTTCTGCTACCCGGTAATAAGGCAATGATTTTCTTGTCATTGAGCTTATTCTGGCTTAAAAAATCAGGGTTTGGCCGAAAAGTGGCAATGGCATCAAACAACGGATTACCTACAAATTCAACCTCATAATCAAATTTTTTGAAGAAATCTACCTCGAACGGAAAGATAACAAAAAGCCTGTCGATATTCTGCTTCAATTTCAACGCCCTGTTCTGATTCCAGGCCCACACTTTAGGCGAAATATAGTAAAATACCTTAAAGCCCTGTGATTTAGCCCATTTGGCAAGGCGCATATTAAAACCACCGTAATCTATCAGTATGATGGCATCAGGCTTGTAGTCAAGTACCTGTTTTTTACAGACCTTAAAAAACCCAAGAATTTTCGACAAATTCATTAGCACTTCAAAGAACCCCATAAAGGCAAGGGCTTTATAATGCATCAGTATATTTACCCCTGCCGCTTCCATATAATCTCCCCCCCATCCTACTATCTCAGCTTCTTTATCTGCCATTTTTATAGCAGTAACCAGATTAGACCCATGTAAATCTCCTGACCTCTCGCCTGCTATAATAAAATATTTCATGCTGAACAACTTCGTAATTGACTGAATGATTGATTATACTGAACTTTAAAACAGATGCTCCTGAAATACATTTTATTCACCAAAGTACTCCACATAATGGTTTGGTGTTTCTATCAGTTTTACACAATGCAGTGTACTGTTATAATCATTTTTAATAATCGGAGCCAGTATCTTCCAGATTTCTACAGCAAAAACCTCTGTGCTTGGAAATTTTCCTTTCAGAAAAGGCACATCTTCGTTCAAAAAAGTGTGGTCAACTTTATCCACTACCTCTTGCTTCATCAACTTGCTGAGTGCTTTTAAGTCCATCACAAATCCTGTATCAGGGTCTATCTCACCTTTCACGGTTACAATCAGTTCCCAGTTATGACCGTGTATATTAGAACACAAACCAAAAACTTCTCTGTTTTTTTCTTCCGGCCATGTTGTATTCCATAACCTGTGCGCAGCATTGAATCGCTCACGTCTTGTTATATAAATCATAATATTTTAACTTGATTTTCTTTTTATACTCTCAAACAACGAAGTTTGTCTTAAAAATTTCACAAAATTACCATCAAAAAAGTATTAACTTACATCAGTAGAGGTTAATTGAAAGCACATTCTTTAAAAAGTGCAATTTAATCAAAGTTAAGTCTATGGATTTACGTTAATGAATGTACTAAATTTGCAATCTTATAACACTACGAAAGTTTTATGATAATTGTTACGGGTGCCGCCGGTTTTATTGGAAGCTGTTTGATACAACGCCTGAATCAAGACGGGTTTAATTTTATTATTGCTGTTGATGACTTTACTAATCCCTTGAAAATGAAGAATTTAGAGGGCAAAAAAATTCAGGAATTTGTAAACCGTGATGTATTTTTTGAATGGTTAGATAAAAATCAGGCAGAAGTTGAGTTTTGTTTTCATATTGGTGCACGTACAGATACTACAGAGTTTGACCAGGATATTTTCAACAAATTAAATCTTAACTACTCGAAGCAGATATGGAAAAAGTGCCATCTTTACCAGATTCCCTTGATATATGCTTCCTCGGCAGCTACCTATGGAAACGGTGAGTTGGGATATGACGACAACGAGTTGGTGATTCCGCAACTAAAGCCTTTAAACCCTTATGGTGAATCAAAAAATGATTTTGACAAATGGGCTTTGTTGCAAAAAGATACACCTTTTTTCTGGGCTGGTTTAAAATTCTTCAATGTGTTTGGACCTAACGAATATCACAAAGGCCGCATGGCTTCGGTTATTTTTCATGCCTACAATCAGATTAAATCAAGCGGTAGAATAAAACTTTTCAAATCACATCGGCCGGACTATAAAGATGGCGAACAAATGCGCGACTTCGTATATGTAAAAGATTTGATAGAAGTTTGTATTCACCTCATGCACTCACGCCGCAACTCAGGCATTTATAACCTCGGAACAGGCAAAGCCCGTACTTTTCTTGATTTAGCCAAAGCTACCTTTGCCGCTTTGAATCTGGAACCCCAGATAGATTTTATAGATACGCCTGAAGATATTCGTGACAAATACCAGTATTTTACTCAGGCCAATATGAGTAAACTCCGTCTGATAGGTTATAAAAAGCCTTTTACCTCCTTAGAAGATTCGGTGCAGGATTATGTGAGTAATTATTTAGTTGGAGATAATTATCTTTAAAATCTTCATTTTATCCTCCTTTTCTTACTATTTTTGCAAATAATTGATTTGTAATACAGTTTTTCTTTTAAAACACCCGTTTTAAAGTCAGTTTGTTGTTACAGACAAAGAGCAGATAGCCAAAAAATACGACTGCTATCTTATAATATCCGGAACTGAACATTAGATGAAAAATATTCGTAATTTCTGCATTATTGCACACATTGACCACGGCAAAAGTACCCTTGCCGACCGCCTCCTACAATTTACCAATACTATTTCGGACCGTGAAATGCAAGCACAAGTGCTTGACGATATGGATTTGGAGAGAGAAAGAGGAATTACGATAAAAAGCCATGCTATTCAGATGAATTATCATTTTGAAGGGCAGGAATATATATTAAATCTGATTGATACCCCCGGTCACGTCGATTTCAGTTATGAGGTTTCCCGTTCAATTGCCGCCTGTGAAGGTGCATTGCTGGTAGTTGACGCTTCGCAAGGAATTGAGGCACAAACCATCAGTAACCTTTTTTTAGCGTTAGATCATGACCTCGAAATCATTCCGGTATTAAATAAAATTGATTTACCCGGTGCGATGCCCGAAGAGGTAAAAGACCAGATTGTTGACCTGATTGGTTGTGACAGAGATTCAATTATTCCTGCCAGCGCCAAAGAAGGCATCGGTATCAATGAAATTCTGTCGGCTATTATCCATCGTATTCATCCACCAAAAGGTAATCCGAATGCAGAATTACAGGCATTAATTTTTGACTCAACCTTTAACTCTTATCGTGGTATTGAGGTAATTTTCCGGGTAAAAAACGGGCGTATCTCTAAGGGTGATAAAGTAAAATTTGTGGCTACAGGTAAAGAATACATTGCTGATGAAGTGGGTATTCTGCGCTTAACCAAAGAACCCCGTGACTATGTAGATTCCGGAGATGTGGGTTATATTATCTCAGGTATTAAAGTTGCCAAAGAGGTAAAAGTCGGTGATACCATTACCCACTCAGAAAACCCTACTAAAGAAGCCATTAAAGGTTTTGAGGAGGTAAAACCCATGGTATTCGCCGGAATTTATCCGGTTGATACCTCAGAGTTTGAAGATTTGAGAGAGGCTATGGAAAAACTGCAATTAAATGATGCAGCACTTATATGGGAACCTGAAACTTCTGCCGCCTTAGGCTTTGGTTTCAGATGTGGGTTCCTCGGAATGTTGCACATGGAAATTGTACAGGAGCGTCTGGAACGTGAGTTTGATATGACTGTACTGACCACAGTTCCATCAGTACGCTTTCATGTGATTGATAAAAAAGGCGAGATAATGGAAGTTTCTGCTCCGTCAGAAATGCCAGATCCTAACTATATCGACTGGATTGAAGAACCTTTTATCAATGCACAGATTATTACTGCCTCTGACTACGTTGGGCCTATTATGGGTTTGTGTATGGAAAAAAGAGGGATACTGAAAAATCAGGTGTACCTGACCTCAACCCGTGTGGAGCTGACTTTTGAAATGCCACTTTCGGAAGTAGTATTCGATTTCTTCGACAAACTAAAAACCATATCAAGAGGCTATGCCTCCTTAGACTATCACCTCATTGGCTACCGTGAGTCCAACCTCGTGAAATTAGATATTCTCTTAAATGGTGACCCGGTTGATGCCCTTTCGGCAATTGTACACCGTGATAAGGCCTATGACTGGGGAAAGAAGTTGTGTGAAAAACTAAGAGAACTTTTACCACGCCAGCAATTTGAGATTGCTATTCAGGCAGCTATTGGTGCCAAGATTATTGCCCGTGAAACAGTAAAAGCGCTACGAAAAGATGTAATTGCCAAGTGTTACGGGGGTGATATTTCGCGTAAACGTAAACTATTGGAGAAACAAAAGAAAGGTAAAAAGAGGATGCGCCAGATTGGAACAGTAGAAGTACCACAAGAAGCATTTATGGCTGTATTAAAGATTAGCTAAAAATAAATGCCCTTCCTGATTTACCAACGGAAGGGCTTTTTATTTATACCGGAATATATAATTGTATAAAGTTTTTGTTGGAATATGACTGACATTCACAGACTTTATTATAATTTTGGGCATCGAAGAAATTCGTTGAAACCGATTCTAAGTAAAATCAATAAATTGCTGAAAGCTACGTAACTTTTTATTCAGCTATGATGTTCTATTAAAAGTACACGAGCCTTTACAGCAAAATCATTAATCCAAAACCAAGCAAATTTTTAAAATGGCAGAAGTAATCCGAATGCCCAAGATGAGCGACACCATGGAAGAGGGTGTTATAGCAGCATGGCATAAAAAAGTTGGAGACACTGTAAAATCAGGCGATATTTTGGCAGAAGTAGAAACAGATAAGGCTACCATGGATATGGAGTCTTATTATGATGGTACTTTGCTATATATCGGCGTAGAAAAAGGGCAATCTGTTCCGGTTGATGCTATCATGGCAGTAATCGGTAAGCCCGGTGAAGATTATCAAAGCCTTTTAAGTGGAGGTGGCTCGGCTCAACATGCCGAAGCATCAAAGGAGTCAGCCCCTGCTGCCCAACCTGCAACACAACCTACAGCGCCTGCTGCTCCGGCAGTAGATACTTCAAATATCAAAGCTAAAACAGTTCAAATGCCACTTCTGAGCGATACCATGACAGAAGGGGTGATACACACCTGGTTGAAAAAAGTAGGTGATAAAGTAAAATCAGGTGATATTCTGGCTGAAATTGAGACAGATAAAGCTACGATGGAATTAGAAGCCTATGAAGACGGAACCTTATTATACATTGGTGTAGAAGCCGGAAAAGCCGCCAAAGTAAATGAGGTAATTGCTGTAATAGGTGAAGAAGGTGCCGACTACCAGGCTTTATTAAATGCCGGAAGTGCACCTGCTGCTCCGGCCAAACCCGAAGAAGCTGATAAACCTGCCGCTACACCAGCTGCGCCTCAAGCACAAGTATCAAGTACGCCGGAACCAACCACAGCAGCAGCTAATAATGGTCGTATTTTAGCCTCTCCATTAGCAAAACGATTGGCCGAAGAAAAAGGCATTAACTTATCAGACGTTAATGGCTCTGGCGAAGGCGGAAGAATTATCAAGAATGATGTGGACACCTTCCAGCCAAAAGCTAAACCTGCTACGCCTGCACCAAGTCAAACAACGGCTCCTGCGGTTGCCGCTGCTCCGGCTGGTCAGGAAAGTTACGAAGATGTACCGCTTTCGCAAATGCGTAAGACCATCGCTCGTCGCTTGTCAGAATCTAAATTCTCTGCTCCTGAGTTCTATCTGACGATGGAAATCACGATGGATAAAGCCATCAAGGCAAGAGAAGCCATGAATGAGATTTCTCCTGTAAAAATTTCATTCAATGATATGGTAATTAAAGCAGTTTCTGCGGCATTAACCAAACACCCAATGGTAAATGCTTCGTGGATGGGCGATAAGATTCGTAAAAATCACCATGTGCATATTGGTATGGCTGTAGCGGTTGAAGAAGGGCTTTTAGTTCCTGTTATCCGTTTTGCCAATACCAAAACCCTGTCACAGATTGCGGCTGAAACCAAAGATTTAGGTGGAAAAGCAAAAAACAAACAATTACAACCCAAAGACTGGGAAGGTAATACGTTTACCGTAAGTAACTTAGGTATGTTTGGCATTGAGCAATTTACCTCTATCATCAATCCACCGGAATCTTGTATTCTGGCGGTAGGTGCCATTAAAGAAACCGTAGGTGTAAAAGATGGCCAGTTCTTTGCAACTAATATCATGAAGTTAACCTTAACCTGCGACCACCGTGTAGTAGACGGTGCAACAGGTGCGGCCTTTATGGTTACCTTAAAACAATTGCTTGAAGAACCTTACAAGTTGTTGGTATAAATGTTAGCAAAAGAATATCGATTAAAACATCTGATAAATCCCTCATTGAAAATATGGGGGATTTATTGCTTTGTAGCATTTGCTATTCCATTACATGCACAGCAGACTCCTCAACAAAGACTTGGCAAATTCTTTAGTTGGTTAGGTAAACCTGCACAAGTGCCTGATGAAAACGAATGTTTTGAAGGTGAGGGCATGGATATTACTAAAATCAACCCTAAATGTTTGCAGAATTACCTATCAGTCATTGAGAAAACAGGCTTGTTTTCAAGCATTTATCTCAGAAATCTGAAAAATGAATTTAAAGTCAAACAGTCTGTTGTAGCCAAAAAGGAGATAGCCGAAAGACTTGATTACGACAGATATTTACTTTCGCAAGACCCGCCAACTATTGCGCAATTGTTGTATGCACTTAAAAATAGTTCATCAACTAAAATAGACAAAACAAAGGCTACGGTAACCGTAAATATAAAAAAGCCTTATATACACACATTGATTTATAAATTTGACCTGGAAGAAAACATCTGGAAGATTTCTTCCATAGAATCTAAAGAATAAAATGGAAAAAATACACGCAACAACTGTCCTTGGAATCATTCATGATGGAAAAGTAGCTTTAGGCGCTGACGGACAGGCAACTATGGGCAATACTATTGCCAAAAGCAATGTCAGAAAAGTAAGAAAACTCTATGGGGGTAAAATATTAGCTGGCTTTGCAGGCTCAACAGCCGACGCTTTCACGCTGATTGAACGCTTTGAAGAAAAACTCAATTCTTATGGTGGCAATATGAAACGTGCAGCTATTGAACTGGCTAAAGACTGGCGTATGGATAGATACTTGCGTAAATTAGAAGCCATGCTGATTATAGCCAATGAAACAGAACTTCTGGTTATTTCGGGTACAGGCGACGTATTAGAGCCGGATAATCAGATTGCAGCAATTGGTTCGGGAAGCATGTATGCCCAATCGGCAGCCATTGCATTAAAGAGACATGCCCCCAAATTAAGTGCACAAGAAATGGTACAGGAAGGCTTGAATATTGCAGCAGATATATGTATCTATACCAACCATAATATCATTATAGAAACTTTATAATTTCTGATTTTTTGTGATATACCACCTTATGACGCAATTCTAAGGTGGTTTTTTAATGTAGAATTGTTTTCAATAGCAGGTTTATTGGATTGGACTAAGTTTTTTTTCAGGGTATCTTTCAAAAATATAGTCTTCCTTATCGTAAAACTGGTCAGATAATACCAGTAAAACAGCATTCTCTGAAAAATCATACATTTCATGCCAGTCTTTTGGGTCAAGTAACAGACAAATATCAGGTGCATCAAGGTCATACACATGTTGTTCTTCGCCATCATCTACAAAAACTTTGCAACTCCCGCTAACACAAGTTAAAGCATTATTAGCTAATACGTGTCTATGACCACCTCTAATCTGATTCTCAGCATCATAAATATAAAAAATCCTCCTGATGCCTTCCGGTAATATTTTTTCAAAAACCGTAAGACTTCCCTTTTCTGACGAAAACGTTTGTAAATGAAATAGTTTTGCCATAAGGCTATCCGTATCTTTGTTATAATAATTAAAAATTGCGAGTCTAACGTAAAATAACGGCTTTTTTTTTTCATTTAAAAGCCTGAACCCTATAATTGAATGAAATTTATACTTTTCCTTCCTCAACAACCACAAGGAAACTTCATTCCTGCCGCTTTGTTTTTATCAGTCAGCTTACGCCAGGCATCTGGTTTTGGAATAAAAACCACCCTCCCAGCACCCGGAAATAGTGTACTTTGTGTCGGTTTTCCGATATTATCTACGATTTGTTTATACATTTTTTCATGTATCAAATCAACGCACAGGTTGATTCCCACAAAGTCGTTGTATTGTAAATACTTAATAAAGTAGGCCAGTTGCTCTTCCGAAAACTCGTTAATAACCATAGAAGCACTCCGCCAGTCAGTATAATTAGGTTTTGTCAGTTTCCCTACACCCATCTCAACAAAGCCTTTAATAGCTACAGGATTTATATGGCTATAATACCCACCTATCACCTTTTTATGATGGAATCTTCGCATGGCATATACATTACAGGTATAGACAAAAACCGGGCAAAGGTTTTCTTTCAGGCCTGTCCCATCTCCCCCCACTACACAAAACGGAAAATCAAGCACTGCTTCCCCTTTCTGCTTTTCTACCACAGCCATATAGTTAAAAAAATTACCATCAACTATATAAGGACTCTTTTTATATAAAAACTGATAAACAACTATGCCTTCTATCAGAAACAACACTACCAATACACCGGTAAGTATCTTATGTATCTTTAGCTTATACCAATCAAGCGGTAATATAAAGCAACAAAAGATAACAGGTAAAATAGAGGTGAATCTCGACGGTACACGGTTGAAAGTTCCCCACGGGAAAATTTTCAAAGTCGGCACTCTATTCGGATGATAAAAAGTTGAAATAATTAACAGTATTACCAGAGGCAAAAAAACCAGCCAGTATTTTTTCCAGTTTGAAATATACCCTATAATACCTAACCCCAAACAAAACCACCCGGGACTTCCTGAGCCTAACCCCTCTGGCATATCTTTTAATAAATTTGTCAGTGGATTTTCTGTAGCATTAAAAAAAGGAAAATACGGAAACATCATTCTTAATGGATGACTCCAGAGATGTGGTGATTCCGCATTATTAAAATGTAAAGTCTGCGATTCCTGGTAAATCTGCCACACAATGGGCAAATAAAAATACAGTAATAACAGTGGAGGTAACGAAAGGAAAACATACAAGGCCGGACTATTTTTTAATTCCTTACCCCAATTGCTTAAATAAAAAATCAGTTGATTTTCCTTTTTGCTATATCTTTTAATAATCACTACACCTACAACCATCAAACTTAGAACAAAACTTGTTAAAGCAAATCCACAGATATATCCTAAGTTCATTCCTAATGTAGCTATCAGTAAAAAAGCTTTTAAAAACACCCACTTAACCGAAATATGCTCTCTCAGAATTATTCTTTTGACTAAAATAAAATCAGAAAATATACTTAGTATAGTCCAATGTATGGTACTATGGTTAAAATGATGAGGATATTTGTTGAGCGCATAAAAATTAAAAAATGTAACAACAAAGCCTACAAAAAACGCTTTTTTCAGGCCAAATTCTTTTTTAAGTAACAAATAAGAGCCTAAAAAAGAGACCACAAGACTTAACACATAATAATAATTAAGCCAGGCACCATGCCCTTTGAGACGATAAAACAAGGCAAACCAGTAATTGCTTTCAAGTGACCAATCTGCAAACGCCTGAGTTGTTCCGAATGGATAAAACGTCTGATTCTGTTGTAAGATAACTTTCGGAAAAATATCAAAACGGAGATTCTGAGATAAATAATAACCAACATATTCCCATTCATCAACATCTCCTCCTCCGGTTAACGGCAACGTGAAATTTCGTATAAAGAAAATTCCGTAAATAACCGGAAGTAAAATTGCAATAAAAATAAATATCTGATTCTGCTTTGCTGCTCGAAAGTCCATTCAATATATCTCTTTCCTCAAAAGGGAATTATGCGTGCTTTAAAATTTGATAAACCGACCTGCAAAGGTACCCATTTGTTTAGATAAGCCGTTAAGGGAGTGTCAGAAAAACAAAATTAAAATTCCTCTCAGTCAAAAATCTATTGATTTGGCAAAGACCTCTCTGTATTTTAAGACTTGACTATTCTTTTATCTAAAAGGTTGTAAGGGTTTCCGGAATAATTTACAAAAGCGGAATGGGTCTCACCGTGCGTTCTTCTAATGAAATAAAAGTTTCAGTTCGCTGAATCCCTTGTACTTTTTGCACCTTATCATGAAGTACCTCACGCAGATGGGGTGTATCTCTACACACGATTTTGGCAAAAATACTATACATTCCGGTAGTGTAGTTAATACTAACTATTTCGGGTATCATTTCCAACTGGTCTGCCACCTCGTCATACAGAGAACTTTTATCTAAGTATATGCCGATAAATGCACTGATGTCCCACCCTAATCGAACCGGGTCAACAATCAGCTGTGAACCTTTTACAATACCCATCTGTTCCATTTTTGCCATTCTTACATGCACAGTTCCACCTGAAACGAAGATTTTTTCTCCTATGGCTGTATAAGGCATCTTGGCATCTTGCATTAATAATGATAAAATCTTCAGATCTGTTTTATCAATTTCTAAATTTTTGTCCATTCAAAGTATAAGTTTTTGCGAATTTATCAATATTTTAATTTAAATTTTAGCAATCATTTAAATTTTTGAGAAATTTTATAAAAAATTTGCAATTACATAGATTTATGTTGTAACTTTGTCATGTCAAAGCGAGAGAGAAACGGCCTTGACAATGATAATGTAAGGTGATGAAATTGGCAGCCATGCCCTCCTGTCTCGGGGGTGGTGATAATAGGACAAACGCAGCATAAAGCCGGACAATTTTAGTCGACTGGGATTGACCACCAAAATTTGTACTGTGGCTAACTACACCGTGGGCGGTTCGAGTCCCCCTCTTACAGCGTGAAGTATGAAAGATTTATGAATAAATTTCTTTCATACTTTTTTTTAAGTATGTTTGCTTAACAAAAACATTATTTGGTTTTTAGTTTGTTGATGAAGTGTAATTGCGACACGCAGTTCCGAATTGAGGATTGCGTGTTTTTTATTTAAGGCTATTTCGGCCTTTTTCTGCTGCTTTTCGCTGTATTTTAATACTTCTCACATTTGCGTAATCCATAAAAAATCTGTTTATTCAACAAAGCAAATCTAATCTCTTATTGATGAACCCGAACGCTCCTATATTTACAAACGATGCTATTGTATTAGGCATTCTGCTTGGTACTTTGGCGCTTATTTTTTATTCAACCAGACTTAAAACTTTTGAAGGGTTTTACAAAATCATTCCCCCGATTCTCTTGTGTTTTTTTATTCCCGGCCTGTTAAGTTCTTTCAATATTATATCGGCCACCCAATCGCAATTAGATGAAACAGCCTCCCGGTTTCTGCTACCTACCTGTCTTGTATTCTTTACCTTGGGAATCGATTTTCAGGCTATCAGGCGTTTAGGCGGTAAAGCCCTCTTTGTATTTCTGATTGGAGCCGTCGGGGTAATGGTTGGTGGGCCGTTAGCCTTATGGATTGGTAAAAGCATCGACCCGGGCTTTTTAAACCGGAATGGCGAAGAAGTATGGCGGGGGTTGGCTACCATTGCCGGAAGCTGGACAGGTGGAAATGCCAACCAGTTGGCTTTGAAAGAAATATTTCAGCCTTCTCCCAACGTTTTTGCGCAAACAAGTGTCATAGATATATTATTTGCTGAATTGTGGCTGGGTTTATTATTGTACTTCGTGGGAAAGGCTGACCAGATTGATAAGAAAATGAAAGCCGACTCATCAGTAATTGAAGAAATCAGAATCAAGGTTGAGCATAACAGTAAAAAAGAGAAAAATCCCGATTTTCAGGAGTTGATAATTTTATTAGCTGTAGGGTTTGGTATCACGGCTGTTTCACATTTACTTGCTGATTTGATTGCGCCTTTTATTGAAAAAAATTACCCTGTACTAAAAGCCTATAGTCTGGCATCAAAATCGTTCTGGATTGTAACTATCGCCTCCTCTTCGGGGCTTATACTTTCAACCACCACAGCTCGTAATTTAGAAAGGTTTGGTGCAACCAAATTCGGCACTTTGTTTCTGTATATTCTGATTGCAACCATTGGTATGCAGTTACATATTTTTGACGCTTTTCAGAATCCCACCCTTTTTGTGGTAGGATTAATCTGGATTCTGACACACGCAATTTTTACATTAATAGCAGCAAGAGTGGTACGAGCTCCCTTCTTTTTTACAGCTGTGGGTTCGCAGGCTAATGTCGGCGGTGTCGCTTCTGCCTCAGTAGTTGCGGCTGCTTTTCACCCCTCTCTGGCACCAATCGGTGTACTGCTGGCTATCTTAGGAAATGCTATTGGTACCTATTGCGGATACTTAACAGGGCTGATTATGCAATGGATTTCAAATTAGGCATTGTTTTTGTCTATTGTTTATCATTACGATGTAGCCCAAAAATATGCTGTAATGAAAAGTATTACTGCTTTAATCATCTTATTCGCCTTACCTGCGGTTTTTGCCCAGGAAACACAGCTAAAAAACAAATTCAATTATGAATTTGAAGTTGGAGGGTATTTTTCACTCACAAACAAATTGCCTTTCTGGCAAGCAAGTAACCAGTATGGAAGTATCCCCAAAGAACTCCCCTCTTTTCTCTGTCGGCAGATTTTAAGAACCAAAAAAGATACGCTCAATAAGTTTTTCAGGCTCGATTATGGTGCAGAATTAGTTACACTATTAGGTCGTCAGCCACAATTAATAATACCCGAAGGTTATATTTGTGCTAAAGTCGGAGCCTTTGAGATTTATGCAGGTCGAAAGAGAGAAATATTTGGTTTAGTTGATACTACCCTCAGTTCAGGTTCTATCTCGTGGTCTGGCAATGCGCTTCCACTGCCTAAACTTCAGGTGAGTATTCCTATTTATACTAAATTATTCTTCAAGTGGCTAAGTTTTAAGGGCACTTATGCACATGGGTGGTTTGGCGAACAGAATTATGCAAAAGGATATTACCTGCATCAGAAATCTCTTTTTTTCAGACTCGGCAAACCTACTGCCCAAATAAAACTCTTTGGTGGTATTGTACACAATGTACAATGGGGTGGCACACCTAAAGTAACCTTACCTGAAGGAGACGACAGATTATATAACGGAAAATTTCCGGAAGATTGGTTTGTTTATGGAAATGTAGTATTCCCACTCAAAAAAGTATGGGGAACAATACCCAAATATAAAGACTACAACAAATTTGAATTAGGCAATCGTTTTGGTAACCATTTAGGTTCATTAGATGCAGGTGCCGAGATAACGCTTAAAAAGGCTAAATTGCTTTTATATAAACAATTTGTTTTTGATGATGGCCAGCTTTTTGGCCTTACCAATACAGATGATGGCCTGTATGGCATCAGCCTCACTCCTTATAAATCTGCCTTTAAAAAAGTAGTTTTCGAATACCTTTACACCAAAAATCAGGGGCATTATGTTTCAGCTTTTGGCAGACTTTTAGGCTTGCCTGATAGGCACCCTAACGAAGAAAACTTCCTTTTTAACCATCAGCAATACCTTGATGGATGGTCGTACAACCGCTATACCATTGGCACGCCATTTCTGACCCCCGAAGAAAATTTAAGGTCTGAAAAACAGGTGGACAATAATTATATTTTTGTCAATAACAACCGTGTATGGGCTTTTTATTTAGCTACCATGAATCAGATTGGTACTGTCAGTTTTACCAATCGGATATCTTTCAGCAAAAATTTTGGCTCTTATGATGTGGTCGGCAAACCTATCTCACCTGTAACACAAATCTCCTATGGGGTCAATACAACTATTCCTCTCAGCCGATTAAAAGCTCATTTGAATGTAAGCATAGCCGTTGACCACGGGGACCTGATCAGAGACAATTTTGGTTCTTACGTGTCTATTATAAAAAAATGGTGATTGAGTAATTTTTGAACCCTGAAAAGCCTGAGTTTCTTACTATTTTGACAGTCTTTTTGCTTATGTTTACAGCAAAACCCTATACATGAAAAAAATTACCCTATTTACTTTCCTGTTAAGCCTTCCATTTCAGTTATTAGCCCAGAGTGGAAAAATTCAAATTGCTTTTCTTGGTGTCTTTCACATGGGGGAAACGCCCGATTATAAGCAAGGTTCACTTAGTGATTTACTATCTGCCAACCGACAAGCGCAGATTTCAGAAGTGGTTGATGCCTTAGCCAAATTTAAGCCGGATAAAATATTTGTAGAGAATACACCAGATACTCAACCTTTCTGGGACAATGTATATAAAAATTACCAGAACAACCTGAGACCTAAAGAGCGTAACATTGAATACAATGAAATTTACCAGTTAGGTATTAAACTGGCTTACAAACTCAATCATCCGGTTGGGGTTACCTGTGTAAACTATGTACAGCCTGAATTGGTGCCGGGGCTTAAACTCGCCAAAAATAAATTAGATACTTTGTTGAGTTTTTATTCGCATGAGTTAGAACGCAAACGCCCTTCTTACGATAACTATTTCAAGGCAAACCCAAGTGTCAATAAAGCTTTAAAAGATTATCTGGCAAGGTATGAAACCTGGAAAGATTTAAGTATCAAAGACCATCTGATTCAATTAAACTCAGAAGAGAGCATTTCTACTTTGCACTATTTTAATATAACGGGCTGGATGGATACCAATACTAATGGCTATGGGGCAGAGTTTACAGCCAAGGAGTATTTCAGAAACACCAAAATATTGCAGAATATTCTTCTCAAGGTAACTCCTTTCGACCGCAAATTATTGGTAATTATAGGGGGTGGGCATATACAGGTTTTAAGAGATATGCTGAAAACCCACCCCTATTTTGAAGTAGTAGATGCCACTACTTTATTGAAGCAATGAGGCTGCGGCTTTATCAATCCAGATATGGCCGTTGATATGTTTCTTGAAAACCGTAGCAGGTAAATTAATATTAGGGTCCTGAATAACCACTTCTCTTAATATCTCCGCCTTTTTCTCTCCTGTGGCAATCATAACCGCAGTTTTCGCTTCTAACAAGTGTTTTAAGCCAATGGTGATGCCCTGTGTAAGTTCGGTATTTTCATTAAAATATTTCTGACCTGTACTAATAGTAATTTCTGCCAGTTTAGAAACATGGCTATATAAATCAAAGCTGGTTCCGGGTTCATTCAACCCTATATGGCCGTTCAGACCAATACCTACCACAATAAAATCAACACCACCTTTCTCAAAAATCAATTGGTCTACCCTTTCACATTCCTGCTGTAAATCCTCCGTCATCGAATCAAAAAAGGTATATTGAGCAGGATTCACTCCCAATGGTTTCAATAAGTTTTCTTCTACAATATATCGGCAACTGCCTTCGCTGGTTGCAGGCACTCCTACCCATTCATCCAATCCAATTACTGTTACCTGAGCAAAATCTTCGGGTTCAGCTAATTCAACTATTTTATGATAGGTTTTTACCGGAGTATCGCCCGAGGTAAGAATAAGCGTAGCAGTGGGTTTATCTTTTACTAAATTAATAATAAATTTTGCCGTGTGATTTGCCAGTTCTTCTGAATCATTGAAAACTTGTATCTCCATTTTTTTGAATTTTAATTAAAAATCAATTAATTGATATGTCTAATATACAAACTGCTTTATCTTGAATCTGTTTAAAAAGGTTCGTTGTAAAATTATTAAATTTGATATCCCAAAATACTATTATTTATGAGAAAAATGTTTTTTTTTCTTATCGTACTATTGCTACCCTTTTTTGCCTTTACACAGGTCCCCAAATCCGAAGACTCTTTACTTACTTTTCTTAAAACCCGACCCAAAGACACCTTGTATATATGGGCTATGCGCCCCTATGCCCTGATTCAGATTTATCAGAAAGCAGACTTAAAAAAAGCAGATTCACTGGCAAATGCCATAAAAAACCTCTCAGAAAAAATTAATTATGGCCGGGGGATTTACTACCATTATCTACTAAAAGCCATTATCAACCAGCAGAAATCTGAACCCAAAGAGATGCTTGAAAACTTCAAAAAATGCTATGATTTAATAGTGCAATACAAACTTAATAAAAGTATGCAGGAGGCTGCCCTGAATAATATTGCGGTAGCTTATGATGATTTGGGAGACCGTGACAATGCCATGAAATATGCAATGAAAGCCATTGAGTTGCAAGAAAAAGCAAATTTTAAAAAATTAGACTCTTCACCATACAGCCTGGTAGGTGGGATTCTGAAATTTTATAAAAAACCAATGGAAGCCTTGAAATATTACCAAAGAGCACTCAAGGTAGATACAGATAAAGGAGATTTAAAAGGTATGGCAATTAATGAAAACCAAATCGGGAATTTATATGATGATTTGCAGAAACAGGACGAGGCACTCAGGCATTATAAAATTGGTTTAAAACATGCCGAAGAGGCAAAATATCTATTATTGAAAACCGATTTGCTGAGTAACCTCGGAAGGATGGAAATACACTTTAAAAGGTATAAGGAAGCTGAAAAATACCTGAAAGAAAACGAAACTTTATGCCGGAGCCTTGATTCAAGAACTGCGCTGGCTAATGGATGCGTACTTTTAGGCAATTTATATTTGTATCAGAAAAACTATTCATTAGCCGAGAAATATTTAAAAGAAGGATATGACCTCACCAAAGAGGCCGAAAATAGGGCAGAAACGCATGAGGCTGCGGAGGCAATTTCAAATTTCTACGCTAAAATCAACAATTTCAATAAGGCTTATGAATACCTGATCGAGGCCAATATTGCCAGAGACTCCTCATACAAAATAGAATCTGACGAACGTACACAGGAAATTTTGACCAGATACGAAACCGAGAAAAAAGAGCAACAAATAAAACTATTGGATGAAGAAACTAAAATTGCCAATTTTCAGCGAAATGCGCTTTTGATTGGTGGAATATTGGTAGCATTACTGGCAATCGTTCTGATTGTTTTTCTCGTAAATCGTAACAGATGGAAACGATTGGAAGAAACCCAGTTACTGAGAAATAAAATTGCCGCTGACTTACACGATGAAATAGGTAGTACACTCAGTAGTATTTCTATTTTATCTGAAATGGTTGCCGTTCAACAAAAGAAAAATGAATTTAAGCCAGAAATTATGCGTAGGGTAAGCGATGATGCCCGTGAAGTAATTGACAAAATGGATGACATTATCTGGACTATCAACCCTGAAAATGATTCTTTTCATAATTTCGAAATGAGGCTAAAAACTTATGCTGTGCCCTTATTTGAATCTAAAGATATTGCTTTCAAATTCAATTTTCCGGCAAACTCAGAAAATCTAAAAATTGATATGGGTAAACGCAGAGACGTTTACCTTATTCTGAAAGAAGCTATCAATAATATGGTTAAATATAGTCAGGCCAAACATGCACAAATTAATGGAAGTGTAGAACAAAAACGCCTGAAAATTGATATTATTGATGATGGAATTGGCTTTGATATGCAGCAGGAATCTACCAGAAATGGTTTGAAAAATATGCAGAAAAGGGCCGCTAAAATTGGTGGAGAGCTGGCAATTAAGAGTAAACCAGAGGCTGGAACCACAGTTTCATTAGTCATTGACCTGTAGGAAATCAAGTTTTTTTATCGCAAACCGCCTGTGTGAATCAAGACTATTGTACTATTATCTCTTATTTCATTTTTTACCAATTCATCAAAAGCATAAAACATTTTCCCCGAATAAACTGGTTCAACTGAAAATCCGTTTTTCTCATTAAACGCTTCAATAAAACTCATTAATTGAGGCGTTTTTTTTGCATAACCTCTGTGATGGAACTCCCAGAAAATCCGATAATTTTCAGAATAATTATCCGCACCGCTTTGTAGCAGAGTAGTAATTTCATTTTCAAGATAATTAGCATTTTTTAATACGCAAACGCCTACTACAGTTGTTTTGGCTGATACAGCCGACAAAATTCCTGCAATAGTTCCCCCTGTGCCAACAGGACAAATGATATAATCAGGGTCATATCCCAATTGTTGCCTTATTTCTTGCACCATCTCTCCTACTCCTGCTAACGATAATGTATTGGTTCCACCTTCGGGTAATACATACTGGTCATCTTTCCGATAAATTCCCAAAAGTTGGTTTTTATCTTTATAGGCTTGTCTCGAAACAAATTGCAATTGCATGCCACATTCATGCGCATATTGTAAAGTAATACTTGAATAGGAGTTTAATTCATCACCTCTGATAATTCCGGTTGTTTCAAATCCAAAATACCTGCCTATGGCTGCTACCGCATACAAATGATTAGAATGTGCACCACCAAAAGTTATGAGTTTATGATAGCCCTGTTTTTCTGCTTCAATCAGGTTAAACTTGAGTTTTCGCCATTTATTCCCTGAAATCTGTGGATGTATCAAATCATCTCTTTTTACAAAGACTTTCAGTGATTTTTCTACATACATTGGGTCAGAGAGAGGTTCTAATGGTGAGGGTAGATTTAGTATTTTTTCAAAATCAAGCATATCTTTGCACATTGAAACTGAGTTTCAACCATATTTGAGGTAAAATGTAAATTCTAAGATTTGCACCAAAATTAAGCAGAATGTCTGAAACACAAGAAAATATTGATAACGACGAGGAAGACGAACTCTACGAACACCAGAGAGTTGTGGTTGATAAAGGACAGGCACTGATGCGGCTTGACAAATATCTACCTCATTTTTCTAAAAACATTTCCCGCAATCGCATTCAGAATGCTATTGAGGCAGAAACCATTAAAGTAAATGGCCAGACAGCCAAAGCAAGCTATAAGGTAAAGCCCTTTGATGTTATCACCTATTCTTTACCTAAGCCACCCAGAAATACAGAGCTTATTCCTGAAAACATTCCGCTTAATATCGTTTTTGAAGACGAAGATATTCTCATCATCAACAAACCTGCCGGAATGGTAGTACATCCGGCTTTTGGCAACTGGACAGGCACCTTGGTCAATGGCCTGATTTACTATCTTCAAAACCTACCCACCCATCGCAACGGAGAAATTCGTCCGGGTTTGGTTCATAGAATCGACAAAGATACTTCCGGCTTATTGGTGGTTGCCAAGAATGACTATGCCATGACATTTCTGGCCAATCAGTTTTTTGAACATTCTATTGAACGAACTTACTTCGCCCTTGTATGGGGGGTACCAAAAGAAGAAACCGGTACTATCCATAATTTTATTGGTAGAAGTCTTAAAAATAGAAAAGTATCCGATGTATTTCCGGACGGTTCACAAGGTAAAGAGGCAATTACCCACTATAAAATTCTGAAAGATTTGCGCTATGTTTCACTCGTCCAATGCAATTTAGAAACCGGACGAACCCATCAGATAAGAATACACATGAAGCATCTGGGGCATCCTTTGTTTAATGATGCAGAGTATGGCGGAGATAAAATTCTCAGGGGGCAATTGTTTAATAAATACAGGCAATTTGTTGAAAACTGTTTTGAATTAATGCCTCGTCAGGCGCTTCATGCCAAGACCCTGGGATTTGTGCATCCACGCACCAAACAATGGCTTCAGTTTGATACAGAACTGCCCGATGATTTTAAAAGTGTGCTGACAAAATGGGAAAATTATGTTACTGAATAACCCAAACAGGCAGAAAATAAACAATTTGCAAACAGAAAAAATAAATCTGTAAAACCTACCCCAATTATGAAAATCAGAATCAGAAAAATAAAAAAAGAAGATGTTACACAGGTTTTTAATTTAGTCTATGAATTAGCTGTTTATGAAAAAGCCCCCGAGCAGGTAACCAATACAGTGGATATGATGCTGAAAGATGGCTTTGGCAAAAACAAAATCTTCGGCTGCTTTGTGGCAGAAGTAGATGGTGTAATTCAGGGTATTTCAATCTATTATTACCGCTACTCTACCTGGAAAGGTAAAAGATTATATCTGGAAGATATAGTAGTAACTGAAGCGATGCGTGGCAATGGATTGGGCAAACTATTGTTTGATAAGACCATAGAAGAAGCAAAAAAAACCGAGTGTACGGGCATGATGTGGCAGGTATTAGACTGGAACGAACCCGCCATAAATTTTTATCGTAAAAACTTTCCGACAAGATTTGATGGCGAGTGGATTAATTGCCACCTTGATTTCTGATTGCGTTTCAGAGTTTAGTTATTTTCAATCTCACGTCTTTGTTTTCTGATTTTTCTCTTGTTACTATCTGTAATCAGTTTTTCACCAACAAAGTGAACCCTTGTCTTCCATATTTTTTTGGGGGAGAAGGTTTTCTCTCCATGCCTGTGTTCCATCCAGACTTTACAAGACTTGATGGGGCAAGGTCGGTAGATGTAGCAACTCTGCATGATGAAGAGCAAAAAAAATATAGCAAGTATCTTTCTCATCAAGTATCAGAACGATAATCCGTTTCAGTTATTTTCTGTTTCAGGCAATAAATGTCATCATCTTTTAACTTCTACTATACGTCAACCCATTAGTTGCGTAAATTCCTCGTTTCAATCCACAAATTGGGGAAATCACACCACAATTCTGAATTATTGGCTAAGGTACATTTTTTTTGTCTGTATTGACATTAAATCTACAACCATGAAAAAATCAGAAAAAGTCGATCACCTTGACCACAACGAAGAGGAACAGGTGAAAGAGGAAAAGAATCTTAATTTTAAGAAAATGTTATTGTGGCTCTTTGGATTAGGAATCGTTTTTTCAATCATTGCGTATGTCGGAGGATTTATTACAGTAGGTGGTCCAAATGAAGGCGGCCGCTTCGGTGTTGTAAGTCCTGAAGACTCTACAGCAGTGGTAAAGGGCGATACTTTAAAAGCCGAATAACACATCACACAACTCAATTAAAACACACAACAAAACATGAAAACAGAAAGAGAAGAACTGCTTGATGAAGCAAAATCAAAAAAAGAATCCTTACAGGATAAAGCAGAAAACAAGTATGGTGAAGCCAAGGTTAAAGCCGAAGACTTAAAAGAAAAGGCTAACGACAAATGGGAAGAAACCAAAGAAAATGCCTCAGACGCCTGGGAAAAAACCAAAGATAAAGCCGAAGATTTAAAAGATAAGGCTAACGATAAATGGGAAGAAACCAAAGAAGATGCCTCGGACGCCTGGGAAAAAACAAAGGATAAAGCTGAAGAACTAAAAGATAAAGCAAGTGAGAAATGGGAAGAGGGAAAAGATAAAGTAAAAAGTTGGACAAAATAAGATATTAATCGTGGATTCTATAGTGGTTGTGAAAGTCAAACAGGGGTATAGTACTTTAATATACCCCTTGTTTTAAACCCAACCAGATAGATTTCAGCCAATAAAAATATTTTACTGATAAAGTAAAAAAGAGCGCAACTCAAATACACACAACTAAAAACATTTATAATTCCGGTTCAGACCGGGTTATGATAGTTACTCAAATTCGCACAACTAATAAAATTAAATGTACACGACTTTAAACGAATAGTAAAAATTCACACAAAAGGTTTAATTAGCTATTAGGTTCACACACACTTTAACATAACAGAACAGACTGAATCCGAAGAAGTTTAATACACGCAACGATATTCACTTGTATAGATTTACACACTTTTAAGTTTTTTAGGCCAAACCAATCATTACACACAATTAAGAATAATAGTTACTTAAATTCACACACTTTAACTTTTTAACAGAGGTATTTACTCATAGAGCGTATAACCCCCTCCATGAATTCACACAACTTTAGTTTTTAGACTAAAGTGCGGACGGCCAGTCATTGAAAAATACCTTTGACAATTTATGCTGCTTTTTCAGCTACAAAATCCAAAAGAAAAGGAGACATCAAAAGTGCCTCCTCTTTTTATGCCCAAGTTCCTGAAAATATGAACTAAGCGGCCAGATATTTTTTCGTTTGATATGTTTTGGTCAGCATCTGAGGCTTGATAATCTGGGTAAATCTTTCGCTGGCAAATCCATTTCTCAGATAAGCAGGCAACTCGTTTAATAAAGCCTGATAAGCCTCTATACCCAGTGCTTTTACGAGATACATTTCATGTACCAGATTAATGTAATAAACTATTCCTATCAGCGATTCGTGAAAGGCATCAAAAGCAATATTAGCATTCAGGTAACGTTCAATCTCCCGGTTGCTTTCCGAATACTTCAAACGGCCTAATAAATCAAAAACAGTAGTTATAGGCAGCTGTGAGGTAATTTTCTCCCAATCCTGTTTTGAAAATTTGAGAATCGGGTCGCCTGTTTTTTTATTTTTCAGGGCTGTATCTTCATTACTCTGTATTACCTCTCTTAATTTTCTGGCTTTGAGAGTTCGGGTGGTTTTTAAAAATTGTGCTACATGAGATACCACATCTTCTTCGCCCTTCAGATAATCCACACTTGGCTGAACTTCTGACTCAGGCAAGCGATGAATTTTGAAATCATTGTAATTACCCGAACTATAATAGCCTAAAGAAGACGGATAAAACCCTCTTTCAACCCATTTAGCCATGCGTTCAGATAAAACGCTTTCATCAGAGGTATAAACGCCCTGAGTACCCATAAGTGCCCTTGTCGAGTAAAATATACTGAAATAAGCCTGTGGGAATGTCCAGTGCAGAGAATGATTGACAAACTGGGTATCCGGTGATTTTGCAACATTTCTTAACGAAAACTCTGTATTCCAGGCATTCAGTAGCATGGCCTTTATATAATTTACCCTGTTATCGTTCATAAAAGGCTTGAATTTCTTCCAAAAAGGCAATGAGGACAGGTTATTCATTTGGTTGCCTTTATCAATATTACGATAAACGGCTTCGAAATGGTTAAAGAATACTTGCGCAGGGATGGACGACGCATCCATCATAGTTAATTTTCCTGACTGGTAATTTTTAATGACTGAATTTCTTTCAATATTTTCCATTATTGACAGCTTGATTTAAGTATGTAAAAGGTTTGGGAAACAGGAATATTTTTTTGATAGAAAACACCCCTATTTTATAACGAAAAATATTCAAAAAAAATTCGTTTGTACCTAAAAAAAATATCTCATAAATAACTTATAATCAAATACTTATAAAATATTCCTATCAATTATTTCAAATTTATATTGTAAGCCCGAAAAAACCATTTCAATAGACACTTTTTCATTAAAAAAAATGAGGATTCCTTACCTCTGAAAACTAAAATATTGAATGTTTTGAGGAGCATTTTTACCGCATTTTAAAGTTTAAGAATCTGACTATTTTAATGGAACAGATTTTTTATCATTTTATCAAAGTCGCAAGTACTTCTCTTATTTTTTATCAATTAAAATTCAGGGAATCATGAAAAATCCTAATCAGAATCTGAGTTCGAAATTTTCAGAACATGATGGTGAAAAACTAAAAACACTTTTTACAGATGGCTTGAAAGACCTTTACTGGGCCGAAAACCATTTAGTGAAAGCATTACCGAAAATGTCGAAGGCAGCAACGTCAGAAGCCCTCAAAATGGCTTTTGATAAACACCTGATTGAAACCGAAAAACATGTAAACCGTCTTGAGCGTGTTTTTGAGATAATCGGCGAAAAAATTCAATCAAAGGAGTGTCCTGCTATGGAAGGGCTATTGCAGGAAGGCGACGAAATTGTCCGCTCCACAGATACCCGAAGTTTTGTGAGAGATTGCGGTCTGATTATGGCAGCGCAAAAGGTTGAGCATTACGAAATAGCCTCTTATGGCACACTGCGTAATATTGCCCGTATTCTGGGTCATTTTGAGGTAGCAGAGATACTGCAAACCACTTTAGATGAAGAAGGTGAGGCAGACCATCAATTAACCGAACTGGCCGAAACCCACATTAACGAAGAAGCAGCCTTGGAATAATATTGTTTAAGCTCAGACATAGAAAAACGCCTTATGATTGGTTCATAAGGCGTTTTTCTATGATAAGCCTATCAATTATCCATTTACAGGCTCGCCGCCATTAATATGTATCACCTGACCGCTGATATAGCTGGCATCTTCTGAAGCCAGAAAAACATAAGCAGGAGCTACTTCAGCAGGCTGGCCGGGTCTTTTCATGGGTGTTTTTTTTCCAAACTTCCGTTGATGCTCTTTTGAGAAAGTGGAGACAATCAAAGGTGTCCAGATTGGCCCGGGTGCAACTGCATTTACTCTGATATGCTTTTCAGCCAACATGCCCGATAAAGTTCTTGTAAAGGCCACTATAGCCCCTTTAGAGGACGAATAATCCAAAAGTAAAGGATTTCCTCTGTAAGCAACTACCGAGGCTGTATTAATAATTGAACTGCCTTTTTTCAGATGAGGCAATGCTGCCTTCACCAGATAAAAATTTGAGAAGATATTAATCTCAAATGTTTGTTTCATTTGTTCTGAGCTTATGTCCTCCACCTCCTCCTGTGGAAACTGTACTCCCGCATTATTTACCAGAATATCTATCTTCCCCCACTCCTTCAACACCTTTTCTACTATATCAGTGCAATTGGTTTCTTTGCTGACGTCTGATTCAATCAATAGAGCCTTGGTTCCCTTCTCCTCAACCAGTTTTTTGGTCTCTTCTGCATCTTCGGTATGTTTCCTGTAAACAATGGCTACATTGGCTCCTTCCCTGGCAAATGCAATACATATGGCCCTCCCTATTCCGCTATCGCCACCTGTAATTATGGCTACTTTATTCAATAGCTTTTGAGGTTTTCTGTCGTAAGGTCTTTCAAATACAGGCTTATCTTTCATATTCTTCTCTTTCGAGACCGCCTGATTGATTTCTTTTTCATGTTGTTTCATAGCCATCAAGTTTATTCATATCCCCTAAAAAACTATACCTGTTTTTACCTGTCAAACCTGAAAATAGCCTCACCAGCATTTTTTTTCCCGACCAGAGCATCTCTGATAATTTCGGCCGCAATCTGACTGAAAACAATTCCATTACCACCAAACCCCAAGGCAAAATAAGTATCGGGATGTTCGTCTACTTTACCAATATAAGGTAATCCGTCTTTGGTTTCAGCAAAAGTACCTGCCCATCTGAAATCAGTTCTGAAATCTAAATCAGGGAATTTCTTTTCAAAGGCTTTTTCCAGTTGCAATGCCTTTTTCCCGGTAAGTTTATCTCTTTTATCGGGATTGTAGAATGGTTCGTCTTTGCCGCCGATTAGTATACGGTTATCGTCAGTAGTCCTTATGTATAAATACGGTCGGGCAGTTTCCCAGATCAGGCAATTCTGATACCACAAATTTTTAGTTTCAAGAGGTTCACTGACAATAGCAAAAGAAGAATTAAAATCCACAACTTTTTGAGAAAGATATTCCTGAGATTCGTATCCACAGGCAATAATCAGTTTTTTTGCCTTTACAGTGTCGCCAAAATTCGTATGAAGCTCTACCCCCGATTTATGCTGATTAATCTTCACTACTTCTGTTTTGTCAAAAACACATAAACCATTGTCCATCGCATGGTTCAATAGTTCATGGGTAAAAGAATAGGCATCAACTTGTGCGCCTGTTTCTGAAAGTAACGCTGCAGGTGCAGAAAATGGGAACAAACCCTTAATATCTTCCTCAGACAGCAATTCAAGTTCAATGCCGATGTTTTTCCTGAGTTGATATTCGGTTTTTATTTCTTTCACATCTTTTTTGGTGGAAGCATAATAAAAGCTTTTCTTCAACGAAAACCCGACATCTTTTTTTAGAGACTTAACAATCTTATGAATTTGCTGAATAGCTTCCACACACATCAGGTAACTCTGATTTGCGTTTTTTGACCCTACATATTTTGTAAGTTCACCTAAGGGCGTATCAATTTCATATTGCAGCAGTGAGGTACTGGCGCAGGTACTTCCCATACCAATTTTTCGCTTGTCTAATACGATGGCCGGGATACCGGCTTCTGTTAAATGGTAGGCTATCAGAGCACCTGTGATACCTCCGCCCATAATAGCCACATCAGTAGAATAAGATTGTTTAATTGAAGGGTATGAACGAACAATACCACTTCGCATTAACCAGAATGGCGATTCAGTTCTTAAATCCATGTAGTTGTGTGAATAATCAAATGCTTTGTTGTACTTTAATAAACCAATGCCAAATCAAATGCTTCCTGTGTTGATTCAAAAGATTTACGCAGACTTGAAATATGTTTTCCTAATAGTGTTAATAATTCGGGCAATGATAAAAACTGAATAGCAGTCAAAGCTGAAGCATAGGCTTTTTCGGCAAATTTATCGCCTAACTGGCAAGACAAAGCCACTGTTCGGGGATTAGTTGATGATGCCGCCATCGTGAAATAAAACTGAGATTGATGTATCTTTTCATGCTCAATTTTATTGGGTCTTGCTCTGTCTACATGAACTGCCGCTATCGAGCGATTGATACATTCAGTCAAATCGTTCGTTTCATTAATTTGTACTTGAAAATACTTTTTTGAATTGCCATTTTTTATCATGTCAACAGCTTTCTGGTAGCCTTTTACTCTCACTGCATTAATTTCACGGAGTAGTATCAAGCTCCTCATTGCCTCTTCATTAAACTTTTCCATGGGTGTAAAAGGATTTGATTCGGGAATAAAATTCGATGATTTTATACTATTTACTTTAGTAAAAAATCATTCCACAGCATGATTCTCCTCATATTTATATTCCTTGTGCATTTTATTACTCATCGTGCTGTTGTTATTCTTACCCAGCCTTTTTCTATCGATTAGGTTTCCATTAATTTCCATCATATGGAATACATTTTTCAGATTCTATCAGACGATACAAAACTTTGAATAACCATGAAAAAAGAAGAACAAAAAACGCAGGCAGATATTCGTGAAATGGTGAAAGACATCAGATTCGCTATGCTTTGTACCAATACCCAAAAAGGACATATTCATAGCCGTCCGATGGGAACGCAAGGAATGGACAATGAGGGAAATATCTGGTTTCTGACAGCAAAAGATTCTCAGAAATTAGCTGAAATAAAGGCTAATGCCAATGTGTGCGTTTGTTACGCTGCTCCTTCAGATAATACGTATGTCTGCATTATGGGTGAAGCCGAGGAAGTAGACGACCAAAGAAAAATAGATAAATACTGGAATCCTATGGCCAAAGTGTGGTTTCCTGAAGGGAAGGATGATCCAAACCTGACCTTAATAAAAGTTATTCCCCATGAAGCGGAGTATTGGGACAGTGATTCAAACAGGGTTGTAGCAGGTATAAAAATGCTGACTACACTTTTAATGGGAAAAGAATATGCCGAAGAAGGTGCTTATGGTACCGTGAAATTCTGATTACACAATCAAGTATAAACAAAGTGCCTGTAAAGCGGAATATTTCAACATAATCCGCCTTTTTTCGTCCGACTATTTGACTTTATCTCTTCTTTCTTTGAGTTCTCTCCAGGTTGTCATGATAATCCCATTATCCTGAATATATTTCTTTAAAGCAGGGTCTATCATGGCCAACAAATCACCTCTGCGGTTATTACCAGAATCAGAAATATGCTCAAAAACCTCGGTAGTTGCTGTACAGTGCATAATTACCATAGTTACGCCCGGCTGTAAATCTTTAAATGATTCAATATATTTTGCTGTTTTATATTTTTGCAGAACCTCGTCGCTTACTTTCTGATTTTTATACTGATTCCAGTCGTAACTGATATTATGCAAATCGTCTAATACAGGCAGACCAGCCTCCCATAGTTTCTTACCAATAGCTTGTGCCTGTTCTAATTTTAATCCGGTTGCACCAATGTCTTTCATTATCATGTGGTCGTGACCACCCGGAAACATCACAGGGATTTTTTGCTCCATGCCTACTTTCAGGTATCTTTCCAGATAATCGGCTCTTGCAAAAAGGGTACCCATGTGCGAGTCCATGTGTGTAGGCTCAAAACCCATCGTACGGGCACGGTCTAACTGACTTCTGATTTCTTTTTCAATATCATCGGCTGTGGCATGGGTAGCCGTTCCCTGAACATTTCTCCACATAGCTCCTTCTTCATCTACCAGATTGGGTACATTTGCTTTCCCTGCCAATGGTCCCCAACGATAATCCTTCCATTCAGAGGTGAGCGTCAGATGCAATCCGGCATCTGTTTCAGGGTGATTTTTTAAATAATGAACAAACCCTGGAACCCACGGGCAAGGCATCATGACACTTAATGAGTTAGCAACACCCTCTTCAATGGCTTTGATGGCTCCTATATTAGAATCGTAGGACATTCCCACATCATCAACATGCATAATGATTACTTTGGCTCCTTTCGGATAGCCTAATTTTTCGGCATAGGTGGTATTCTGGGCTGAGACATTGAGCGTAAGTAAAATTCCTGTGAGGATAGCTAAAGAGGTTTTCATTGTATTAGATTTGAGAGTAGGTGGTTGGTTCTAAAAAAACTCTGATAATTCGTGATACTGTATTAGCATATTCGGGTAAGGGAGAGATTCTTTTCCAGTCTGCATCAGCACTGAATGCTTTCCAGTTGGCATCTCTTTCTTCCATATTTTTAAAAGTAAGCATATAGGTCAGGCATGGCTGATGTTCACCAGCTATGACTTCTCCGAAAAATACAGGATTTAACTTTGTTTGATAAAAAATCTTAATTTCTTCCTCATTAAACATCTTTATCTTCCTTCGGGCGGCATCTTCAGAAAAACTTTCATAGGTTCTCATTTCAAAAAAACGTTGTTCAACATTAGGCTTAATCATTTGAGGAAGGCCATCAAATGCCATAAGAAGAGAGGTAGTATATCTGAAATAAGGTGCTTTATCCGGTAACAGACTATTGTATTCCTGACTTGCCTCCTTAAATTTATCATCAGATTTAATCTGTACACTTATGTTGGCATATTGCTCAATTGACGAATATGGAATTAAAACATAAATTTTTGCGGGTTCAGACTTCCCAATTTCTTTAAATACGCCAACATTTTTTACGCCCAATCTATTCAACGCAGGGATTAAAGCATTTTTAAAATAATTTTCAAGATTGGAAACCGGAGAGCCAAAACGAAGTTCATACTCACGAATTTCATAGAACTCTTTCCTTGGTGCTGCCATTTGTCCAAAAACACTAATACTCAGGAAAACGAAGAAGAAAGTTAAGAATGTTTGTTTCATTAAATTATTAATCATAGGTTGAAAATTTATTTATTAAAGGCTTCCAATACTCGTTTTACAAGTCCATCAGTATTACTATTCATAATCCAGCGACTCACAATCACTAATTCATGGTCGGGGTCAATAAAAACCATATTGGTACCATTGCCTATATGGCAATAAACATTGGCATTGGCACTTGGGAACAGTTTTTTGTCGGTATTCAGAAACCAGTTCATATAGCCATAAGTAGGTTCTGGTTCCGTAGGTGTTAAAGCTTGCTTTACCCAGTTTTCGGAGAGTAATTGTTGTCCGTTCCACCGTCCTCTGTGTAAGGTAAGTAATCCGAAACGAGCCATATCATAAGCATTAATAAACATGCCCCCACCCCAATGCCCGCCACCGCTGACAGACTGCACGGCTTGTCCGTCAAGCACTATCCATGCATTTCTGTAACCAGTCCAACGCCAGGTATTAGAGGCACCTATTTTGTCCATAATATGTTCTTTCAGCACTTGCGGTAGAGGTTTACGCCATACACTCAGGGCAGCCAGCGAAAGCACATTTACTCTAACATCATTATATTCATACACGGTTCCCTGCTTATTTCTTCGGCGATTCAACCATTGGCTTGCGTCTTTATCGGGTCTGTCGGCCCAGTCGGGTTTCCCCCACAAGGTTCCCTCCCAATCGCTGGTTTGTCTCAGTAGTGCGTCCCAGGTTATGGTTTTGTTATGAGGTGTGTTAAACAATTGCAGAAGTTCTGGTTTACCAAAATCATCTGCCGGACGATTCACAGGCTCGCCATATAGTTCGATTGGCGGAATATAATTGACTACGGTATCTGCTACATTTTTAATCAAGCCTTTATCTACCGCAAGACCTACTACGCTTGAAAGAAAACTTTTAGTAACACTATGAGTCATATCACATCTTTTAGGCTCACCCCATTGCGCTACAATATAACCCTTATAGATAATCAACCCGGTTGGTTCTCCCCTCTCGGCAAATGGTCCTATTCCGTTACCAAAGGGTTCTTTCCCAAAACTCTGATAGTGAGAAACCTCCATGTTTCTTGGGTTCTTCGCATCATTGGCAATGGCAAAATTGATGGCCTCTTCTATTTTTGCTGCATTCAAGCCTAACTCAGCAGGTTTTTTCTGCTGCCATTCGTTAGCGGGCGGGAAATACAAATCATTAGCTTTCTTTTGACCAAAACTCCTATGAATAAGGAGTAAACCTAAAGCGAGTATATAGTACTTTATCATTTATTTTAGTATTGGCTGACCTGCCATTTGATACAGAATTGCCAGTTTATTATCTTTTTTTCTTTACAATATTGTCTTTAAAATAGACCTTATTACTTCCCACTTCCTTATCAGCAAAGATATACTTCCCATTCTTTTCAATTTCAAAGTAATTATTTACTACTTTAATTCCTCTGAAATGTGTACCTGATAATCGTATGCCACAAGGTATCCCATTTACTATATTTCTGGCGTCAACATAGGATTTATTATTCTTCACTTCACAATTCACCACCTCGTTATCTGCATTATCTCCCCAGAAAGTAATACTTCCATAATTGTTTTTCAGACCATCATTACGGCTGATATTGTTCAGGATTTTGTTATTGCTGAATTTTACCGGACAATCAAACTGCGCCAGTAAATAGCCTGCGCCTTCATTATCATGCGAATAGCAATCTCTGATAATACAATTAGTTGACCCACCATCGATATCAAACCCTCCCCCATCTTTTGTTAATCCTGCATGGTTATGATGTGATTCACTTTTCTGTATAATACTGTTTTTACACATCCAAACCCAGATTCCTACAGGGCCGCCTCCGGTACATCGGTTATCTGCCCCATTTTCGTAGGCTTCACAATGTTCAATCAGCACATTATCAATACCGGCCATCACAATGCCATTGCCAGAATGGTTCTGCGTTTTAGCAAGTATGCCTCTGTTATTAAAAGTCTTGTTATAGGCCAAGTAAAAATTTTTATGAGGAATACTGGGGTATTTTGATAAAGACCCAATACCTGCTTCGCCGTTTTCATTTACCATTGTATGAGTAATGCTCACATTTCTATAGCCGGAAGTATCGCTTTTATCTCCCATAATCAGTATGCCGTATTTATGAAAACCTTTTACCTCACAGCTATCAATGGCAATAAAATTCAGCGATTTGGCAGGAAAATCTGTGTAAAATTCAATACCATTTTGCTTGTTTTTCCCAACACCATCACCTTGAAAAATTAGTTTTGACACTTTAATGCCTTCGCAATTATAGGCAAATAAGCCTCTCTCCTGCCCTGCTTCAATGATTGCTGATGTACCGCCATAACTACTGATAATAACCGGATTATTGGCAGTGCCACCATCAAGGCTATCTAATAGTAGGTTTCCTTTAAAAGACTTTCCTCCCTCAAAAAGCACCCTGTCTCCTGCTTTCAGAATCATATTGTTTACTTTTTCTATACTTAGCCAGGCAGTTTTTATGCTTAGCCCATCATTACTATCCTTTCCATTCGGGCTGATAAAATATGCTTTCTGTCTGTTTTGGTAACTAAATACTGAAAATAAAAGAACTATATACGCCAGTAACTTCATGAAGTTCTATTTTTTAATATGCGCTTGCTCATAATGCTTTTTAAGAATATCTTCTCCAAAGTCATTGGTTAAATCACGGGTTACCGTATGAATATGGTTGCCATTATTCTGTGTATTATCATATTCTATCAGAATTACATCATTCTGAATTCTGTAATAATGCCCGTTACTTTCACCATATTTTTTCCCACCTGCCCACACAAACCGTAGTTTGTTTAACCCGGCTTTCTCTATCTTTATCATTAATTCATTAGAGAATCCTAAAGGATAGTTTTTAATATATACACTTAGTAAACGTAGAAATAGTTTTTGTTGGGCAGGGGTCATTTCTTCAAAAGTAATACCCTCATTGGCAAGGGCGTTTACTTTGCGCTTATTACCGGTAATAATATCACCGGGTGCTGTTTCTGATAGGATTACTTTCTGAATTTGTTCGGGCGAAAAGGAATTTAACAGTTCAAATCCAAAATTTACTTCATCTTTCAATATCTGATAGCCTTTCTTTTCGCCACTCGGTACAATGCCCGGATTACTGCCAAAAAACAGAGGGGTAGCCGAAACTATCTTACCTGATTCAGAAGAAAAATTCAAGGAAAGATGATGCCCTTCTACCCGCCAACCCCAAAGTTTTTTCGCATCAGGCGTTCCGAAAATAGTAAAATAATATTTCACTGGGCTTCGGTAATCGCTTTCGGGTGGTGCTTTTTCAAGTTCTTTCAGAATAATCTCCAGTTGAATAATAGCAATGGCTTTTTCCTGTCCTTGCTGGCTTAAAGTAGCTTTCAACAAGTTCATGGCTGCTGCTTTTTGCTTGTCATCCATGTCTCTGAGCATCAGACCATTTCTGGCTTTTGGAACGAAATACCAGTTAAACCGTTCCTCAGAGTCATACCCATAATTAATTTTCTCCAATTGCGCTTTATCCAGCATCTTCAGTAAGTCAGAAGCAGCATTTACAATGAGTTTATTGTCTGTGGCATTTTGTGCAAACGTGTTTTGACAATAAACCCAGACTATACACAAGGCAAGTAGCGTTTTCATAGTAAATGTTCGGATGGTTGAATATTATTACCAAGTAAATTCTATTTGCCATAAAAAACAAATTAATTTGCAGAGATAATACTCATCTATCATGTTTACTATGAAGACCATTAGCCTATATCTGGCAGCATTGTTATTTATTATTGCAGGCATTTCTCATTTCAGAAAAGAGAGATTCTATCTGAAAGCCATGCCCCCTTACGTTCCATATCACCATGCTATGGTTCTGATAAGTGGAGTTGCAGAAATATTACTGGGAATTGGTTTATTATTTCCTTTAACAAGGGTATATGCTGCCTGGGGTTTAATACTGCTCTTAATAGCTGTTTTTCCGGCCAATATTTATATGGTTACCTCGGGCAAATTTCATCGGATACCCTCAGTTCTTTTATGGCTTAGGCTACCCTTACAAATCGTACTCATCTGGTGGATTTATCAATATACCCTATAATCTATTCGTTCATCATTTTTAGTAATACCCCATTTGTCCAACCAAAACCATCCTGATTTGGGTATTCTCCTCCTCCGGCTTCCAGATTATC
The DNA here is from genome assembly GCF_004168285.1 of Emticicia agri. GTDB lineage: Bacteria > Bacteroidota > Bacteroidia > Cytophagales > Spirosomataceae > Emticicia > Emticicia agri. Next base: position 119,575 of record NZ_SEWF01000009.1, on the reverse strand, counting down.
ATCGTACACGTTGTACTTTTCTGTCATTTTCCCGGTTTCTTTATATACTTTCAGGTTAAGGTCAACCCATCGGCTTTTAATTTTATCAGCCAGTTCATTCAGTCCATAGTTCTTTAAACCTTTATAGGCTATCCATTGCAAAGGTGCCCATCCATTAGGTGCATCCCATTGTTGGCCCGTAAATGCCAGTGTGGTTAATAATCCTCCTGTTTTCAAAAATTTCTCTTCTAAAATCTCGGCAACGCTTTTCGCCTGTTCAGCAGTGGCTATCGAAAAGAATAGCGGAAATGTTGCGGCTAATGTTTCAATTTCTTTTTGTTTCTTCTGGATAAAATCAAAATCGAAATAAAAACCCTTTTCTTCATTCCAGCAATATTTCTGAATCGCTTCTCTTCGGTTCTGCGCCAGTGTTTTATATCTCTTGGCGGTTATAGTACTTTTCTGTGAGGCATATACCTCTGCTATAGTTTCTTCCAGAAATACTAATAGACAATTCAAATCAACTGGAATAATATCAGTGGTATGTATGCTATGGAAAGCGTCAGGATTTTTAAACCAGCGGCTACTGAAATCCCAGCCTGATTCTGCGGCTGCTCTTAAATGCCTGTATAGTTCTTCCGGCTTTTGCTCACTATGCTGTGCCAGTTCAAAATCTTCTTTAAAAGCTTCGGGGCGAGGCGTACAATAATTATCCCAGTAGCGGTTCAGAACAGAGCCATCAGGCATCTTCACTACTCTTTTAACCGCGGTTGTTTCACCCTTTAGCAAGCGTTTCCCCTCTGTCCAGAACTCATGTTCCTTTTCCATATAGGGCAAATAATCTTTCAATACTTGCGGGCCTTTTTCTTCGCTCAACAATTTAAGCATTAAAGCATAAAAAGGTGGTTGCGAACGACCTATATAATAAATCCGATTAGCATTAGGAATATGGCCGACTTTATAAATCAGGTATGAAAAATTATCCACCATTGCCTGAATCATCTCCGTTTTTCCTGACTCCTGCAAGCCCAACATCGTAAAATAACTGTCCCAGTAATATACTTCTCCGAAACGGCCACCCGGTACTATATACGGATTAGGTAAGGGAATCAAAGAAGATTTTTCATTGTGAGGCTCACGTGTCAGTACACTCCATAGTTCTTCTATATGTTCTTTGGCTGATTCACTTTTATCAGAAATATAAGAAGTTTCATGCCCATGAGGCAAATCAAAATTATTGAGCACAAAAGTTGTTAAATCAAAATCTGACAAGTTTTTTTGTTCAGCATAGCGAATTTTTATTTCCTGTAAACTCTCCTGATTATTAATGCCTTTGGGCGTACAGTCCGGAAAAGTTTTATTATCAGGAAACACGTTTGCCAACTGCACATCTTCAAATAGTTCGCCTAACTCGTGTATATATTTAATAGGTTCTTGCATTTTCTTTTATCTCCAATCAATGCCCGCCTTTGGTATTGAATTCTATGTTTTTACCCGATTTTTTCTGAATATTATTTAATAAGAACAAGCAAATAATTAAAATACCCATAGGTATTAAAGAGAAATAAAAGGCTTTACTACCTCCTATTTCCTTAAAAAGATAACCCACCAGACGAGAGCCTAAAGTACCACCTATAGCAGAAAAGAAGGTGAGTAAAGACGCCATAGGGCTATGAAAGATTTTTTCAGTAGCACTTAATACGATAGAATTTACCAATGGATAAAGTGGTGCTAAAAAGAAGCCTATCAGCGGAAACACATAAGCAATTACGGGTACATCTGCCAGAGAGTTAATGGTCTTTACTTCTAAATTATTAGTTTGCGGTAAAACCAGAATAACCATCAAAGCTGCGCCTATCAGGCAAGTTAATAAAATGGTCAGCCAGTATATCTTTTTAATGAGTATGGAAGAAACAAACCTACCACCTGCTATTGAAAGCATAAGTATCACTGCCATAAATACACTGGTTCTTTCAGGTAAATGCAGTACTTTTTCATTAAAAGTTGGCAACCAACTCATAATCCCCTGCTCGGTCATTACATACATAAAAGCCGCTATCGCAAATACCAACACCATCGGGCGTTGCAACAGACTAATCATCTGTTTAAAATCATCTGCTATATTGCTCCCCGGAATCTCAAAATTAAGTGAATCAAAATCAGAAAAAAGCAGAAACAGAAAAGAGATAGCAACCAGCACCGCCACAACCAGATAAACCCTCAACCAGGCATCAGGATCAGTATCGCTATAAAACAAAGGAAAAGAAACAAAAGCTACCGCAATACCTACCATAAAAAAACTTTCGATAGAACTCAGCATACTTTTATGTGCTTTATCATCGGCTGCTAACAACCCAACTAATGAATAAACCGATACTTTTATAACCGCAAAAGAAATACCTACACAGGCAAATAAAATTCTTACTGCCGTAAACGAATTGCCGAAATACATACCAATACACCCAAAAAATACCAATGCCAAAGCCATTAACATTCCTTTTTTATAACCTAATCTTGGCAGAAAAGAACCCACAAAAAAAGAGACAAAGGCAATGGATAAATCTTTGAATGCTTCTAAAGAACTTGCCGCTAATTCATCAACATGGTAAGTATTGATTGATTTCTGAATCAGAATTCCTACGCTATTTAATAAAATGGCAAAAACAAAATAATTGAGGTAAAGAGACAGTTTGATTTTCCAGTTTTTCATAGATGTTATTCAGGATAGAGATAAGTTAAATAATCATGAACTAATGATTTTACCAGCTAAAATACTCATAAACCGATCTCTATTGAGACAGTTTTTATTCAAAAAAAAACGAGCATTCTGCTCGCTTTTTTATTCATCATACGTTGACGTATTTTCTAAAACAAAACTAAATGTATTATTTAACGTGGTACAAAATTCCTTTTTTTCAGAGATAAAAAATATGCTTACATTCATTAGTTTTAGTGCTATATTATTATTTTTATGAAAATTTTAATTATTCTTATCTTAATAGAACAAAAATTCTGTGAAAACCCCTTTTGAAAAGATTCAACCAGATGAAGGAAGTTCGTTCAGACTCTTACATTTAAAGATTTCTTCTAATATTTTTCCCTGGAACTACCATTACCATCCAGAATATGAAATGGTTTTTGTGCATTATGGCACAGGCAGAAGACACGTGGGTAATCATTTAAGCTATTATGAAGATGGAGACCTTGTATTAATTGGGGCAAATTTACCCCACGCAGGCTTTGGATATGATGCTTTAGATGAACATGAGGAAACAGTAATTCAGTTTAAAGAAGATTTTCTGGGTGAAAACTTTTTTGATAAACCCGAAATGGCGGCAATCAAAACACTTTTTGAACGGTCTCAGCATGGCATTCATTTTTTTGGACAGACAAAAAAAATGGTGGGCAATCGGTTAAAAAAAATGCCTCAACTCTCTCACTTCGGTAGAATGATTGAACTATTGTCAATTTTTCAGATGCTGGCTAATTCGGAAGAATATGTTCTTTTAAATGTAGCCGATACCCGCTATGATTTTAACCAGAAAGACCAGGCCCGAATCAAACGGATTTATGAATATGTAGAACAATCATATCACATACCTATCAATATCAAAGAGGTAGCAGATATTGCTCACCTCACTGTTCCGTCTTTCTGTAATTACTTTAAAAAAGTGATGAACATGACTTACACCGATTTTGTAAACGAATACCGTATCAATCAGGCCTGTAAACTGCTTATGTTGGAAAAAAGCATTACCGATGTATGTTTCGATTGCGGGTTTTCGAATGTGTCTTATTTTAGTAAGGTTTTTAAACAAATAAAAGGCAAAAGCCCCATGCAGTTTAAAAACCTTGTATTAAGAAGAAATGACAGTGTATTAAGAAAGAAATGACAGTGCTGAAATGTTTTCAGACTGTCATTTCTCCACAAATATCTCTTTCCAGATTAAATTTTACCCGTTCCGCAGAGATATCCTGCCCAAATTGAAACATCATTTTAGTGATAGCCGCTTCGGAAGTTATATCCGAGCCACTCACCACACCAATCTCCTGCAATTTCCTGCTTGTCTGATATGTTCCTTGCAGCACTCTCCCACCATCACATTGTGAAACATTATAAATAACAATTCCCTTATCAATGGCTTGTTTAAGTTCATCTAAAAACCAGCTTTCTGATGGAGCATTTCCTGCACCATAGGTTTCTAACACTACACCTTTAAGGTTATTGGTATCAAATATATTCCGAATCAGACTTTGCCTGATACCTGGAAAAAGCTTGAGTATCATCACATTTTCATCCAGATGCACGTGTAATTGTAATGGCAGGTCAGTTCTATAGGGTCGAATAAATGGAAAGTTATAATCAATAGTCACGCCTGCTTCAGCCAGATTGGGGTAATTTTCAGACCTGAATGCGTTAAACTGGCTGCTTTCTTTTTTCTTGGCTCTATTGCCACGCAACAAATAAGAATTGAAATAAATGGCTACTTCAGGAATAACAGGCCGACCATTGATTGTTGCAGAGGCAATCTCTAATGCTGTAAGCAGGTTTTCACGGGCATCAGTCCGGGCAATGCCAATGGGTAACTGAGCCCCGGTGAAAACAACAGGTTTACTTAAATTCTCTAACAGAAAACTTAAAGCAGAGGCTGTGTAGGCCATTGTATCGGTACCATGCAAAATGACAAAAGCATCAAATTCTTCGAAGTTATCATACACAATTCTGGCAATTTCTACCCAATTGTTCGGATTCATGTTCGAAGAATCTATCGGTTTCTCTAAGGTAAGAATAGTCAGTTCAAACTCTACCCTATGCAATTCTGGCACATTGGTTAAAATCTCACTGAAGTTAAAAGGCACTAAACTTTTGCTTTTGGAGTCATAAACCATGCCTAGTGTACCGCCTGTATAAATCATTAATACAGAGGTGGCACGATTATTTTTGATTGATGAAGTAGTAATTTTTGAGGTTTTATAAGACATAAAAAAATATTTTTGGCAAAAATACAAAGTTTCGTTTCAGCTTAATTATTGATTTTTTTAAAATAATCAGTCAAAGCTACCTAAATCGAAACGTGATTTTTATAAAAAAAACATTTTTTTGAGTAAAAATACTCAAAAATGAGGCAAATTTTCAGAATTTTTCAAATCAAAAATATTACTATTTCAAGATTTTTTTTCACTTTTTTTGAATTTTTTTGAAATATTACGTTATATTTGAAAAGCAACAAACAAAAACACAATAAAAAGGGCGGAGATATGAATTTGCAACCAACATTAAGAATAATAGCTGACGAAGTAGAAATAATCGATTGCTTAGTTGACAACAGAGAAATGTTCAAAACATTTGATACCAATAAAACTACTGCTTTTTTAGTCGGGGAAGATTTTCATCTGGTATTTTATTTAGCTGATAATGAACCAGACAATCGTTTTCTGATGTATATCGTAGAAGATTTTTCGGTAAATGAAGAGTGTATGGCATTTATTGTGAAACAGATAGAGGAACAAATACAACAAAACCACAATGTTTATATAATGAAACAGGCTCGTAATAAAGTATTAGATATGCTTTATATGACAGATACTTTCAGAGCCTTGTTCGGAAAAACGAATGTGAAAGAGGCAGATGAATATTATTACTAATCACTCAATCTCATCAAGAAACATTCTATAAGCTCGTTTTAGCTCATCATAAGCTTTTATATTCTGCTTTTGGTGAGCTATTTCTATTCCTTTTTTATACACTTCATCAGCTTTCTCAAACTGCTCCATTTCAAAATATAAGGCTGCCGCATGGTAGTAGGTCGGCACATAATCAGGATGGTCGTTCAGTAGCTTTTCAAGATAAAAAAGTGCTTTCTCAGGCTTTCTATCCAGATACTCCATAGCTACTCCGTAAATATTAAAAGGCTCATCAGGTTCCTCTTCCAGATACTGTAATAAAATTTTTAATCGTTCCTCTTGCATCGTATATTAGATTAATTTAGCTTTGCAATTGTTATGCGTGCATAACAATTTTCGTCTTATCATTTGCTTAGAGAGCAAAATTAGACAATAAAACTCTTAGGTTCATTATATTAATAATGCTTTTTAGAAAACCCCTGAAAGCATCTATTCTATAAAAAACTTCCCTTGAGGGGTAAGGGGCAAAATACTATGAAAATATTAGTCTGCATTTCGAGTGTGCCTGACACAACTTCAAAAATCAGTTTTACTGATGGAGACACTAAGTTGAATAAAGCAGGAGTACAATACATCATCGGACCCTACGATGATTATGCGCTGGCAAGAGCGGTTGAATTAAAAGAAAAATCCGGAGCAAGTATTACAGTATTAAATGTTGGTGAAGCCGATGCTGAACCGCAGATACGCAAGGCTTTGGCTATTGGGGCAGATGATGCCATCAGAGTAGATGCCGATCCTGTAGATTCTTACTTTGTGGCCGAACAGATTGCCACCGTCGCTAAAGAAGGCAACTATGACCTGATTTTGATGGGCCGCGAAACGAGTGATTACAACTCAGGTGTAGTACATGGTATTGTTGGTGAAATTCTTGGAATCCCGTCTTTTTCACCTGTGATGCAATTAGATATTGAAGGTGGAGTAGCAAAAATGACCCGTGAGATTGAAGGAGGTAAAGAAAAACTGGAAGCTCCACTCCCATTGGTTTTAGGTTGTCAGGAACCCATTGCCGAATGGAAAATTCCGAATATGCGTGGTATTATGACTGCCCGCACTAAACCTTTGAAAGTAATTCCGGCATCGGGCGAAGCCTTTACATCAACCGATAAATACAGTTTACCTCCGGCAAAAGGTGCCTGTAAAATGATTGCTGCCGACGAAGCAGACAAATTGATTGAATTACTTCGTAAAGAAGCAAAAGTACTTTAATCTTTATCAATTATTCCAAAAAAGACATTTATCATGGCTATATTAGTTTTTACAGAGATTGCCGATGGAGCAATCAAAAAATCATCGCTTGAAGCCATTTATTATGGTTCGCAAGTGGCCGAAAAAACAGGTACTTCTGTTACTGCACTTGCCATCGGCAAAGCAGATGGTGCTGAACTGGCAATTGCCGGAAATTATGGCGCAAGTAAAGTATTACATGCCAACGACACAAAATTAGAATTGCCAAACAGCATGGCTTATGCCAAAGTGCTGGTAGAAGCTGCCAATACTACCGGAGCGAAGGTAATTATTACAGCCAAATCTTCATTAGCTGATGCCGTAACTGCCCGTGCAGCAGGAACTTTAAAGGCTGCCGTAGTTGGTAACGTGGTAGAATTACCGGATTTATCTAATGGATTTAAAGTAAAAAGAAGCATTTTTACAGGCAAAGCTTTTGCAGATGTAAATGTTAAAAGCGATATAAAAGTATTAGCTATCAAAAAAAATGCGGTAAACCCGGTAGAAAGTAGCAATTCCGCAACCGTTGAAGCCTTTACTCCTGCGTTAAGCGACAATCTGTTTACTGCCAAAGTTACAGAAACTGTAAAAGCAACCGGAACGGTTTCTTTGCCTGAGGCAGACTTGGTAGTATCAGGCGGAAGAGGCATGAAAGGGCCTGAACACTGGCAACCATTATTAGACCTGGCAGATGCGCTGGGAGCAGCAACAGCCTGTTCTAAGCCTGTATCTGATTTAGACTGGAGACCTCACCATGAACACGTTGGACAAACCGGTGTAAAAGTCTCTCCGAATTTATACATTGCCTGCGGAATATCAGGGGCTATTCAGCACCTTGCCGGAGTTAACTCTTCTAAAATAATTGTCGTAATCAATAAAGATGCAGATGCGCCGTTTTTCAAAGCGGCCGATTATGGCATTGTAGGTGATGTTTTTGACGTACTGCCTAAACTGACAAAAGCAGTGAAAGAACTAAAATAAGCTGATATACCAGTAATACTAAGGCCTCAGAGATTCTATTCTTTGAGGCCTTTTTTTATGCAGCATTTCCAATCAATAAAATAAAGTACAACTAAATCAACCAACTTTTTGCTGGCGTCTGGGAATACCCGAAATTCGAATCAAAATTCTTTATTACTATTATTTACAAAACAAAAGATTAAAATTATGAAAAGGATATTACTGTTGCATTTTTTAATGCTTGCCACTGCGTTGGCTTTTGCTCAAAAACCTGTTCTTAAAGGTAAAGTGGTAGATGCTACAGGTCAACCAATGATTGGTGCAAGCATTGCCGAAAAAAGCACTAACAATGGTACCGTAGCCGATGTTGACGGCAATTTTCAGCTTTCACCCATCTCTGCAGAACCAATATTGGTTATCAGTTTTATAGGCTACAAAAAAATAGAAGTTACCCCACAGGATTTAGACAAGCCTATTGCGATGGAAGAGTCAAATATTCTTCAGCAGGTAGTAGTATTGGGTTCAAGAAGTTTAAACAGGTCGGTTACTGATACCCCTGCCCCTATTGATGTAATTGATATTAAAGAAGTAACTTCTAAAACCGGACAGTTAGATGTCAATCAGTTACTTCAGTTTGCTGCACCCTCATTCAACTCAAATAGACAAACTGGTTCAGACGGTACTGACCATGTTGACCCGGCTTCGCTCAGAGGTTTAGGGCCAGACCAGACATTAGTTCTGATTAATGGCAAACGCAGACATCAGTCTTCTTTGGTAAATATTTTTGGAACAAGAGGGAGAGGCAATACAGGTACCGACCTGAATGCTATTCCTGCTGCCGCTATTGAACGCATTGAAATTCTGAGAGATGGTGCAGCCGCACAATATGGTTCTGATGCCATTGCAGGGGTCATTAATATTATTCTTAAAACATCTACCAATACCTTAGACATAAATGCCAATTCAGGCGTTTATCAGGCAAAATACCGTTTTGATGATAAAAAATTTGATGGACTTAATTACAATTTTAATGCTAATTATGGAATCAAGGTTGGTAAAGAAGGATTTGTAAACCTGACAGGAGATTACAATTTCAGAGACCATACAAACAGAGCAAATACTAATCCTGATGAGCTCTCACGCCGCCAGTTTGGAGATCCAAAAATAGTAAATGCTTCTTTGTATCTCAACTCTCAGTTTCAGTTAGGAGCAAAATCTCAGTTTTACCTATTTGGTGGTACCAATAAACGTGATGGCGATGCGTATGCATGGACACGTTTTGCCGATGACGACAGAAATATTCCTGCCATCTATCCGAATGGTTTTGACCCTTTAATCAAGACCAAAATCAATGATAATTCGATTGCTATTGGCGTAAGAAGTTTATTAGGCTCTTGGGACTTTGATGTAAGTAATACCTTTGGAGCCAACAAATTTCATTATTTTGTCAAAAATACGCTTAATACCTCGCTGGGTGCGCAATCTCCAACCTCTTTTGATGCAGGCGGTTTTCAGTTAAGTCAGAATACAATAAATCTGGGCTTATCAAAATTCTATAAACAAACATTAGCAGGATTGAACATCGCTTTCGGTGCTGAGTACAGAATGGAAAACTATAAAATTTTTGCCGGAGAAGAAAAATCATGGAAAAGCTATGAAGCAGGTGTTCCCCCGGGTTCACAAGGATTCCCGGGATTTCAGCCTGGTGATGAAATTAAAGCCAAGCGTTCAAACATAGGGGCTTATTTCGATACTGAGGTAGATTTTACAAAGAAATTCATGATGGGTGCTGCTTTACGTTATGAAAATTATAGCGATTTTGGAGGAACGTTAAATGGTAAATTATCAGCCAGATTCAAAGCCTCAGAAGCATTTATGTTGAGAGGAACCCTAAGCACAGGTTTCAGAGCCCCATCTTTACCACAGATTAATTTTAATTCTACCATCACTAATTTCATAGGAGGACAACCAGTTGAAGTATTGATTGCACGCAATGGTAGTGCCGTAACAAAGGCATTGGGTATTCCTGCCTTGAAACAAGAGACCTCAAAAAATGCCAGTTTAGGCTTTACCATGAGACCTAACTCTACTTTTTCGCTAACAGTTGATGCTTATCTGGTAAAAGTTAAAGACAGAATTGTATTAACAGGACAATTTGCAGATGATGACGACCAGATAGGTGATATTCTGAAAGGCTTGAATGTAGGCAAAGCACAGTTTTTCACTAATGCCGTATCAACTACAACTAAAGGCTTAGACGTAATTATGACTAATAGAAATAACCTCGGTGGAGGATATTTAACCACCACCCTGGCAGCAAACTTCAATAAACTGACTATTGATGCCATAAACACGTCTGAAAAACTGGCAGGCAAAGAAGATACCTATTTCGATTTAAGAGAACAATATTTCTTGAGAGCCTCTGCCCCACCTTCAAAAATCAATTTAACTTTCGATTATCAGATAAAAAAATTCAGTACGGTCGTACGTTTTGTAAGATTTGGCAAAGTTGAACTGGCTGACTGGAATTATGATATGAAAGAAAATGATATATATACACCTAAAATTGTAACAGACCTTTCGTTTAATTATAGATTTGCCAAATCTTTAGGTTTAACACTGGGTGGTAATAACATTTTCAATGTTTATCCAGATAGATCATCACCATTCAATACTGAGTCAGGCGGAGCATGGGACCCCGTTCAGATGGGCTTTAATGGGGCATTTTGGTATGTTAAGTTAAACTTAAAGTTTTAAGTTTTTGCGAAATTTCTGAAACCAAAACCGTTAATTTAAAGTTAAGTCCTGTGTAGATTTACCTCACAGGACATTTTTATCGTTTACTTTGAAAGACAGATTAAGAAATTCTTATATTTGCAACGTGGAAAAAATAAAACTCGAAATATTAGGTCTGTCCCCCAGCCAGTCACAAACTGGCTCATTCGCATTGGTTTTAGCCGAAGAATTTGGTAATCGCCGGTTACCGATTATCATTGGGATGTTTGAAGCCCAGGCTATCGCCATTGAAATGGAACGTATTACCCCAAATCGTCCAATGACTCACGACTTGTTTAAATCATTTGCCCGGGCATTTGATTTCACAGTTGAAGAGATATTGATTTCAGATTTACGGGAAGGTATCTTCTATGCCAAAGTAGTTTGTACTGATGGTATCCGCCAAAAATCTATTGATGCCCGTCCGTCTGACGCAGTGGCTATAGGTTTGCGTTTTCAGGTACCTATTTATACAACTAATCAGATTTTATCTGATGCCGGTATTACCGCACAAGAAGCAACCTCAGCCGATGAACCACAGGAATTGGTATCTTCCTCAACCCGTCCGCAGAAAGTTTCTAAAGACTCGCTAAAAGACCTGAATCTGGAAGAACTCAATAATCTGCTGAACCAGGCATTGGCGAATGAAGAATACGAAAAAGCAGCCAAAATCAGAGACGAAATCAGCAAAAGAAATTAATTTATACCTGTATAAAAGTATTCAGCCATTTGTTTATTACAAATGGCTTTTTATTTTGCGCACTTTAGATAATATCGCTTTATTAAATCGTTAATTTTCTGCTAAAAACCTTACAAATAGCAAAATATCACTACTTTGCTGAATGGCTTTCAAAATAACCAATATCTTTGCAGTCAACTTTCTCTATATTTTCCAAACAATTAATCATTATAAATCTTATTTACTATGTTTTCTTATCTAAAAAGGAAATTTGAAAAGCATAAAATTAAAACAACTTTTAAAGAATATGGCCACCGGGTGGACGTGTATGATTTGCCTGAATTTGGAAAAGTGAGCTTTGCCAAGTGGGAGAATCCGCTCGAAGCAGAAAAACACCTCACACAAGGTCAGGTTGACTTTTATAAAAAAATATTAAAAAAGGGAGATTTCATTATAGATATTGGCGCACACATAGGCGACTCAACCATACCAATGGCATTGGCAGTAGGTAAAGAAGGTACTGTTTTAGGCTTTGACCCGAATCCGTATATCTACAAAATTTTAGAAAAAAATGCCTCGCTGAATAAAGAATTAACCAATATTATCCCCCTTCAATTTGCTATTACTACGCATGACGGAGATTTTTTTTATAGCTCGTCAGAAGCGACCTACAATAATGGCGGTATAGCAGAAACGCAACAAAACCGACACGGTAAATATGGCCTGAATGAAAAAGTACATGGGGTTAATTTAGAAGATTTTCTGAATAAAAATTTCAAAGAAAAAATTGATAAACTAACCTTAATCAAGATTGATACAGAGGGGTACGATATAGAGATTCTGAAATCTATTCTTCCATTTGTAAAAAAACATAAGCCCAATATTATATTCGAGTGTTTTCCAAAATTAAGCAAGGCAGAAAGGTACTCACTGTTTGATTTGGTTGCCGATTTGGGTTACGATTTATATTATGTAGAAGCCTTTGATGCCAATACCAAAAAGCAACTCATCAAAAGGGAAAATATGACTGACTGGAAACATTTTGATATACTGGCTATTCCTAAAAATTAATGTCATTCAGGTAGTTGGCTTATTGGCTTTGTAAGTTTTTTTTTCTATCTTACAACCTAAATAAACCCTAACTAACTATATAATACTACTAATGCTCCGAGTACTTCGTAACTTTTTGCCAATTCCAAACAATGACCCTAATCCATTTTTTAGGTACATTTCTTATATTGATATTTTTGGAATTTTTGAGCGTGACCCTTTTGGCAACTGGTTAATTCTAAAACGTCTGATAATCTTAATTGCAGGTTTTCCCACTTATTGGCGCATTGCGGTAGCTAACCAGTTAAAGGTAGAGGGGGCTGAAAAAATTGCACGTTTGCCTAACCAAAACGTGTATTTTATTTCTAATCACCAAACCTATTTTGCCGACGTAATTACGTTTTATCACATTTTTTGTTCAGTAAAATGGGGCTTTGGCAACAGAGTTATTCCGGTGGCGTTGTTTGCACCAAGAGCCAGAATATTTTATGTAGCTGCCAGTGAAACCATGAAAGAAGGGTGGATTCCACGCATTTTCAGTTTAGCCGGAGCTATTTTAGTAGAGCGTTCGTGGCGGGCAAAAGGCGAAAATGTAAAGAGAGAATTAGATACCTCTGCCGGAACAAACGTGGCCAAAGGATTAGACTTTGGTTGGGTAGTAAGCTTTCCACAGGGTACTACAAGTCCCTACGCTCCTATCCGCAAAGGAACCGCCCATATCATTAAGGAAACCAACCCTATTGTTGTTCCGGTAGTGATTGATGGATTCAGACGAGCCTTTAATAAAACAGGATTAGCTTACAAGAAAAGGAATACCGAATTGAGAGTGAAATTTAAAGACCCTATCCATTTTTCGCCGGAGGCTACTGTAGACGAAATTACTGAAGTGATAAAAAATATTATCGAACAGGATATGCCTGAAAGAATTGCCCGATGGAGAGGCGAAACTTCTGGCACTGTTAAAAATCATTAAAATAGTCTATATTTCTACTACATTTTCTATCTTTGCCCAAAATTACGAAGCCTTAAAGATTTGTTTTAAATAGATTTACAATGCCAAAACGAAAATTGGGTAGTTATCCGAGTCTCTTGATTATTATTAGTTTAACAACTGCTTTATTTCTGATTGCCTTTACAGGTTGGATTGCCCTGACCTCGAAACAATTGGTAAGCTACGTTAAACAAAATATCGAGGTTCAGGTCTATTTAGATAAAGCACTTACACAAATTCAACAAGATTCGGTTCGTAATATTATTGCCAAGAAAAGCTATGTAGCGGTTGCCGATAACGTACCCCAGATAAAATTTATCTCGAAAGAAAGCACCGCTAAAAGAGTATTCAAAGACATCAACGAAGATTTCAGTTCTGTTTTGGGTGAAAATCCTTACCGTGATGCCTTTAGCCTGAGAATCCGTGAAAGCTACTTAAGCGAATTGAATTTAGAAACTATCAAAACAGATTTAGAACAAATATCAGGTGTTTTTGAGGCCGACTACGCCAAAGACTTTGTGGATAGCATCAATAAAAATGCCTATAAAGCCTTTCTGATTATTGCGTCTGTGATTATTGTTTTATTAGTAGCTATTTTTCTCTTGATTAACAATACCATCAGATTGGCTCTTTATTCTCAAAGGCTGGTTATCAGAAGTATGCAGTTAGTAGGTGCTACAGACTGGTTTATTCAAAAACCATTTATCAGCCGTGGAATCTGGCAGGGCTTTTTATCGGGTGTGGTTGCAATAGGTTTGTTCTTTGCGGTACAACAAATAGCTGTGCATAAAATTGAAGATCTGATGATTCTTCAGGATTACATAAAAATCGGATTTCTTTGTGGCGGTGTGGTAGTTCTGGGCATCTTAATCATCGTTTTAAGTACTTTTCAGTCAATGCACCGATACCTAAGAACATCTCTTGAAAATTTGTATTAGGCTGTAATCAAAAATACAATTACCCGGATTTAAATTTATAACACAAACATCATGCAATGCATATCCCTTTTGCATGATTACACAATACAACTATCATCCTTGGGATAAGGAAACTTACGATTATGAAAAATATCACTCCTAAAACACAGGAAGTAAAAAGTGCCGATAACGATGGCAATAAAAGCGCACTTCCCTTCAGTCGTCAGAATTATATATTGATGCTGGTTGGTGTAGGGCTTATTCTGCTTGGCTTTTTTATTATGACCTTAGATAAAGAAGAATTTGGTTTCGGCTTTTTAGGCATAACTCTTGGTCCTGCCATTACTTTCATCGGCTTTTTGTTTGAGTTTTATGCTATTTTCAAAAAGAAATAATTCTTTTTAGCATACTACTATTCAGGCTTTTATTATAGATTCTATCCAGTAAATCTATAAGTATTTGCCTAATTTTTCAGTTAAAATCAATCGCATTTCCTAAATATTTACTCATAACACACTAATGAATCTCATTCAGGCTATCATCCTTGCTATCATTGAAGGCATCACCGAATATTTACCTATCAGTTCAACCGGGCACATGATTATCGGCTCATCTCTGATGGGTATCAGCGAATTAGATTTCACTAAGGTTTTTGAGGTAAATATTCAATTCGGAGCCATATTGTCTGTAATCGTTCTTTACTGGAAAAAATTCCTGCAATCTTTTGAGTTCTATGCTAAATTATTAGCGGCCTTTATTCCGGCTGCCATTATAGGATTTCTTTTAAACGATTTTATTGATAGTTTGCTTGAAAGTGTGGTGGTTGTAGCAGTTTCAATGGTTTTAGGAGGATTTATCTTAATTTTTATTGATAAATATTTCGAAAATAAAGCCACCAAAGCCAATATCAGTTATCCTGATGCGGTAAAAATTGGCTTGTTCCAATGTATTGCCATGATTCCCGGGGTATCACGTTCAGCAGCAAGTATCATTGGCGGTATGTTTCAGGGACTATCACGCAAAGATTCTGCTGAATTTTCATTTTTTCTGGCAGTGCCTACCATGTTTGCGGCTTCGGCTTATAAATTATTGAAAAGCTATAAAGCAGGTACGCTTACTTTCTCTTCTGACGAACTTCAATTACTAATAGTAGGGAATGTAGTTGCATTTATAGTAGCCATGATAGCTATTAAGTTCTTTATCAGTTACTTACAAAAATACGGCTTCAAGGTTTTCGGGTATTATCGTATTATTGTTGGCTTAATAATTCTTGGACTGATAGCCGCAGGCTACGAGTTAAAAATTGTTTAAGGCCCAAAGTTAAATTTCCATTTATGCAAACAGTGGTTGATGAAAGAAATGAGGTGCTTTTGATTGATAAACCTCTTAAATGGACTTCTTTCGATGTTGTCAATAAAGTCCGCTATGCGGGCAAATACAAAAAAGTCGGTCATGCCGGTACTTTAGATCCTTTGGCAACAGGTTTGCTGATACTCTGCACCAATAAGAAAACCAAAGAAATAGATACCTATCAGGCACAGGAAAAAGAATACACCGGAACCTTAGTGCTGGGTAAAACTACGCCATCAATTGACTTGGAAACAGAAGTTGATGCTGAGTTTCCGATTGACCATATTACACCTGAGGCAATTAATCAGGTAGTTGCACAATTGACAGGCTTAATTGAACAAATTCCCCCTGCGCACTCTGCCATTAAGGTAAATGGTAAAAGAGCTTATGAATCAGCCAGAAAAGGCGAAGAAGTGGTCATAAAATCAAGACAGGTTGAAATCAAAGAATTTGATATAGATACTACACATTTCCCCCAAATCTCGTTCAGAATTGTTTGCTCCAAAGGCACCTATATCAGAAGCCTTGTGCGAGATTTTGGTAAATTACTTCAATCAGGAGCCTATATGAGCTCACTCCGCAGAACCCGAATCGGTGAATTCCGCATTGAAAATGCACTAAGCCTCGAACAATTTTTAGAGAATATTCGTAATTTTGCGCCCAATCAACAATAGGCATTGTGCTGATTACACAATGCTTAAGTGCTTACAAAATACCTTTTACATTGAAAGTATATTATAATCTAACAGATTTTAAGCCATTAAACAATGCCATAGTAACCAGTGGTACATTTGATGGAGTTCATTTAGGTCATCAGAAAATCTTACAGATATTACGGGAAACGGCTGAAGCATCGATGGGTGAATCGGTAGTGCTTACTTTCTGGCCACACCCACGAATGGTAGTTTCTCAGGATAGCCAAAGCCTGAAATTACTCTCTACTGTCGATGAAAAAATTGAATTGCTCGAAAATCAGGGAGTCAATCATCTGTTGATTGTGCCTTTCACACGAGAGTTTTCAGAACTCAGTTCAGAAGAATATGTACAGAAGATACTTATCGATACTATTGGGACAAAAAAATTAGTGATTGGGTACGACCATCGCTTCGGAAGAAACCGTGAAGGCAGTTTTCAGTATTTAGAAAACAATTCAACCCGATTTGGCATAGAAATAGAAGAAATATCCCGTCAGGAAATAGAAAATCTGGTTATTAGTTCTACTAAAATTCGTCAGTCGTTAGTAGAGGGAAACGTTAAATCTGCCAATGACTTATTGGGCAGACATTACAGCTTTTCAGGCATTGTGGTAAAAGGACGCCAGTTAGGGCGAACTATTGGTTTCCCGACCGCTAATGTACAGGTTTCAGAGTCATACAAGCTCATTCCTGCCAATGGTGTTTATGCCGTCAGGACATGGGTAAGAGGTCAGTGGCTACAAGGCATTATGAATATTGGGAATCGTCCGACGGTTGATGGCATCGGCCGAACTCAGGAAGTTCATATTCTTAATTTCAATGATGAAATATATGGTGAACACCTCACTGTTGACCTGGTAGATTATATCAGACCTGAGCAAAAATTTAAAGGCATCGAAGAATTAAAAAATCAGATTCTTAAAGACAAGGAAAGAGCGTTAGAGATTTTATGAAAATAGATATAGTTGAGATTATAGGGTGGATTGGCGCCGTTTTAATAACGGGTTCTTATTTCCTGAATATCCAGGGTAAATTAGATGCTAAAGATACCCGATATGTATGGGCCAATGCCATTGGTGGAATATGTTTTATCATCAATACATATTTCCACCATGCTTATCCGTCAATGGCTGTCAATATCATCTGGGTACTGATTGCTCTCGCAGCATTACTCCGCAAAAAATAACATCAGGTATTTTTCACATAACTACCCAGCCATTTGATAGAATTTCTATGTTTTTTAAAGACTTTCTCCACGTTTTCGTCTCTAAAAAAGCCTTCTAATTCAATAAAAAACCAGAAATTAAAATCTTCACTACCTTTGTAGGGGCGACTCTCAATCTTGGTTAAATTGATGCCTGCCTTCTTGAAATCCTGCAAAAATCCGGCAAGAATTCCTGGTTTATCAGTGTCAGGCAACCGGGCAATAATGGTTGTTTTGTCGTTACCACTCTTCTGATTTTCAAAGCCCTTTGCCAGAATATAGAATCGGGTTCTATTCTGTCCGTTGTCTTCAATATTATTGAATAATACAGGCAGACTAAAGAGTTTTGCTGCAATTTCAGAGCAAATGGCCGCACTTTCAGGGTCTTCTGCGGCTAACTTGGCAGCCTTCGAGGTTGATTCTACCTGAATTTCTTCGGGGTGCGTTTGCTCAAAATATTTATTCAGAAATCCTCTACACTGTCTGAAAGCTATATCTTTAGAATAGATTCTTTTAATTTTTGACGGGTTTTCGGCCTCGGTTGCCAAGGCAAAATGAACCGGAATTTTCAATTCAGCAGCTACATTTACATTCATTTCATTCAGTAAATCAACTGTTTCATACACAATCCCTTCCTGATTATTTTCAATTGGAATTACCCCAAACTTAGCTCTGCCTGTATCCACCGCTTCAAATACCGACTTGATAGTGGGAAGAGTCATATATTCGCTCATGGCACCAAAACGGCTTTCCGCCGCCTGATGGGTAAAGCTACCTTCAGGTCCCAGAAATGCTACCCTTTCAGGTAGTTCTATGTTACGGGCAGCGGCAAAGATTTCTAAATAAATGGCCTCAATCGCCTCCTTATTCAGAGGGCCATCATTCTGTGCGTTCATCCGGTCTAAAATCTGCTTTTCCCGTTCAGGTCTGTAAATGAGTGCTTTGGTTGAGCGTTTAATTTCACCAACTTTATGCACCAGTTGCATACGTTTGTTAAGCAATACCAATAACTGGTCGTCAATTGAATCAATATCTTTTCTTACTTCTTCGAGTGTCACTTTTCTGGATAGGTGTTTAAATTTCTAATTAAATCTGAAAAGGTATAAATCAGGCAACTTCTTTTACATCAATAATCTTCGCTAATACTTCATCAACTTCATCTTTTTCAATTCTTAGATTATCAATGATGAACCGCTGACGTTCAGGTGTATTTTTACCCATATAATAACTCAGAATCTTGGCAATAGAAGATTCTTTCTCTAAAATTACTGGCTCTAATCTGATGTCTTCACCAATAAAACCCTCAAACTCATCGGGTGATATTTCACCCAGGCCTTTAAAGCGGGTAATTTCAGGTTTAGGAGATAACTTCTTGATAGCCTTTTCTTTCTCTTCGTCTGAGTAACAATAGATGGTTTCTTTTTTATTCCGTACCCTGAATAATGGCGTTTCAAGAATATACAAATGTCCCTCTCTTACCAAATCAGGAAAAAACTGTAAAAAGAAAGTCAACAAAAGCAAACGAATGTGCATGCCATCTACATCGGCATCAGTAGCCACTATGATTTTATTGTAACGAAGCCCGTCTAAACCATCTTCAATATTCAGGGCATGTTGCAAAAGATTAAACTCTTCATTTTCATAAACAATCTTTTTGGTCAGACCAAAACTATTCAGAGGTTTACCTCTCAAACTGAAAACGGCTTGCAGTTCAGGATTTCTTGCTTTGGTAATTGAACCACTGGCCGAATCTCCCTCTGTGATAAACATCACTGTTTCAAAACGTTTTTCGTTCTTCTCATCATCTAAATGAAAACGGCAGTCTCTCAGCTTGCGGTTGTGCAGATTAGCTTTTTTAGCCCGCTCATTCGCCAGTTTTTTAATACCTGCCAATTCTTTACGCTCTCTCTCCGACTGCTCAATGCGTTTTTTAAGAGCTTCCTTGATAGCCGGATTCATATGAAGGAAATTATCTAATTTTTCTTTCAGAAAATCTCCGATAAATACCCTGATAGTTGGCGAGTTTGGCTCGTGAGACATGGTAAGTGAACCTAACTTGGTTTTGGTCTGAGACTCAAAAACAGGTTCCTGTACACGCACCGATATAGCTCCGATAATTGACTGGCGAATATCTTCAGGTGCATAATCTTTTCCGAAATGTTCCCTCACGGTTCTTACAATCGCTTCTCTAAACCCGGTAAGATGAGTTCCTCCCTGAGTAGTATTCTGTCCGTTCACAAACGAATAGTACTCCTCACCATATTGGTTACCATGAGAAAGCGCTACTTCAATATCCTCCCCTTTCAGGTGGATAATGGGATAGCGTAATGAATCCTCATCGGTTTTCCGGCGAAGCAAATCTAACAAACCATTGTGAGAAATATATTTCTGCTTGTTAAAAACTATCGTCATTCCGGCATTCAGGTAGCAGTAATTCCATATCATAGCCTCCACAAACTGTGGGATGTAATGGTAATGCTTAAAAACAGTATCATCAGGCGTAAACGACACCAGCGTTCCGTTCTTTTGCTCAGAATCAATAATTTCTGACTCCCTGGTTAATTCTCCTTTAGAAAATTCAGCCCACTTAGATTTACCGTCTCTGAAGGCCTGTACCCGAAAATGCGAAGACAGGGCATTCACAGCTTTTGTACCCACACCATTGAGCCCCACTGCTTTCTGAAACGCCTTACTGTCATATTTTGCCCCTGTATTTATTTTTGATACCACATCAACTAATTTCCCTAAAGGAATCCCACGCCCGTAGTCTCTTACCTCTGCTACTCCTTCCTCCAGCTTAATTTCAATAGACCTGCCGTAACCCATCGCATATTCATCTATACAGTTGTCTAAAACCTCTTTCAGCAATACATATATCCCGTCGTCGGCTGCAGACCCGTCTCCCAATTTCCCAATATACATCCCGGGACGCAACCTTATGTGCTCCTTCCAATCGAGAGAACGTATACTATCTTCATTATAAGTTACTTCCTTATTTTCAGCCATTTTGAAAAAAAATTTTGATTTTATGGATTTTATATATTACTTTGTAATTCAAAGTTCTTTTTAACACATACTTAATATGAAACAGCAAAAATTTAAAAAAACTTCACTTACTTTGCAATGTTTTCAGTTATTGTTCATTAAATACTTAAACAGCAATTTGGCAAATAACGTTATAGATATGAAATTTAACAAAAATAATTTCTTACAAAGTTTCCTCAAAATTACGCTTTTTACACTAATAATCAGCAATTCTTTTGGACAAAATCCAGGTAATGCTCCCACAAATACTCCAACCAATGCACCGGTAATTCCAGCCAATCCGAATACCAATCCGGCAAACACTAATACACCAGCAGGGCGTAACGGGCAGCAGGCTCCGAATCAGCCATTGCCTAATCGTAATCGCACGACAAACCCCAATGACCCGAACGCTATCAGAAATCTCACGCTTAATCCTGCAGACCAGGCAGCTATGACGCGCGAAGACTCTTTAAGGGCTATTCGAGAGCAGGAAGAAGAGCAGGATGTGGCGAAAGTAACCCTAAGAAGAAGAATTTTTGGTTATAATCTGTTTAATACAATCAAGTTTGATCCAACTCCTGCCATTAATATTGCCACACCAAGCAATTATATCCTTGGGCCAAACGATCAACTAATCATTGATATTTACGGCTATTCTCAGGCTACCTATAAAGCAACTATCTCGCCTGACGGTTATATTACCTTAGACCGTGTTGGTCTTGTTTATCTGGCAGGTTCAACAATGGAACAGGCCCGTGAAAAAATACTGAACAAACTGGCGAAAGTTTATATCGGCTTACTCCCATTTGCAGGCAATCCGGCTAATACATACTTAGTTGTTGCTTTAGGCAATATCCGCAGTATCAAAGTTACCATTACCGGCGAAGTTATCGCTCCGGGTACTTATACTCTTTCATCCCTTTCAACCATCCTTAATGCCTTGTATGTATGCGGTGGCCCGAATGAGTTAGGTACTTATCGTAAAATTAATGTTATCCGTAACAACAGAATCGTTGCGACACTTGATTTATACGAAGTGCTGATGAGAGGTTATGCCAAAAACAACATCATCTTACAAGACCAGGACGTGGTGCAGGTTACCCCTTACATTGCCCGGGTGGCTGTACAAGGCAATACCAAACGCAATGGTTTATTTGAGTTAATTGAAAATGAAAAACTTCAGGATGCCATAGCTTACGCAGGTGGTTTTAACCAGTATGCCTATAAACATCGCTTAAAAGTTTACCGCAATACAAGCAGAGAGCGCAAAATTATTGATGTAATGGAATCAGAATTCCCGAACTTCAATGTGGTATCAGGCGACTCAATTGTTACTGAAAGGCTGTTGGAACGTTATGAAAACATGGTGAGTGTTGAAGGAGCTATTTTCCGCCCTGGTCAGTACTCGCTTGACAGCAACCCTACTTTAATGGAGTTAATCAAATCGGCAGAAGGTCTGAGAGGTGAGGCTTTGACAGGTAGAATTGCCATTGTGAGAACACGTGACGATATGATTATCGAAAACATTTCGGTGAATCTTGATGACATTATGAAAGGCAAAGCACCAGATACCCCACTTAAACGTGAAGATATAGTAACTATCCCTTCTATTTTTGACCTTACTGAGCCTGCCTATGTGCGTATTCAGGGAGCTATTAATAATCCTGAAGGCGCAGAAGGTATTGAACTACCTTTTGTAAGAAATCTGACTATTGAAGACGTACTGGTAAAAGTAGGTGGTTTGTCAGAATCAGCCTCTTTGTCAAGAGTAGAGGTGGTTCGCAGAAAAAGAAACGTTGATCCAACTTCGGCAAGTGCGCAGATTTCAGACACTTACGAGTTCAATATCAGACCTGATTTAAGTGTTGAACAAGCCGGAAATAATTTTGTATTATTCCCATTTGATGAGATTTTCATCAGAAAATCACCAAACTATGTAAAACAGGCTTTTGTGGAAGTAGAAGGTGAAGTAATTTTCCCTGATAAATATGGTATCAAAAGCAAGGATGAAAAGGTTTCTGATATTGTGAAGCGTGCCGGAGGTCTTACCCCTTATTCATACCTCGAAGGAGCTACTTTAATCAGAGAAATTCAGCTAAGTGATATTGAAATTGAACAACGCAGAAAAGCCATTACTGAAATTGCCAACAGTGTAAAAGGCAACCAGACTATTGAAGTTGAAGATGTTGATGCTACTAAAAAATCATCAATCGGTATTGATTTAAGAAGAATTCTTGAAAATCCCGGTTCGGTTGAAGATATGATTCTGCAAGATGGGGATATTATCCGTATTCCAAAGCGTTTAGAAACTGTTCGTGTGCAAGGAGAGGTATTATACCCGACTACCGTAAAATATTTTGACAGAGATAATTTTATGAATTATATCTCAAAAGCCGGAGGATTTACCAAGCGTTCGTTAAAAAGCAAATCGTACGTATTATATGCCAATGGCTCGGTTGATAGAACCAGAAGATTCTTATTTGTAAACATTTATCCTAAAGTAGCACCTGGTTCTGAAATCATCATTCCTCAGAAAACAACAACAGCGGTGCAACAATTGGCACAGGTTCAGAACTTGTTTGGTACTATTGCCGCAACCATGACCACCCTAATCGGTATCATTGGTCTATTACAACTTACCAAATAACCAGGCTGCAACACAACACTATTTTAATTAAACAAATGGCTGAAACACAAATCATACAAGAAGAGCAAATCAGTACAAAAGATTTATTTCAGAAAATAATAAATGTTTTTAAGCTGATTGGCAGTGAGTGGAAACTACTATTGATAGGTATTGCATTAGGTACTTTACTAAGTATCTTACTTGATATACAAAACTTCAAGGAGTCTCAGTACTATGGTGAAATTCAATTTAACCTTGAGTCTGGAAATCCTAACCAAGGGGGTATGGGCGGCTTTGCCGGCCTTGCTACTGCCTTTGGTGTTGGTGGAATGGGCGGTGGTGCGCAATCTACCGATTTATTTAGCGGTGGTAACTTCGGTCTGGTTATTTCATCAAAAACCTTGTACGAAAAGGCTTTGATGAAAGAGGTAGAAGTGGGAAACAGAAAGACATTGTTTATTAATTATTACAAAGACAGTAGTGATATAAGAACCAATGAATGGGGTGGCGATATGTTTCATGAGCCCAACAAAGCCGCTATTAATTTCAGATTTACCCCAAAAAGTCCCGAAAAATTCACAAAGGTTGAAAACGAACTGGTAGCTACCATTTATGAAAAACTACTGAAACAGACCGAATTAAAGCCTTTAGATAAAAATGGCTCAATTATGATTTTATCGGCAACCACCAACAACGAAATGCTGACAAAAATATGGTTGGAAACCCTGTTAAAGACTTTGGAGGAATTTTATAAAGAAGTGCGCACAAAAAAGACACAGGAAATTTTAGATATTCAGGTAGCCCGGTTAAATGATTTACAAAGCAAATTGAATTCAACAGACCGTCAGTTAGCTATTACTACCTTTCAGAACATGAATGCCGTTGACCCTACTGCACCCATGCGTCAGCAGCAGTTAAACAGAAATAATACTTATATTTCGAACCAGTTTTATACGCAAATGGCAACAGTTGAAAACCTGAGAATGCTATTGATACATCAGACACCCTTATTTACCTTGCTACAACCGGTTCGTTTACCTTTATTGCGTAAAGATTATACGGTTGGAGGAAGCACAAAAATTGGGGCTTTTCTGGGCTTTTTTGTTTGTCTGATATTCATCATTGTTCGTAAAACCTATCAGGAATTGGTGAGCTAAGTTAAAAGTTTTATTTTTGTTTGAAAGAATTAGATTTGTGAATGAAAAAATCGGAGAACGAAATAGTAATTAAAGCGGGGAAATCAGCACTACATTATTGGCAAGAAGTCTGGCGACAAAGAGAATTATTCTGGATATTAGGCAAGCGTGATGTAATGGTACGCTACAAACAAACTGTCTTAGGCATAGCCTGGGCAGTTTTTCGGCCTTTATTAACTGCCCTGGTCATGACATTTGCTTTTGGTAAAATAGCCAAGATGGAAGTCGATGCCTCTTTACCCTATATGATTATTGTAATACCAGGGGTAATAATCTGGTTGTTTTTTTCTCAGTGTCTGGCACAAATCAGTAATAGTATTGTCGGTAACAGCAATCTGGTTTCAAAGGTATATTTTCCTCGTATCATCATTCCTTTCAGTTCTCTTTTAGTAGGGCTTTTAGATGCATTGATAGCCTTTGCCATGTTTTTTGTCTTTTGCATCTATTATCATTTTGTTCCCAGCTGGCATATAGTATTTGCTCCTTTATTTATGCTTCTGGCCTATCTCGGAGCATTTGGTTTTGGCTTAATAGCTTCGGTTCTGAATGTTAAATACCGTGATATTGCTCAGATTATTCCTTTTGTGGTGCAGTTTGGCTACTTTATCTCTCCGGTTGGATATACCAGCGAACAACAAAAAGATGCGTGGTGGTATCCTTACTATAACCTTAATCCGGTAGTTGGTACCATTGATGGCCTCCGATGGTCTTTATTAGGCGACTACGCTCCTTTTAATTGGCAAAGTTTAATACCAACACTTGTATTTGTAACTATTTCAGTCATCTTTGCAATTTGGTTTTTCCGGAAGAACGAAAACTCTTTTGTCGATTACATCTAACATTGTACCCTTGAGTGGCATTTCGAATGAAAGCAATAACTATAAAAAATATATCGAAAAAATATATACTTAGTCATAAGAAGAAAAAGTATCAGAATTTAAAAGAAACACTTACAGGCTTTGTACAGGAGTTTTTTACAAGTAAAGACGAACAAGAAACAAGAGAAGTTTTCTGGGCACTTAAAGGTATAAGTTTTGATATAGAACAAGGTGATAGAGTCGGAATTGTAGGGTCAAACGGTGCCGGAAAATCGACTTTATTGAAAATATTGAGCAGAATTACTGAACCTACACACGGCGAGGTAAAAGTAAGAGGTAGAATGGCCAGTTTGCTGGAAGTTGGCACGGGCTTTCACCCAGAACTGACCGGAAGAGAGAACATTTTTCTGAATGGTGCCATTTTAGGTATGCGGCAAGATGAAATCAGAAAGCAGTTTGATGAAATTGTTGATTTTGCCGGAATCGAGAAATTCCTTGATACGCCTGTCAAACGTTATTCATCAGGTATGTATGTTCGCCTCGGTTTTGCCATTGCAGCGCATTTAGAGCCTGAAATTTTAATTGTAGATGAGGTACTGGCCGTTGGTGATTCTGAATTTCAGAAAAAGTGCCTTGGCAAAATGAAAGATGTATCGAATGGCGGTAGAACCGTTTTATTTGTGAGTCATAATGCTACAGCTATTCAGGGACTTTGCAATAAGGCAGCTTTTCTGCAAAAAGGCAATCTGGTAAAATACGGCGAAGTGGGTGAAGTACTACACGATTATATGAGTAGTATCTCAAAATTCCAGTTAAGCCAGAACTGGGAAACACCTGAAGATGCGCCGGGTAACGACCTTGTAAGAGTAAAAAATATAGAAGTATTGCCGGATTTAGTGAACGGAAGCAAAAATATTGATGTAAGAACTCCGCTGAAAATCAGTTTTGAATTCTGGAATATGCTTGAAAAAGCTGACCTGAATCTGAGTGTTTTTTTGTATAATATGACGGGTGAATGTATCTTCAATGTAGGTAGCCAGTCTAAAACTTTCTCAAAAGGGCTTATTAAAGGCTTATTGGAGATTCCGGGTAATTTTCTTAACGATGGTTCTTATTACATTTCGGTAATGATAGTAAAAGATACTTCAGACCCGGTTTTCTTTATGGAAGATGCCATCAGCTTTGATGTGGCAGATTTCAGAGAAGGTACCAGTTGGTACGGCAAATGGCCCGGTGCCATTCGTCCTGTACATATTCCGGTAAAGACCTGGAAAGTAGATGGATTGGTTTAGAAAATTAAAATGATAATAATCAGCCTAAAGGATTCTGAAAATCATCTCTATTATTTTCGAATAATAACTACATTTGCAAACTACTTTTTTTTGAACTAATTCAAAAATTATTTTTTACCTGAAAGATGCCCTTTTTCTGAGCAAAAAATAGTCGTTGCATTCGTTCAGCATCTTCGTCTGTCTAAACATTTGTTTCAACATAGTGATAAACGTAACAAAATCTTTTTTACCCCCATTTGAAGAATACCAGAATAAAATCAAGGGTATCTGGGAAAATACATGGTTAACTAATAATGGGCCACTGGTACGTGAATTAGAAGATAAACTGAAAGATTACCTTGGGGTAAAAAACCTCTTGTATGTTACCAACGGCACTATTGCGCTTCAGATTGCCATTAAGGCGCTTGACCTGAAAGGAGAAATAATTACAACCCCCTTTTCTTATTGCGCTACTACCACTTCTATTCTGTGGGAAAACGTAAAGCCTGTCTTTGTTGACATTGAAGCAGATACTTATAATATTGATGCCAATCTGATTGAGCAAGCCATTACCGATAAAACATCAGCCATTCTGGCAACTCATGTATATGGCCGACCTTGTGATGTTGAAAAAATTGAAAAGATTGCGCAAAAACACAACCTTAAAGTAATTTATGACGGCGCACATTGTTTCGGTGCAACCTATCATGGCAAATCTGTGCTTTCTTTTGGCGATATAGCTACCTGTAGTTTTCATGCTACCAAAGTATTTCATACCATTGAGGGTGGTTGTATTATTTGTAAAGACGACGAATTACTGACCAAACTGGCACATTACAGAAGTTTCGGGCATAAAAACGATGATTATTTTATGATTGGCATTAATGCCAAAAATTCAGAGTTTCATGCAGCTATGGGTTTATGCAACCTTCCGAGAGTGGCCGATATAATAGAAAAAAGAAAGATTATTTCTGAAAGATATGACTCTCTCTTAGATTGGAGTAAGCTAAAACAACCCAAACAAGACATTGAAGGGTTTGAATATAACTATGCTTACTATCCGGTTATGTTGTCGTCTGAGCAAAAACTACTGGAAGTAACCGAGGCACTGAAAAAAGAACACATTTTACCACGACGTTATTTTTATCCGTCATTAAATCAACTCCCCTATCTGGGTTTTTATAATCCTTGTCCGGTTTCTGAAGAAATGTCGGTTGCGGCATTATCACTACCTTTGTATTATGACCTGGATTTAAAAGACGTTGAGAAGATTTCCCGCATTGTTAATGCAACCCTTTAGGTAAATCCATTCATTCTTAAACCAAATTCGTCCATCAGTGATTGATGTATCTGTCATTATTGTAAACTACCGAACACCTGAGTTGATTGTTGATTGTCTGAAAACAATACAGCAGTTTACAACAAAAGTGAGTTATGAGGTAATTGTCGTAGATAATCAGTCAAAGGGTGATGATGAGGGCTATGTAAAGAAACTGTTTCCTGAGGTGAAATGGATTCCGATGGGTTATAATGCCGGATTCGGAAGAGCCAACAATCTGGGCATGAAAAATGCCAGAGGCAGATACTTTCTATTACTCAACTCTGACACCAAATTGTTTGAAGATGTAATTGACCAATGTGTGCAGAATCTGGACAAACGGCCTGATGCCATTGCCGGAGGAGCGTATCAGTTTTATCCTGACCTTACTCCACGTGCTTTTTATCATACCTTTACATTCAGAAGAGATTTCTGGATTACCCCTCCATCGCTCAGAAAATATTTAGATAAACTCATTCCTTATACCAGTTATGAAGACCCTGAACAGGTTGATTATATTGCAGCTGCCTTTCTGATGGTCAGGCGAGAAGGATTTGAAAAAACTGGCGGATTCGATGAGGAGTTTTTCTTATACGGAGAAGACACCGAATGGGGTTATAGATTAGGGAAACTGGGTAAATTACTGGTATTTAAAGATTGTAGAATTATTCATGAAGAATGGGGAAGTAAGCCTGAACGATATGAAGAGGCGCAGAACTATACCTATTTCAACCGATTTGATGAGCAGATTCAATTATCTAACTTAGTATGGATCCGCAAGCAATATGGTGCACTTCATTATTTTCTCATGATGTTACATTATTGGATATGGGTGCCAACCTTTTTTTTGATGAAAATTGTCTCTAACCTATTGAAACTCAAAAATCCATTCGATGATTTATATAATCAGAAAAGATTTGCCAATACAATTGGCGTTTTTTCTGGTTTTTTCTGGAAAATTATCCTAAAAAAACCAACTTTTTATAAAATTAAATGAAGCAGAAAACCATTCTTTTTATCACTCCCACCGGAGGGCGAACAGGCTCGGAAATGCTTATTTGGTATTTGCTTAAACATTTGTCAGGCAAAATTAAATCGGTCATTTATAGTTGCCAGAATGGTGAACTTTTTGCTAACCATTCAACCGCCGATTTGACTTTTATTAACCGCACCCAAAAGGGATTTCTCTATAAAATATACGAAGGGGTTTATTATCAGCTATTTAAACGAACACCGGAAGAATCAAGAGTTCTGAAGATTCAAAAGCAGTTAAAGGCAGATAAATGGTATTTGAATACACTTACCATGCCTCGATTTGCCAGATTAGCCAAAGGCCTGCAAGTGCCTTACTATGTACATGTGCATGAGTTGTTGAGTGTATATGATGAGATAGTCTATGATGATTTCAAATTTCAGTTTGATAATGCCGAAAAAATCATTTGCTGCTCGGCTATTGTCGAAAAAAGGATTAAGCAAATGGGATATAAAAACACCATCTTACTCCATGAATTTATTGATACAGAGCAGATAATTATTCAACAAACTCAGAAGGATTTGAGACAAAAATTAAATATTCCTGAGAATGCTTATATATGGGTAATGTCAGGTTCAATGAATCTGCGGAAGGGATATGATTTAGCCTTAGATTTGTTGGCAAACTTACCTGAAAACACTTATTTACTTTGGTTAGGAAATATCAAGAAAACGGGTGTTTTGCATTACTTAGAACAGCGAATGAAACAGGAGAAGCTGAATTTTATACAGGTAGGCGAAAAATCTGATGAATATTATGATTACCTTAATTTAGCCAATGGATTCGTTTTATTAGCCAGAGAAGACCCGTTTCCGTTAGTCATGATTGAGGCGGCATTTCTGCAAAAACCGATCGCCGGATTTAATTCGGGAGGAATTTCTGAGTTTTCATTACAAGGCATGGGTACTGTAATTGATAGTTTTAACCCGAAAGACCTGGCACAAGCCATGATTAAAATTCAACGAAAAGAAACAACCATTGATAAAGAATTATTGAAAAACCGGGCTTTAGATTTTGACATAAAAAATCAGATTGAAAAGTGGGTAAAATTTTTTAATGAAAATTAATACAAAGCGTATAAAATGAATAATCTGACTGATATTTTAAGTGAATTGAAAGAAGCACAAAGAGTGCTTGATAATTTTATTTCGTCGGAAGAAAATATTAAAAATATAGAAGCGGCCGCTATCTTGATGGCTAGTGCCTTAAAAGATGGAAAAAAAATTATTTCTTGTGGCAATGGTGGGTCGCATTGCGATGCTATGCACTTTGCAGAAGAGTTATCGGGCAGGTACAGAGAAAACCGTAGATCTTTAGCAGCCATTGCCATATCTGACCCCAGCCATATTTCCTGCACAGGCAATGATTTTGGTTTTGATTTTGTCTTTTCAAGATTTATAGAGGGATTAGGTAATTCGGGCGATGTTCTGTTAGGTATCAGTACAAGCGGCAATTCAAAAAACATCATGAATGCAGTAAACGCAGCTCGTGAAAAAGGTATGAAAGTAGTTATATTTTCAGGCAAAGATGGCGGCAAATTAAAAGGTACAGCCGATGTAGAAATTATTGTTCCGCATTTTGGTTATGCCGATCGCATTCAGGAAATTCATATTAAGGTCATTCATATTCTGATTCTCTTAATCGAGAAAATGGTTATAAGTAATAATTGAGTGATTGCGTGGATATATATATTTAAAACAATATTATCAATAATTCAACCCTAATCACTAAATCGCCAGGCGTCGGTCGCTCAATCATCAAATCACTCAATTTTAAACTCATGAAAATCCTTTTCATTAGTCATGATGCTAATCGTGCTGGGGCACAGATTTTTTTGTTAAATATTATGCAATATTTTCAAAAAAAGCAGATGCCTATGCACTTGCTACTATTGGGTGATGGTATGCTTGAAAAAGATTTTGAAGCAATATGTCCTGTTTCAAAATATCCACAGGAAAAAGCAAATGCCAATGGAGGTTTTCAGGACAGGCTATTGAAGAAGTTAGGACTGAAAGATAATAATCACTACCAGGAGGCAAAAAAGGCACTCAAAACAAAACTACTAAGCGAAAATTTTGACTGCATTTATGCCAATACTATTGCTACGGCGTTGGTAATGCCCGAATTACTCTCTTACCTGAAAATACCGCTTATTTCGCATATCCATGAATTAGAATTTTCTATTCAGATGTACTCCTCTGCCGAAAACAGAGATTTCCTTTTTAAAAACTCTACCCGCCTTATTGCTTGTTCAAAAGCAGTTGGAGAAAATCTGATTGAGCAGCACAGTGTTCCATCAGGGAAAATTGAAGTAATTCATTCTTTTGTGAATAACAAAGATGTCTTAAACCGTGCTGCTCTTAGCAGCCGTACTGATATACAGATTAAATATGGCATTTCTGAAAAATCATTTTTAATTGGCGGCTGTGGCAATGCCGAATGGAGAAAAGGATTAGACATATTTGCTTTGGTTGCTAAAAATGTATTGGGAATCTTAGAAGAAAACATTCATTTTGCATGGGTTGGTGTAAAAAAGGAAGGTGAGTATTATGAGCAGGTTATTTTTGATGCTACAAAAATGGGACTTGCCAATAAGATTACTTTTATTGAGCCTACACCAGAAGCCATTGAATTAATCAATTGCTTTGATGTATTCACGGTTACCTCAAGAGAAGACCCTTTTCCCTTAGTAATGCTTGAAGCTGCCTTATTAAGAGTACCCATATTTGGTTTTGAAAAAACAGGGGGCTGTTCTGAATTTGTTGAAGACGATGCCGGACACATAGTACCTTATCTTGATATTCCGGCAATGGCACAGGCAATTATTGATTATAAGAAAAACCGACAATTCAAATGGGGAGAAAGGGCCAGAGAAAAGGTGCTGACTCAGTATAGTTTTGAAAATTCTATTCTGAAAATTGAAAATCTATTAGAAACCCTGTCTTAAAAGATTCTATCTCGCATGACACTTGCTTTTACACTTTGTTCGGTCAATTATCTGGCACAGGCACATACTTTAGGAGACTCGCTAAAGCAACATAATCCACATATCAAATTTATCATTGGTTTGGTTGATAAACTTGAAACCAAGGATATAGACACTTCTAAACTACCTGAATATCCATTGCTTGAATTAGATAAGATTAATATTGCCGACTTAGCCGGTATGTGCGACCGCTATGATATTACAGAACTGAACACTGCCGTAAAACCTTTTTATATTGATTATTTTCTGAAAAATCATCCCGAAGCAGATAATATCATCTACTTTGACCCTGATATTATTGTTTTTGATAAATTGACTCATTTAGAAGAAAATTTAGAGAAATACAATACTGTGGTTACGCCACATATTACTACACCTTACAACGACAACAAGTGGCAGAACGAAGAAGATGTGGTAAATACGGGTATTTTTAATTTTGGTTTCGTGGCCATACATCGTTCAGAAACAGCACAGCAAATGATTGACTGGTGGTGTAAGAAATTAGAAAAGGAATGCCTGATTGACCTGTGCAACGGGTTATTTGTTGACCAGCACTGGGCTGATTTCTTCCCGGTTTATTTTGACAAAGTACTGATAAATAAGCATTTGGGCTACAACGTTGCCTATTGGAATTTGCATGAACGGTTTTGCTCACAAATTGATGGCCGATGGTTTATCAATGAAAATACGCCTTTACAGTTTTTCCATTATAGCGGTTATCTCATAGCCAAAGCTAACGAAGTATCGAAATACCAGAATCGTATTAATTTCGAAGAGCGCCCCGATATAGTTCCCTTATTTGAATTATACAGAAATGCTTTATTGAAAAACAATGAACTGTATTGGAAACATTTTCGGTGCGATTATATTAAACCTCCTAAAATAAAACGATATTTGCGGGTGAGAAAATATTTAAAAATGCCCTTAGAAAAATTAGCTCAATTGGTTGAGTCGTAATCCTATATGCAGAAATTTATTGCACTCTGGCAACATCGTTATCGAAAATATACTCATCTACTTAAAGTTTATCTGCATTTTTTAAAGGTCTATTGTAGAATCTTATTGTTAAAAATCAGGTTTTTAGGCAAACGAAAAATTGTTGGCATTATACTTACCCAACAATTCGGCGATATAGTGGCAGGCGAACCCATTTCGAGACAAATCAGAAATCAACACCCTGATGCTTATATACTTTGGATAGTCAAGCCTGTTTTCAGAGAATTATTAGAAAATAACCTGAGTTTAGATGGCATTGTAGAAGAATTTTG
Organism: Emticicia agri; assembly: GCF_004168285.1. GTDB lineage: Bacteria > Bacteroidota > Bacteroidia > Cytophagales > Spirosomataceae > Emticicia > Emticicia agri. The sequence continues at coordinate 86,520 of NZ_SEWF01000009.1, read as the reverse complement.
CGCAAATCAGCGTAGGTTACTCATTCATTCAGGTGTGTTTGATATACTCTATAATTTACAGTTCAGGAATAACAGTTATTGTCCGGTTTGCGAGGTGTATGTCGAAAATCCGGTAGCCGATGCCAAAGATATTACCATTCACAATTACTATTTTCAGGGAAATCTGCTTACAGTACAACAAAAAATAGCCGGATTACCTACTGAAGACCTGGCACCTAATTTGTTTATTACCGATAACCACCGTGCCAGAATTGATGGGTTACAACTCCCTGACAATTATATAGTAGTACATGGTCAGTCGGTACAGAATAGCAGAAACTGGGATAGTCAGAAATGGGAGCAACTGATTCAATATCTGATTGATAAAACAGATTTATCTATAGTAGAAGTGGGTCTTTCCAGTGATTTGACAGTTAAAAATAAACGATACATTAATCTTTGTGGGGAACTGAATCTTTTAGAAACCGCAGAGGTGATAAGGCGAGCAAAACTCTTTATCGGTATAGATAGTGGTCCTGCTCACCTTGCCAATGCTGTTGGTACTTTTGGTGTTATCATGATTGGAAAATTAAACGATTTCATCAATCATATCCCTTATTCGGGTAAATATAAATCAGGCGAAAACGCTTTGATTGTACGCAATACCCAAGGCCCGAGTTCAGAAATACCGATAGAAGAAGTAATTACAGCAATTCAGCAGAACCATTTAATTCCATTTATTCATCATTTAGGTTAAGAGCTAAACATAAATTTAGCTATTTTCAACATGCTTTTTTTTACACTTTGTCATATAAATCAATTACCCGAAGCCCATGTTTTAGGAGATTCTATAAAATCATACCATCAGGAGGCTGATTTTTATATCGGATTGATTGATAAAAAAGAGAGAATACCGGGCAACTTCAGAGCCAATTATCCCGTAATAGAAATAAGCGAGGTAAAGATTGCCAGTTTTGACGATATGGCAAAGCGTTATACATGGACAGAATTACAAGGCAATGTAAAACCTTTCTTTGCTGAGTTTTTTCTGAAACAAGCAGAGAAAGTAATCTATTTTGACTGTACAACTTTAGTCTATAATCCGCTTGATTTTATTGCAAAGAGTCTAAACAATTATACGATTATTATTGTACCGCAATTGCTTCATGCCGGAATACACCCCGACGAAAAACAGATATTGAATACGGGTATTTTTCACTCAGGTTTTATGGCCTGGAGAAAGTCAGATGAGGCAAAAAATTTTCTAAACTGGTGGGGGAATAATACTGCTACTAAAGGCTACATAGATTTGTGTAAAGGTATGAATGCCGACCAGTTGTGGTTGGAGCATGTACCCAATTTTTATACAAACGTATTGATTGAAAAACACGAGGGATTAAACATAGGTGCATGGAATTTACCTGAGCGATTAATTGATATATCTAAGAACACGGTTAATTCGCAGCCTCTTATTTCTGTTAATTTTAAGGGCATGAAATACTCGGCTGATTATAAGCAAAAAATCAAGAAATATTTAATTGCTCAAACTTTGCCCATGTATGGGCAACCTGACCCTCAAAACAAAAAAATCGGCAAGCAATTTGCTCGTAATATCCGAAAAATCAATAGTTTTATAGATAAATTGATAGACCTGATTTGAATCTATTGAGGTAAAATAAATTTTTCACTTAACTTTGCAACACACTTTCGCATTTTTTATATGAATTACAAAATTGATAAGACAGAGCAATATGCGCTTATTTCTTTAGATGAAACTACTTTTGGCGCCGAGATTGCTCCTCCATTCGAGAAACTGGTTGTTCAACTTTACCGTGAAGGTTACACCAATATGGTTGTTGACTTTACAAAAATAACTGAAGTGGATAATGATGGACTGACCTTAATCAGAAAGGCAACAAGAGTATGTAGGGCCGAACAAGGCCTTTTTGTGATTTGTACGAAAGAAGACGATGTCATTGATGAGATTGATTCAGCAAAAATTCCTGAATTAGTGATTCTTCCTACTGTAGATGAAGGTATTGATGCTGTTTTTATGAATGACTTAGAAAATGATTTTCGTGAAGAAAAAGATGACGAGTTTGATTTAGGAGAGGAAAATGGTTTTCAAGAAGAAAAATATTAATGCCTTAATTACCCAATTTTCTACTCAAAAGTTTAGAGAAACGAGCCAAATTTTATTTATTGTTATATTACCCCTTTAGGGGCAAGGGGTTATGAATTTTGAACTATTAGTACTTGGCACAGGCTCAGCAACTCCGGTTCTTGAGCACAATCCATCGGCCTATCTATTAACTATTGAGAACGAACATTTCTTGATTGATTGTGGCGAGGGCACACAATTTCGCCTGTTAGAGCATAAAGTACGTACTTACCGTATCAGACATATCTTTATCAGCCACTTGCACGGAGACCACTATTTTGGTTTAATCGGACTACTTTCAAGCTGGAACCTGAATCAGCGAAAAGATGATTTAACGATTTATGCCCCAAAAGAACTGGCCGAAATTCTGACCATTCAGTTCAAATATTCACATACGTTCCTTCATTTTAAAATCAATTTTGTAGAAACTGATACAACGGCTGCTAATGTAATTCTTGATAATTCTTTACTAAGTGTCGAAACCATTCCATTAATTCATCGGATTAACTGTTGCGGTTTCTTGTTTAAAACCAAAGAATCCAAAAGAAAACTTCTGGCAGATAAACTCCCTGAAAATTTTCCGATTCCTTATATCAAACAATTAAAAGAAGGTTTTGATGTAGAAGATGCACTTACCGGAAAAGTATATAAAAACGAAGATTATACAGCCGAAGGCGCACCACCAAAATCGTTTGCTTACTGCTCTGATACAGCTTATAATGAAGCCATTATCCCTCAGTTACAGCAGGTGAATACTATTTTTCATGAAGCTACCTTTCTGGAAACTGAATTAAAGCGTGCCATTCAGACCAACCATTCAACCGCACAACAAGCGGCTACTATTGCTCTGAAAGCCAATGCCAGACAATTGATTATCGGGCATTATTCGTCCAGATACAAGACTTTAGAAAATCATCTATCAGAAGCGAAAGCGGTTTTCGAAAACACACAATTAGCACAGGAGGGTTTAACCTTTAAACTATAAAGAAGCCTGTTTAAGCAGTAGCTCCTGCTTTACAGACTTTATCCGTTCATTAAAGCTGATTTCTTTAAACTTTACGTCTTTTTCGCAGGTAGCAGCTAAGTATTGCATAATATCTTTCTGATGAGGTACTCTCCTACCTGTTTCTACACTTACATACTTACTGGTAGTCCACATAAAATTCTTTAGTTCGCTCATACTCTCATCTGTCATAAAATATTCTGTAACCAGAGTATCGGCATCAAAATAAATAACCCTCGAAAAAATCTTCACCCATTCACTCACCACTGCCGGGCGAATATAGGCTATCTGGTGTTGATACACCACCCAGCTTGTTTTGTAATTCTTAAATACCTCCGAAAACTTGAAGCCATACAATTTGGCAACCTGGTCTTCGCGGGCATTGAAATAATAATCAAAATATTTAGAGTTATTCAGGTGTTGTAAGGGGTCACAGTCCTGAAAACGGATTATAGCTTTAGATTCAGTAACTTTAGGAAATTCCTTTGCGTTGATTTTTTCAAACATAGTAGGTTCAGCTAATTTTTTTCAAAAATAGGAATAGTTTTTAAATTCTGTAAAAATTAAACCGCTATCAATATTTTTCTGAAATTTATCTATATTGCAAAGCAAGTATATACCTTACACTACTTTTACAAAGTTTGATATGGACATTCAGGACGCCATACAATTGATTTCACATCCTCATTTTACGACAAAAAACAAAAACGTCTGGCTCGATTTAGGCTGTGGCACGGGTACTTTTACCTTAGCATTAGCTAATATTTTAGAAGCAGGCAGCACCATTCATGCCGTCGATTTCAATAGTTCAGCATTAGAAAAAATTCCGGATACTTACAAAGGCATTAGCATAACCAAACAAACGGCAGATTTCATCAAATCAGATTTATCTGTAACTAAGTTTGATGGTATACTTATGGCAAACTCGCTGCATTATGTAAAAGAAAAGGAGATATTTCTAAATAAACTGAAAAGCTATTTAGCCGATACTGCCTGTTTTCTGGTAATTGAATATGACTCTAATGCTTCTAATAGCTGGGTGCCTTACCCAATAGATTTTCAGTCGTTAAACAGATTATTTTCAGACTCAGGTTATAAAACCATTACCAAACTTCATACAAGACCCTCCATTTATGGTAAAAGGCAGATTTACGCTGCTTTAATTCAGTCATAACCCAAATATAGTTTTCAATTTAAAAACCAAAGAATATGAATGTCGGAAGAATATACCCGCTCAAAGAATTTCTATACTGGACACGCCGGGAGGTTTACCTCATTGCTGTTCTCACAATTATACCTACCGTTTTGTATGAATATTTCGACCTGAAATGGATAGCTATACCTTGGGTACCCATTGCTTTAGTGGGTACGGCTGCAGCTTTTATTGTTGGGTTTAAAAACACACAGACTTATAACAGAGCATGGGAAGCAAGGCAAATATGGGGGGCGATTGTGAATAGTAGCCGTGCATGGGGAATAATGGTCAAGGATTTTATAAAAGAAGAGATTAATGAAAATATTCATCAGCAATTGATATACAGGCATATTGGCTGGCTGACAGCCCTGCGTTATCAGTTAAGGGAGGCTCGCACTTGGGAAAACTCCAACAAAAGTTATAATAAAGAATATGCCAAATATTTTATAATACCAGAAAAAGTAGGCAAGCTGGAAGATGAGTTAGGACAATTTTTATCTGCTGAAGAAGAAGCCTATGTATTGAGCAAAAAAAACAGAGCAACCCATATTATTAGTTTACAATCGAAACATTTGCGGGAGTTGAAGGAAAAAGGATTAATTGAGCCATTAACCTATATTGAATTGGAGAATTTGTTAGTAAATCTTTACGAGCAACAAGGTAAATGCGAACGCATTAAAAATTTCCCATATCCAAGACAGTTCGCCTCAGTTAATCTATTTTTCGTCCGTCTGTTTATGATTCTTGTCCCATTCGGTATGCTTAAAGAATTTGAAAAATTAGGAGAGCATTTAGTATGGCTTACCATTCCTTTTGGTATTGTGGTTTCCTGGGTTTTTATGAGTATGGAAAAAGTGGGCGAAAGTACAGAAAACCCATTTGAAGGCGGTGCCAACGATATACCGATAACATCTATGAGCCGAACCATCGAAATTGACCTGAGAGAAATGCTTGATGAAACCGAGCTTCCTCCGCCTATTCAGCCGCTCCATAATATTTTAATGTAGTCTGATGAAACTAAATTTAAGCTCAACAGGTTAATTACAAAGGTAGATTCCTGACTTAAATTCACCCAAAAATCGTAATAAATTCATTATCAGTTAGTTAAGAAAGAATCTAAATTTTTTACCCATATAGTCTATAATTATTATAGGATTTATGTATATTTGCGATTTAAAATCAGAAGATTATGCAAAGTTTTCGTACCGAATTAGAAAATCCACTTGTTGAAAAGGATATTATTGATTTAGAGCGTAAAATCAGGCTCTTCCGTGAAGGTAAAATTCATGAAGAAAAATTCCGTAGCTTACGGTTAGCAAGAGGAGTTTATGGCCAGCGCCAACAAGGTGTACAAATGGTGAGAATCAAATTACCTTATGGTAAAATGACATTGAATCAGTGGAAACGTATTGCTGATATTTCTGACGAATACTCAACCGGTAATCTTCACCTCACCACCCGTCAGGATATTCAGGTTCACTTTGTGAGCCTTGACAGAACCCCTGAATTATGGGCTAAATTAGAGCAGGATAATGTTACGCTACGTGAAGCCTGTGGTAATACGGTAAGAAATATTACCGGCTCGCCTACTGCCGGAATTGACCCAAAAGAACCTTTTGATATTACCCCCTACACTCATGCCGCATTTGAGTATTTCTTAAGAAATCCTGTTTGTCAGGAAATGGGTCGTAAGTTCAAAATAGCATTCTCTAATACCGACGACGACACTGCGCTTACTTTCATGCACGATTTAGGATTTATTCCGAAAATCCAAGATGGTAAGAGAGGTTTCAAAGTGATGCTGGGCGGTGGTTTAGGGGCACAACCTCAACTGGCTCATGTAGCTTACGAGTTTTTAGAAGAAGATTTAATTATCCCCTTCATCGAAGCTGTTATCAGAGTTTTTGACAGATATGGCGAGAGAAACTCACGTCATAAAGCACGTATGAAGTTTTTGATAGCTAAATTAGGTTTTGAAGAGTTTATGAAATTAGTTGAGATAGAAAAAACTGCTTTGAAAGTTAAAACCTATCATGTAGATACCCAAAAACCGGAATTCAGCTATAGCTATGCAACTCCTGAGCCACAAGATGTACCTGAAAATACCACAGAAGCCTATAAAAACTGGTATAAAACCAATGTTTTTGCACAAAAGCAAGAAGGCTATTACGGTGTTTTTGTAAGAGTACCATTGGGTGATATTTCAAGTGTTGTATCAAGAAGTTTAATCGAAAAATTAAGACCTTATATTGCAGACGACGTAAGAGTAACTGTAAATCAGGGTTTATTATTCAGATTTGTACAGGCTAAAGACTTACCGTATATTTTTAGTGTATTAAGTGAATACAATTTAGCTGCTCCTGGTGCCAATAGTATTGCCAATATTACGGCTTGTCCGGGTACCGATACCTGTAATTTAGCTATTTCAGACAGCACCAAGATTACACTTGAATTTGAAAAAGTATTGCGTGAAGATTTTCCTGAATTGGTAGAGGAAAACAACATGCAGATAAAAATATCGGGCTGTATGAATGCCTGTGGTCAGCATAGCATGGCGCACATTGGTTTTCATGGAAGCTCATTAAAATCTGCCGGAAAAGTATTACCTGCTTTACAGGTATTGTTAGGCGGTGGAGTAAAAGGAAACGGGGAAGGAAGAATTTCGGATAAAGTAATCAAGATACCAAGCAAAAGAGGCCCTCAGGTTTTAAGAATTGTTTTGAATGACTATGAAACCAATGGCCTTGATGGTGAGTATTTCAATGATTACTACGATCGTCAGGGAGAAAAATATTTCTATACTTTATTAAAGCCATTGGCAGATTTAACTACCCTGATTGATACAGATTTTGTTGACTGGGGTCGTGATGAATTATTCCAGACAGAAATTGGTGTCGGTGAATGTGCCAGTGTAATTATTGACTTGGTTGCTACATTGTTCTACGAATCAGAAGAGAAAATTGCCTGGGCAAAAGCCGCTTTTAACGAAAACCGTTGGGCAGATGCTATTTACTATGCTTATCAGTCGCAGGTAAATACAGCCAAGGCGTTATTATTAGATAAAAACATTAACAGCAGTACACAACACGGGGTGATTTCTGAATTTGATAAAAACTTTGGCGAGGAGTTTGGCATTAATTTCAAAGAGCAGGTTTTACAAATCAATCAGAATGAGCCAAGCGAAATTTTTGCGGTTGATTACATTTCAGAATCAGAGAATTTTCTAAAAGAGGCGATGAGTTGGAGAGAAGCTAATAAAAATGTGGTTGTTGAAGCATGATAAACGATATTGACAGAAAACCTGACTTCACTCACCCGACTCCCAAACTAACAGTAGTTGGTGCCGGAACGGGCGACCCTGAACTGATAACGCTTAAGGCAATTAATGCTTTGCGCCAGGCCGATGTGGTGTTGTATGATGCGTTGATTAACGAAGATTTATTAGAATATTGTCACCCGGCTTGTCAGCGTATTTATGTAGGTAAACGTGGATACGAAAAAAGTGTAAGCCAGGATAGTATCAATTTTTTAATCGCTGAAAAGGCCTTTGAAAAAGGCCATGTGGTAAGGCTGAAAGGTGGAGACCCTTTTATTTTTGGTCGTGGGAATGAAGAAATAGCTTATGCCAAAGAGAGAGGAATCGAAACAAATTATATACCGGGCATATCAAGTATCATGTCCGGCGGGTTCTATGAAATTCCGCTCACAGCCCGGGGTGTTGCCGATGGTTTCTGGGTAATTACCGGAACAAAATCTGACAAGTCACTATCAAACGACATCAGACTGGCAGCCCATTCAAGTGCAACCATTGTCATATTAATGGGCATGAAAAAGTTAGGGCATATTTCACAGATTTTCAGAGAAGAGGGCTTCGGAGATACGCCTGCGGCCATCATTCAACAAGCCTCTACCCCAGAACAGAAAATTGGTATAGGACAAGTAAAAGACCTCGAAGCTATTGCCTCAAATCAGTCTCTACACAATCCTGCCATTATTATGATTGGTGAAGTAGTAAAGCAAAACAATATTGAGCATCTGTACCTGATAGGGCAACAATATTCTGGAAAAGATAAAACAAACTAAGACAAGAAATTAAAGGTAAATGGAAAGAATCGCCAATGCGCTAAGTGCCAGAATCGGACTAAAGTATATTGCTATTGCAATACTTACCTTAAAGATATTATTGATAGGCGTATTGGCCTACCGTATATTTGCCAGTATTCATTCTTTTCAATGGGGTGTTGATAATCTCTTTATCTATTACATAGGAGTTGGTTTTTTAGCCCAATTGGTTGACGGTGCGTTAGGTATGGCCTACGGTGCTACCTGTACCTCTATGCTCTTGGGTGTGGGTGTACCTCCTGCCTATGCTACAGCGAGTGTGCATACAGCCGAAGTATTCACCACCGGAGTATCAGGTCTTTCTCACTTATATTTTGGAAACATTGACAAAAAACTTTTTTTCAGAATTGTGATTACGGGCGTTATCGGCTCTATGATTGGTGCATACCTGATTTCAGAAGTTATTGATGGTAAGGTGATTCGTCCTTATATTTCATTATATCTGGTTGGACTTGGAATTATTATTATTATCAAGGCTTTCAAAAAAAGACCTACCACACCAACGAATAAAAATTTAGGTTTATTAGGCTTAATCGGTGGTTTCTTTGACTCAATTGGTGGGGGTGGCTGGGGGCCGCTCGTAACCTCTAATCTGATAAATAAAGGCAATGCGCCTAAAGAAGCCATAGGAACTGTAAATACTGCTGAATTTTTCGTAGCATTTTTCAGCACTGGTATCTTTATGCTTTTTATTGATATTCAGGCATGGCAACCTATTGCCGGGCTTATTTTAGGAGGTGTTTGTGCCGCACCACTTGGCGCATTTTTAGTAAAATTATTCCCCCCTAAAACTATTATGCTTATTGTTGGAACACTGGTCGTGTGTCTGAGCATTTACAATATTATTAAGGTTTGGTTTTAATTCATCGTACAATGGTCGATATAGATACATTAGAAAAACTTTCATTAGAAGAAGGTCTCAACTTTATAGCCAATCAATATCCGGGCAAAGTGGTTTTCTCAACTTCATTCGGGCAGGAAGACCAGGTAATTACCCATGCTATCTTTAAAAATAGTATTGCTCAAAGCCCTTTAAATATCAAAGTTTTCACTTTAGATACAGGCAGACTTTTTCAGGAAACATACGAGTTAATGGATAGAACAAGGGCTCGTTACAAACAGCCTGTTGAAACTTATTTTCCGGATAAAGAAAGCGTGCAACAACTGGTAACAGGCAAGGGCTTTAATAGTTTTTATGAGTCGGTTGAGAACAGAAAAGAGTGTTGCGGTATCAGAAAGATTGAACCATTGAAAAGAGCACTGGCAGGTGCAGAAGTATGGATAACAGGATTGAGAGCCGAGCAATCGGAAAACCGAAATGATATGAAAATCTGGGAATGGGATGGCGGCAACAATGTTTGGAAATTTAACCCATTGATACATTGGACTTACGACCAGATTCTTAATTACATTTCTGCGAACAGAATCCCGGATAATCCACTACATAAAAAAGGTTTTGTGAGTATTGGCTGCCTACCATGTACCCGTGCTATTGAACCAGGCGAACACCCGCGTGCCGGCCGTTGGTGGTGGGAAGAATCAAAAAAAGAGTGCGGTTTACACCAAGTTTCGTAACTTTGCATCAGAGTGCAAATCCAATAAATATGAGTAATTTTTTAAACAATTCTGAAATCGTTAATTCTTCTTCTGACATTAACGGAATTTTTCCGCGTGAATTAGAAGATGAAGCGATTTATATCCTGCGTGAAGTTGCTTCACAGTTCGAAAAACCAGCTATCCTGTTTTCGGGTGGTAAAGATTCTATCACAGTGGTAAGATTAGCTGAAAAAGCATTCTATCCAGGCAAAATTCCTTTTAAACTTCTTCATGTGGACACAGGTCACAATTTCCCTGAAACTATTGAATATCGTGACTGGCTCGTAAACAAATTAGGTTTGGAATTACACGTGCGTTATGTAGAAGATTCTATCAAACAAGGAAAAGTAAAAGAAGAAACCGGAAAATATGCCAGCCGTAATGCAGCACAAACCGTAACCTTGCTTGATGCCATTGAAGAATTCAAGTTTGATGCCTGCATAGGCGGTGCCAGACGTGACGAAGAAAAAGCACGTGCCAAAGAAAGAATCTTTTCGGTAAGAGACGATTTCGGACAATGGAATGCCAAAAAACAACGACCTGAGTTGTTTGACATGCTCAATGGTAAAATTGAAATCGGTGAAAACGTACGAGTATTCCCCATTTCGAACTGGACAGAATTAGACGTATGGAATTATATCAAAGAAGAAAAATTGCGTATTCCAAGTATATATTTTACGCATGACCGGATGGTATTTGACCGTGATGGATTGATTTGGGCTGATTCGGAATTTATCAATAAATCAGAAGATGAAATTCCTTATTCTACCAAGGTACGTTTCCGCACGGTGGGCGACATGACCTGTACTGCCGCTGTGGCATCAGAAGCGGATAACCTTGATGATGTTATCTCTGAAATATTATCGGCAAAAATCTCTGAAAGAGGAGCCCGAATTGACGACAAACGCTCGGAAGCAGCGATGGAGAAACGCAAACAAGCAGGGTATTTTTAATGATGGCGAATGAGCGATTAATTGTGGATGAGTGAATAGCGAATTAGCGAATAGTTTTTGAAAATATTATAATGGATATACTTAGAATAGCAACAGCAGGCTCGGTAGATGATGGTAAAAGTACCCTTATCGGGCGTTTGCTTTATGAAACGAACTCTATTACCGGCGATAAAATTGAAGCTTTAGAAGCAGCTTCAAAGCGTAAAGGACTTAACTTTTTAGATTTATCTCTTTTAACAGATGGCTTGATTGCCGAACGTGAACAGGGAATTACGATAGATGTGGCTCATATCTATTTTAGTACTCCCAAGCGTAAATACATCATCGCAGACACACCCGGACATTTTGAGTACACACGAAACATGGTTACGGGGGCTTCAAACACCTCCGTTTCTATTATTCTGATTGATGCCCGCAATGGCGTAGTTGAGCAAACCAAGCGCCACTTTTATATTTCTTCTATGCTTCGTGTAAAGAATATTATTGTGGCTGTAAATAAAATGGATTTGGTTAATTATAGCCAGGAACGTTTTGAGGAAATAAGAAATGACTTCTCTAAACTGGCCGAACAGGTAAGTTTTGAAGGACAAAAAATTGAGTTTATCCCGATTTCTTCTTTATATGGCGAAAATCTGGTAAAAAAATCAGAAGAAACTCCGTGGTATGAAGGTAATTCGCTTTTAGAAACGTTAGAAGAACTTGATAATCAGGTCAACCCTATTTCACACCTTCCTGCCCGTTTTCCTGTACAAGTAGTGATAAGACCGAAAACCGAAGAATTTCACGACTACCGAGGCTATGCAGGCAAAATAGCCAGCGGCAGTTTTCTGGTAGGTGATTTGGTAGAAGCCTTACCGAGTGGACAAATAAGCAAGATAAAAACGATTGAAAAATTTGGTAAAAATCTTGAAATTGCACACGCCCGTGAGTCAGTGGTAATTACACTCGAAAACGACATAGACATAAGCAGAGGTAATATGATTGTAAAGGTTGGTCAACAACCGGAAGCAAAAAAAGAATTAGAAGCTAAAGTGTGCTGGTTAGATAGCCACGCCTTGAAAATAGGCAAAACTTATTTACTGCAACATGGTATTAATCGGGTGAAAGCTAAGGTAACCAGCCTTAACTCGATGATTGATATTAAAAATATGACCTTAAATAACGAGCCATCGCACGAGGGCGGTCTGAAACTGAATGAAATCGGCTGGATTTCTATTAAAACGGCCAGTCCGATTTATGCCGATAAGTACAATGAAAATCCAACCAACGGTGCTTTTATTCTGATTGACGAAATGTCTAACAGTACTGTAGGTGTGGGATTTGTAGAGTAATTGCCATTACAAAAATATTCATCAACCAAACTTGAGACTTTGAATTAGTTTAGGGTTCGGTAAAAATGGACAGCAGATTTTGCTGTCTTTTTTTTGTAAAAAATTCTATGTTAATTAGGGCAAACAAATCATTCAACTATGACTTATAAGATTTTCACTGCATTCGCACTACTTCTACTTATACAAAATGCTTGTAGCAAAAAAGAAGACACCCAGGCTGATCTTGCTTTAGCAGAAAAACATTGCGGCAGTTGTCACCTCTCTCCTACTCCCAATATGCTTGATAAAAATAACTGGGAAAAAGTATTGCCTAAAATGGGTCTTCTGATGGGTGTAAACAGTGAAATAAAAAAACAAACAAAAATTGACCTTATTTTACAGAATAGTATCCCATCAAAGCCTTTAGTTTCGGAAGATGACTGGGAGCGACTCAAAAGTTATTATGTATCTAAAGCACCTTACAGTTTAAATTTTCCTTTAAGCAGTATTACCACAGGAGATGGTAAGTTATTTAAAGGGGTAACACGTATGCCTTACTCACAAAAAATGCCTAATATTACCTGTATCAAAATAGATACAGCTAAACACATGGTCTATGCGGCTGATGAAATTAATCAGGAGGTATGGGTATTAGATAAAGATGGCAATGCTGTCAGACAAATTCCGAATCATGTAGCCATTAGTGATATTCAGTTACTAAAAAATAATGCGGTTTTGTTCACTTATATGGGTACTTCAATAGACCCGTCACTCAAACATCACGGATACATTAAAACTATTTCTCCAGATAAAAATGAAATTCTTTTAACTAGTCTTTACCGACCTACCCAGACTTTATCTGTTAATCTGGATGAAAACTCCGATGAAGAATTAGTAATTAATGAGTTTGGTGTGCTAAAAGGTTCATTGTCAGTCTGGAAGAAACAAAAAGGAGGATTTGAAAAATATATCATTGAAAATAGTCCGGGCGCTATCAAAACCATTCCCATCGATTTTGATAAAGATGGAAAATTAGATTTAATTACACTTTTTGGGCAAGGCGATGAGCGCATTGTCTGGTATAAAAATAAGGGGAATCTGCAATTTACCGCTACTACCCTCCTACGTTTCCCTCCTGTCTATGGCTCATCGAGTTTCGATCTGGTCGATATGAATAAAGACGGGTTGTTGGATATTCTCTATACAGCCGGAGATAATTCTGATTACAGTGTCGAGCTAAAGCCGTATCATGGGCTATATATCTTTAGTAATCAGGGCAAAAACGCATTTAAACAAACCTATTTCTATCAGATGAACGGGGCTTACAAAGCGGTAGCAAAAGATTTTGATTTAGATGGCGACCTCGACCTTGCTACCATTGCTTTTTTTGTTGACTACTTTGAAAAGACGCCTAAAGACTTTGTTTTTTTTGAAAACAACACGCAAGGATTTACGCCAAAGGTACTAAATATCAAAAATTATGGCAGGTGGTTAGTGATGGATACCGGAGATATTGATGGAGATGGAGACGAAGATATTGTTTTAGGCAATCATCCGGTGGGTATCACTCCCGGCACTCTGTTAAAAGAATGGATAAAATCTAAAGGGGTGCTGTTATTGGTGAATCAGAGTGCAAAAAAGAAATAAATTAACAGGTATTTTGTGCGCAATTTACCTGATTTAAAAACCATAGAAATTTTTAACTATTTACGTATATATAGTATTTGTAAAATAAAAATCAATATCTTTGGGCACGCAACAAAGCTACGTGATTATAAGTTAAGCATTTTATTATCGTTTTGATAATCAATATTGTTCCCTCCCAGCATATTATCTGTTTATTGAAAGCACTAATGTGTTATCCCAAAAACTAAAAAATATTATACTCTTTTACAGGCTTGTTGATTGTTTCTGGTTACTTATTTGAGTGATTTATTCTATTTTTTTTGTTTAATGAAATACAATAGGGCAAACTTGCTACCCACTATAGGGATATGGGAACTGAATCTGAAAACCGGACTGCTGGAATGGGATTTTGTTACCAAGTCCATTTATGAAATCAAAGATAACTACTTCCCCGACCTTGATTCGGCCATTAATTTTTATGCCGTTCCTAAGTATCGGGAGCGAATAACGACTTTAACTCAGAATCTAATCACAACCGGAGATTCATTTGTAGAAAGATTTGAAATTTTGACTCCCAAAGGCAATACTAAATGGGTTGAAAGTAGTGCGCAGGCCGATTTTGAAAATGGCGAATGTGTACTGATTTATGGTACCTTTCAGGATATTACTACCCATCAAACGCTTTTAGAAACAGTTCAACTCAACGAAGAAAAATTTCAGAAAGCTTTCGAATTTGCGCCTATCGGCATGGCGCTCGTATCTACGGCGGGCAATTGGATTAAAGTCAACGAGCAGTTGTGTAAAATAACCGGATACTCTGAGGAAGAATTGATGGGATTGACTTTTCAGGATTTAACTCATCCCAATGATTTAGATAAAGATTTAGCATTGGTCAATCAGATGCTTAGTAAAGAGATTGACAATTACGAAATGCAGAAAAGGTATTTTCATAAAAAAGGGTATATTGTCTGGGTGCATCTGACGGTCTCTCTGGTCTGGAACAACGAAGGGGAACCTCTGTATTTTATCTCTCAGCTCAACGACATAACTGAACGGAAAAAAGCATCAGAAGAATTGCAAAGAGAGCAACAAAGGCTGTTTCAGACCATTGAAGGAACCAATATCGGAACATGGGAATGGCATATTCAGGAGAATGTGATTATTTATAACGAACGCTGGGCGGGCATCGTAGGCTACACTTTAGAAGAATTAAAACCAATTAGCAAACAAATATGGAATGATTTGGTACACCCCGATGATTTGGAGATGTCAAATATTGCTTTAGAAAAGTGTTTTTCACGCCAGACAGAATATTATGAATGTGAATACCGCATGAAACATAAAAATGGCGATTGGGTTTGGGTAAATGATAAAGGGAAAGTAATTGACTGGTCGTTTGACGGAAAACCAATTCTGATGTTAGGTACGCATGCAGATATTACTCATAGAAAAAACAGTGAGCAGGAATTAAAAAACACCTTGGATCTGGTAAGCGAGCAAAACAAACGCCTGATAAATTTTACTCATATTACTTCCCATAACCTGAGGTCTCACATTGGCAATTTCCAGATGCTGTTAAATTTATTGTTAGAAGAAACCGATGAACTGAAGAAAAAGGAATTAACAGAGTTTTTACTTACCATTGCCAATGATTTACAGGAAACAATTCATTACCTGAACGAGGTATTGCAGATACAGACGAACCTTAATCAACAGGTAAAAAAGATTAATCTTTTTAATGAAATTGAAAAAATATTAGTGAGTATTTCCGGTTTAATTATCGAATCATCTGCCATTATACATACAGATGTTCCACTAAATACTTATATCAATTATAGTCCCGAATACATAGAAAGTGTATTGCTCAACCTGCTTACCAATGCTATAAAATATCGTCATCCGGATAGAAATCCGGTTATATATATCCGAACTCAGGATAGTGAAAAATATATAATTCTGCAAATTGAAGACAATGGCATAGGAATTGATTTGAATTTACATGGTCAAAAACTCTTTGGCATGTACAAAACTTTCCATACAAACAAAGATGCCAGAGGACTTGGCCTGTTTATTATCAAAAATCAGATTGAAGCAATGGGAGGAAAAATTGAAGTAGAAAGTGAAGTTGATAAGGGTACTACCTTTAAGGTATATATCAAAAATCAATAAAAGCGGTAAACGTCAGTAAATTTTCATCCGGCATCTGATTTTATAACGATTATTAACCCATAAACTTTTGGTAGAAGGCTCAAACGATGAATAAAATAAATACAGCCTGGATTATAGACGATGACAAGATTCTGACCTATGTTTTACAGAGAATTATGGGTACAGTTGATTCTTTTGCAAATATAGAAATCTTTCCGAATGGCAAAGAAGCCATCAATCAATTAGCTGTTGCCAGAAAAAATCCTGAATCTCTCCCAGACATCATTCTTTTAGACCTGAATATGCCCGTAATGGACGGATGGCAGTTTTTAGATGAGTTTGAGAAAATTAACCTTGATAAAAAGATTTCTCTTTACATCGTAAGTTCTTCTATTGACACCCACGACCACAATAAAGCTAAGAAATACAAAACCGTAGCTGATTTTCTGATAAAACCTATTGGAAAAAAGCAAATAGAGCAAATGGTTGAATCGCATCAACCCTGATTTGCTCCCATTTTTATTTCAAAAAAATCAATCAAAAATTACTTCGCCTTTGGCAAAACAATATAATCTTCCATTACATTTTCTTCTGGCTCAACCTCTGGTTCTGGTTCAATATAAAATGATTTTGCTCTTTTAAACCAGCCTCTGTTCTTTTTAGCATCTTTTCTTGTTCTGTAATACCTTAAACGATAATCTACATAAGGGTTTACAATGTCCTCCGGTTTTTCAAACGAATTGGCCAGTGCAACGTCAGCAAGTGATAAAATACCATTTTCTTCAGCGCCGATAATTTTCTCAAACGCTTTTACATTTCTCTTTTTTTCCCCTTCACCTGCATTTATCAGATGGTCTATAAACACTTCTGCAACTGTCTGGTCTTTAAAATGATTACCTAAATACCGGTTCCAATAATAATGTCGGTGAATATACAGTGCTTCTTCTTTGGTAAACATTTTATCGCCCCAGATAGGCTTGTGAATACCATAACCATCACCTTCAAAACGTAGCAACTTTGGCGCATACTTATTAAAAGATGCACCATTGTTAATAAAAATCACGCAGACAAAAGATAGGCAAGTAATTGCCAATAAAGTAAAGATTACCTTTTTGGGATTCATGGGAATGTTTAAATTAATTCAACTAAATAGCTCAGTATAGACTTAAGAGCAAAAATTATACCGCTTAATCAGAAAATGTTAATTTTTGGGTAGAGTGTATAGCAATAGAGAGAGATTTTAGAATTTACAAATAAAATGTTTTTAACCTGACTTTTTAGAAACGATTACGATTGTGTAAAATTGTTTTTAGAGCAAAATATCTGGCAATAAAAATCCCCTCAAAAATCATACTAATTTTGAGGGGATTTACTAAAATGTGAATAATTAATTGATGAAGATGTCAATCAACCTTTGCGGCAAGTTCTTCAGTTGGTTCTTCCAGTTCTTCTTCCGGAGATTTACCAATCAATATGTCGGGCAAGACTAAGAAATCAGCCAACATATTGTTGTCTTCATCGAATATGCCAAAGGTTCTCGCTCTAATCGTCCAGCCAGGGTATTTTTTGGCGTTTTTTCTTGACCCGTAGAAATGTAAACGATAGTTAACATAAGGGTTAACTACATACTCACATTGTACGAACGAATTAGCGACTTGCACATCTTCTTTTGAGAGTTTACCATCTTGTGGAACACCGATGACAGCCTCAAAAGCCCGAATGTTTACACTGTTTCTGCCTTCGCCTGCATTAATAATATGGTCAATAAGGGTTTCAGCAACCTCCTGACTTCTAAATAAGTCGCCGTGGTATTTATTCCAATAGTATTTTTTATGGATTTTAAATGCCTCGGCTTTTGTGAAGTTTTTTTTGCCCCATATTTCCTGATTAATTCCGAATCCCTTGCCTTCAAATCTGATGAGTTTTACGAAGTACTTTTCAAAGGATGCTGCTTGTGAAGTAACAGACATAAAGCTGACCAGAAACCCGGCCAGAAACATGCGTTGCAGTTGTTTCATGTATTATTTCGATATGTGGAGTGCAAAGATACAAATTAATAGGTTGATTATCAAGCACTTATTAATTTCTTTATTAAACGGCGAATAAAAAAAGTACAATTTCCTGGTAACATCTGCTCAGATTTTTTGTTTTACCTGAATCAAATTTTCTTAGAATACTCCTAAGATAAATCTAAAAAAAGTACTATATTTCTTAAAAAAATACAAAATCAAAATATCCCGATTTCACAAACAATTTATTCTATTTTAATGTCATAGGCTGAACGAAATATTTTTAACTTAGTTGTATTAAAATTTCAGTTGGTGTAAACGTATAGACCATAAATTCATTAACTTTAAAGTATGTTATGGGGAGTAAGAAAATTTTTAGCCCGACTGCTGCATTATCTTTTTGTTAAACTAACCTAAATGGCTTAAAAAACGCTCAAAAAGCTGTTTTTTAAGCGAAAATTCGCTATATTCGTCTGTTAATTTTCCGTAGATAATTTATTGACCTTATTGGTTATTGCATTATTCTCATAACAACTATTGCAAAAACAAGTATTTTAAGACGATTAAATAAAATTTGGTTTCAAAGTTGTTATGCCAAATAAATTTGGTATTATATTGCATTTCAATTGCTGTATATACTTAATATATATAACAATTCAGAAGATTATTAGGCAATAAACTTCACGATTAAATCACAAATTATCTAATCAGAGTACAATTTAAAACCCTATAAATTTTATCGCACGATGACTGATACAGAACAAGCAATGGAACAAGGTCTCTATCGTTCGGAATTCGAGCATGATGCCTGTGGTATTGGCTTCAGAGCCCATCTAAAAGGTAGAAGATCTCATGGGATTGTTGCCGATGCTATAAAAATGCTTGAGCGCATGGATCACCGTGGTGCTTGTGGTTGCGACCCGAATACCGGTGATGGTGCAGGTATTTTATTGCAGATACCCCATGAATTCTTTTTAGATGAATGTAATAAATTGAATTTCCAGTTACCTTCAAGCGGTGAGTATGGCGTGGGTATGATTTTCTTTCCGATGAATGAAACCGAAAGAGAAGAGTGCAGAGAAATACTTAACCGAAAAATAGAGCATATTGGTTTACAACTGTTAGGCTACAGAGTTGTACCAACCAAAGGAGATTGTTTAGGTGAAGGCTCTGGCTCGGTTGAGCCACATGTTGAACAGGTCTTTATCAAACGCCCCTCTGATATTACCGAAGAAATAGATTTTGAAAGAAAGTTATACATTTTACGTCAGTATGCCTCACGTATTATACGTGAATCGGTAGCGGGAGCAAAAGAGCATTTTTATTTTTCATCGCTTTCTTGCCGCACCATTTCATACAAAGGGCAATTAACTACCGAACAGTTAAAATATTACTTCCCTGATTTATGGAATGAATCAGTAACCTCTGCCTTTGCAGTAATCCACTCCCGTTTCTCAACCAATACTTTCCCATCATGGAAACTGGCACAGCCTTTCCGCTTTATTGCGCACAACGGCGAAATCAATACTGTAAAAGGAAATGTGAACTGGATTAGAGCCGGAGAGAAATCTTTTGTGTCAGAGTTTTTCACCAAGGAAGAAATGGATATGATTCTTCCTATCTGTGATGCTGGTAACTCTGACTCTGCGCAATTAGATAATGTAATTGAACTACTATACCTTTCAGGCCGTTCATTGCCTCATGTAATGATGATGCTCGTGCCCGAAGCATGGGATGGCAACGATCATATGGATCCTGTTCGTAAAGCCTTTTATGAATACCATGCGGCCATTATGGAACCCTGGGACGGTCCAGCATCTATTTCATTTACCGATGGAAAAATGGTAGGTGCTACCCTTGACAGAAACGGCTTACGTCCTTCACGCTATTGGGTATTAGATGATGATACGGTAGTAATGGCATCTGAGGCTGGTGTGTTAGATATTGACCAGGCAAAAGTGGTATCAAAAGGTCGCCTCCAACCAGGCAAAATGTTCATTGTGGACATGGAGCAAGGCAGAATTATACCAGATGAAGAAGTAAAAGCTGACATTTGTTCACGTCAACCTTATCAGGACTGGTTAGATGAGTACAAAATTAAAACTTCAGAATTACCAAAATCTATACGCCCGTACCAGAATTACAGCGAAGAATCTTTATTGAAAAGACAGGTTACTTTTGGTTTTACTTCTGAAGATTTAAGAATGATTCTGGCACCTATGGCACAAACAGGCCAGGAGGCAGTCGGGTCAATGGGTGTAGATACCCCGTTGGCTATTTTATCAGACCAGAGCCAGCACCTTTCGTATTATTTCAAACAGTTATTTGCGCAGGTAACCAACCCTCCTATCGACTCCATCAGAGAGCGTGCTATCATGTCGTTAATTTCGTTTGTAGGTTCAAACGAAAATATTCTGACAGAGTCGCCTTTGCATTGTCGTTTGTTTGAATTAGAACAACCGGTATTAACCGTTGAAGAATTTGATAAACTACGTTTTGTTGATTATAAAGGCTTTCAGGCTAAAACAATCAACACTTATTTTAATGCCAAAGCCCCTGATACCGGAAAAGCATTAGAGTTTGCCTTGGATAGAATTTGCAGATATGCCGAAGATGCCATCGTTGACGGGTTTGAAATTCTGATTCTCTCAGACAGAGCCATCGATTCAGACCATGCGCCTATTCCTTCGCTATTGGCTACCGCAGCTATTCATCACCACCTGATTAAAAAAGGTATCAGAGGAAGAGCAGGAATTGTGGTTGAAGCAGGTGATATATGGGAAACACACCATTTTGCCACATTAATCGGCTATGGTTGTTCGGCTATTTGTCCTTACATGGCATTTGAGACCATTTCGTGGATGAATAAAAAAGGATTGATTGAAGGTACATTCGAAGATTATACCTTATATAAAAATTATATTAAGGCGGTAAATAAAGAATTATTGAAGATATTCT
Organism: Emticicia agri; assembly: GCF_004168285.1. Lineage (GTDB taxonomy): Bacteria > Bacteroidota > Bacteroidia > Cytophagales > Spirosomataceae > Emticicia > Emticicia agri. Next base: position 65,460 of record NZ_SEWF01000009.1, on the reverse strand, counting down.
CTAAAATGGGTATCTCAACCTTGCAATCATACCAGGGTGCCCAGATTTTTGAATGTATTGGTTTGAATAAACAGGTGATTGATAAATATTTTACCGGAACCATCTCTCGTATTGGTGGAATGGGTATTGCAGAAATCGCCAAAGAAGCTATTGTACGCCACAAAGTAGCTTATCCTGATGTGCCACAGATTTCTGTGCAAAGATTAGAGGTAGGCGGTGTATATCAATGGAAACAACGTGGCGAACGCCATATGTTTAATCCGCAAAGCATCCATTTATTGCAACAATCAGGCAGAGTTGGTGAAAAAGATTTAGAAAAAGGCTATTCGATTTTCAAACAATACTCTAAACTGATTAATGACCAGAGTACAGATGCTTTAACCATCAGAGGTTTACTGCGTTTCAAGAAAGGTAATCCAATTCCGTTAGAAGAAGTAGAACCTGTTGAAAGTATCTTCAAACGCTTTGCCACAGGTGCTATGTCATTCGGCTCGATTTCGTGGGAAGCGCATACCACATTGGCAATAGCCATGAACCGAATCGGTGGACGCTCGAATTCAGGTGAGGGTGGTGAAGATGAAATCCGTTACGAATTAGATAAAAATGGTGATAATTTAAGTTCAAGCATCAAACAGGTGGCTTCGGGTCGTTTCGGCGTAACCAGTTATTACCTGAGCAATGCGAAAGAATTACAAATAAAAATGGCTCAGGGAGCTAAACCCGGCGAGGGTGGTCAGTTACCAGGTCATAAAGTAGATGATTGGATTGGTCGTGTTCGACACAGTACTCCGGGTGTAGGGTTAATCTCCCCTCCTCCTCACCATGACATCTATTCGATTGAGGATTTGGCTCAATTAATCTATGACCTGAAAAACTCAAACCGTGATGCCCGTATTTCGGTAAAATTAGTATCTGAAGCAGGGGTTGGTACAATTGCTACAGGTGTAGCTAAAGCACACTCTGATGTAATTCTGATTGCGGGACATGATGGAGGTACTGGAGCTTCTCCGCTTTCTTCTATCAGACATGCTGGTTTACCCTGGGAACTTGGATTAGCTGAAACACACCAGACATTAGTTAAAAACAAACTTCGTGGAAGAGTTGTGGTTCAGGCTGACGGTCAGATACGTACAGGTAAAGACCTTGTGATTGCAGCGTTATTAGGTGCCGAAGAGTTTGGTGTAGCCACTGCTGCTCTGGTTTCTGTAGGATGTATCATGATGCGTAAATGCCATCTGAACACCTGCCCGGTTGGTGTAGCTACCCAGAATAAAGAATTACGTGCCATGTTTAGCGGTAAACCGGAACACGTGGTAAATATGTTTACCTATCTGGCCAGAGAAATGCGTGAAATCATGGCAGAATTAGGCTTCCGTACGATTAACGAAATGATTGGACAGGTTCAGTTCCTTGAAAAACGTGATGATTTATCGCATTGGAAATACAAAAAAATCGATTTAAGCGGTATTCTTTACAAAGAACCAACTACGCTTGATGTAGCCCAGTACAAACAGGAAGAACAAGACCACGGTATTGCTAATGTGCTTGACTGGCAAATGATAAAAGATGCCCAACCTGCTATTAATAATAAACAGGAAGTAACCGCAGAATATACTGTCAATAACCTGAACAGAAGCATCGGAACGATGACTTCCAACGAAATCTCCAAGATTCATAAAGGAGAAGGGTTGCCTTATGGTACTATCCATTTTAAATACAGAGGTACATCAGGACAATCATTTGGCGCATTCTCTACAAAAGGCTTAAAATTAGAATTGGAAGGCGACTCAAATGACTACTTCGGTAAAGGCCTGTGTGGTGCTGAACTGATTGTATATCCTGACAGAAAAGCGAAGTTTAAGGCCGAAGAAAATATGGTAATCGGTAACGTGGCTTTTTATGGCGCAACGTCTGGTGAAGCCTATATCAGAGGGCTGGCAGGTGAGCGTTTCTGTGTAAGAAATTCAGGTGCCAGAGTAGTAGTGGAAGGTGTAGGCGACCACGGTTGCGAATATATGACAGGAGGTCTGGCTATTATTTTAGGGAAAACCGGAAGAAATTTTGCGGCCGGTATGAGTGGTGGTATTGCATATATCTACGACGTCGATGGCGATTTTGAATCGAAATGCAACAAAGAAATGGTTGGTTTAGAAAAACCAGACCAAGAAGATGCCGAAATGCTTAAAGCCTTTATAGAAAAGCATCAGGCTGTAACGGATAGTAGTGTTGCACAGGTTATCTTATCAGATTTTGAAACTGAAGTTTCTAAATTCGTAAAGGTAATTCCAACCGATTACAAACGTGTATTGCTTGAAAGAAAAAAGAAAGCAGAGCTTGAAAAAGTTTTAGCGTAAACGCTGCCATTCTGACAAGATAAAGCCTTGTGTTTTATCTTGTCTTAACTTAAACAACCTAAAGATATACACAAAATCATAATAAAGAAATGGGAAAACCAAGTGGTTTTTTAGAGTTTGAACGTCAGCCGTCTTTAAAACGTGATGTACTCGAAAGAAAAAAAGATTATAATGAGGTAGAAACCAGTTATGATACCCAGCAAACACGTGAACAAGCTGCACGCTGCATGGACTGTGGGGTTCCGTTTTGTCATAATGGTTGCCCTCTTGGCAATATTATTCCGGAGTTCAATGACGCGGTATGGGAAGAAAACTGGGAGTATGCTTATCAGATATTGAGTTCTACCAATAATTTCCCTGAATTTACGGGTAGAATATGCCCTGCTCCTTGCGAAGCCTCTTGCGTTTTGGGTATCAATAAACCTCCGGTAGCTATCGAATACATTGAGAAATCAATCATTGAAAAAGCCTACGAAAACGGCTGGGTAAAACCTAATATTCCAAGCAAAAGAACAGGCAAAAAAGTAGCAGTAGTAGGTTCCGGTCCGGCAGGATTAGCAGCTGCGTCACAATTAAATAAAGCGGGCCATTGGGTTACCGTTTTTGAAAGAGCCGACGAAGTGGGTGGTCTATTAAGATACGGTATTCCTGACTTTAAGTTAGATAAATCGGTTGTCAAACGTAGAGTAGCCGTCATGCAGGAAGAAGGCATTCTTTTCAAGACTAATGCCAATGTCGGAGAAAATATAAAAGCTGGTGATTTGGTACGTGATTTTGATGCTATTGTATTGGCTGGTGGTTCAACTATTCCAAGAATGATAGACATCAAGGGCAAAGAACTCAAAGGCATTTATCCGGCTATGGAGTTTCTGAGCCAACAAAATAAGCGTGTAGCCAATATTGACCGCATTACTGACCACAAAGGCGAGGCTTATGCCAACGGTGAGTTATTAGCTACAGGAAAAAATGTAATGGTAATCGGTGGTGGCGACACAGGTTCTGACTGTGTGGGTACATCAAATCGTCAAGGAGCTAAAAGTATTACACAAGTTGAGGTAATGCCTGAACCAAGTATCGACGATAAAAAACAACCATATTATAAATTCAGAGCAGAAACTACTCCATGGCCTAACTGGCCTTTAACCAAGCGTACCTCTACTTCGCACGAAGAGGGTTGCGAGCGTTTGTTCAGTATCAATGTAAAAGAATATATTGGTGATGCTGATGGCAATCTGAAAGGGATTTTAATTTCAGAAGCAGCCATGTTTAATGGTACAAGGGTAGAGATGAACGAAAGAGAAATTCCTTGCGAATTAGCTTTAATTGCGGCAGGTTTCACAAATCCTCAACAGGATTTATTGCAACAATTAGAAATTGAGGTTGATGAAAGAAAGAATGTAAAAGCGTTGGAATATCAGACCAATAAATCTAAAATCTTTGCCGCAGGCGATGTGCGTCGTGGACAATCTCTGGTAGTTTGGGCCATTTCAGAAGGCCGTGAATGTGCCAGAAAAGTTGATGAATATTTGATGGGAGAATCATTATTGGAAGCAAAATCTGTATCCATGATTTCTCCGGCTTATATTGGTATATGATTTTATCTTCAGAGAAAATATTGAGCCGCACCTTAGGTGTGGCTCAATTTGTTTAATACCTTGTCAGTTCAGGCTTTCAGATAATTTTTTATGTTATCTTCTATTCTCTGAATAATATCTTCACTATTTGACGGTTCAAAGATTTCTCCGGTTACTTTTTCATAAAGTTCGATGTAACGTTTTGAAATTTCTTCTACTTTTTCATCGGTCATTTCAGGGACTACCTGTCCATCTTTCCCTTGAAAATTATTGGCAATCAGCCATTCCCTTACAAACTCCTTAGATAATTGCTTTTGAGGCAAGCCTTTAGAAAGGTTTTCTTCATAGCCATCAGCATAAAAATACCTTGAAGAATCCGGTGTATGAATTTCATCTATCAGATAGATGGTTCCCTCATTTTCTCCAAATTCGTATTTTGTATCAGCCAATATCAAACCTTTTTCGGCTGCCATCTGTGTACCCTTTTCAAAAAGTGCTAAAGCATATTTTTCAAGTTGTGCATACTTCTCTTCTGCAACTAACCCTCTGCTGATGATTTCTTCACGAGATATATCTTCATCATGCCCTTCATGCGCTTTGGTTGAAGGTGTGATGATTGGCGTAGGAAACTTCTGATTCTCAACCATACCTTCAGGTAGTTTAACACCGCAGAGTGTTCTCAGACCACTTTTATAAGTACGCCAGCTATGACCTACCAGATAACCCCTTACTACCATTTCAACAGGAAAGGTTTCGCATTTAATGCCTACTGATACGTTAGGGTCTGGTGTTGCTAAAAGCCAGTTAGGAACTATATCTTTAGTGGCATTCAGAAATTTAGAGGCTATCTGATTTAATACCTGTCCTTTACACGGAATAGGTCTTGGTAAAATCACATCAAATGCTGAGATTCTATCAGAGGCTATCATCACTACTTTATCATTAAAATCATAAACATCACGAACTTTTCCACGATAAAAACCTGTCTGACCCTCGAAATTGAAATGCGTTTCCTTTACTACAGAATTTTTTTTCATACTTATTAAAATGATTATTTAAATCTTATGCGACCTTACCAGTCTTTTTCAATTTTACTATTCTTTGCATTAGTGGCCTTACGCCGGGGAGTATATTGTAGCTCATTACTTTTCATAGCATCTAATAGCTGCAATGCTTTTTCTCTGCTCATTTTCTCAGGGTCTGTCGATTGTAATTCATCTTTCTTCTCTTCTGATTGTCGGGTTTCTGCATTTTGAGAAGCATTTTCCTGGCTCTGAGGTGGAGGTGGTGGATTGTTATCGGGCAATCGCTTTTTTAATAATTCAAAATTATAACGAGCCGTCTGGTTATCAGGATTTTTCTGTAATGCCTCTTTAAACAATTGCATGGCTGTTATACTGTCTTTCTGCATGGCATTAATCACGGCTATCTGAATTAAAGCCCCTGTAAAAATCTGCTCATCGCTTACTTTCAGCAATCTTTTATACTCCATCAGCGCTCTTGTGGTATCTTTGGTATAAAAATACGCATGAGCCATATTCAGTCTTGCCTCGGGTTCCAAGTTAAAAGATACATTGGCCAAATTCTGATATTTATCTCTGGCCAGTGCATAGTTCTTTTTCATAAAAGCTGTTCCGGCTTCAATTTTCAGTCTGTTCCGTTCAGAAACATTGGTAAGCGAACGGAAATTGAGAAATAGCAGAATAATATAAAAGAACCAGGTATTCATTAATAAAAATTAAAGCACTTATGAGCTATAGCTTAATTGTACGAATGGTTATCAATATATCAATAATCATTAAAATCAACCCCAGAAAAACAAAATAGAAGTACTTATTATTGGCAACGGTCATTTTTCGTGTATCAACCCAGTTGTTTTCCAATTGTGAAACCTCCTTTAAAATAGCCGACACATCATTAACCTGATTGGATAGTTGAAAGTACTTTCCATTCAGAACTTTAGCAAGTTGCTTCAGGTAATCGGCATCTAATTTCGAAACAATTTCATTTCCTTTCTTATCCTTTTTAAAGCCATTTCCCTCTTTAATTTTACCTCCTTGTGGTGTACCCACGCCTAAAACCAGAAAACTTACCCGGTTTTTTCTCAAATCCAGAATAACCTCAGAGGCTAATTGTCCGAAGTCTTCACCATCGCTTACCATCACAATTACCTTGGCTCTATGACTGTTAGCATTAGCCGAGTTATACTTGCCCTGAATCAGTTTGAGCGCAGTATTGAGGTCTGTACCCGATTCTGTAAACAAGTCGCTGCTTAATTTCTGAATAAATAGTTTCAGGGCATCTTTATCATACGTAAGGGGTATATGGATATACGCACTTTGGGAAAAAACCACAATTCCCACTCTATCAGACTTTAGTGCATTCAGGTTTTTGATTAACTCAAACTTTACTTTTTCTAATCTTGTTGGCTCAATATCTATGGCATCCATCGACCTTGACACATCAAAAGCAAAATACACATCTTTACCTGTTGCCTGTGCTTCAATTTCGCTTACCCCAAAACTTGGTCCCAATAAACCAATGATACACAATCCTAAATAGCCCGTTCTGATAAAAAACTTGATTACTACCGAACGTGAAGTAGTACCTAAACGCTTGGCTATCAGGTAAGTTCGTATGAAATATACAATATATATTAAAAGAAACAGGCCAATGAAAACGTATTCAACAATGGTGAGAGGTTTTATCCAATTCATACTTTATACTGATATTTCATTAGTTTCCCCTCAGCAAAATTTTTATCTTTGCGAAAAGTACACAAAATTGCAAAAATTATTTCAATGTCTAAGTTGATTAAAAAAGTTTTTCCACTCATACTGACTTTTATTATTAGTATATCTGTTGCGCTACTTATTGGTGAATTTGCAATCAGGGTATTCTATCCTCAGGTTACTTCCCCTGTTCAGTTTTTTTATGATGAAAAATTAGGAGGTATGATACCTGTTCCTAATCAGAAAGGCTTCAAAGACCATCCGGACGTGTATTATTATGAATACCAGAACAACGACCTTGGTATGCGAGATACCCGACAGGTGGCCGATTATAAAAAATACTCCAACAAAATTCTATGTCTCGGCGATTCTTTCACCTATGGCTGGGGGGTAAATGATAAAGAAACATTTGCCAGTATTTTAGAAAAGAAAATCAATAAAGACTCGATTGCTGTGCTGAATGCCGGAGTGTCAGGGGCAGGTACAGATTATGCGCTGAAGTTTTTTCAGGTAAGAGGAAAAGAATTAGCTCCGAAAACAGTTATTTATTTTTATTTTGATAATGACATCAATGATAATAAAGCGAATGCTTATTTCCATATTGACAATGATTCTATTATTGTCAATGAACAAAATTCTTACGCTACAGTAAATGCCCTGAAGAAAAACAAATTAGTCGAAAATAAACTCTACAACTGGTTATCTTCAAACTCTCAATTGTTTGGGCTTATTCGCTATAATATTGGTCTGCTGTGGAATAAAAGGGTGAGTGATGCCAACAAAGCCAGTCAGGCTAATGCTGATTCTGTAAGTAATACCCAAAAACCAGAAACCGGAATAGCGCAGAAAGAAACAGATAAAGCTCCGAAACAGGATAAGAATACGGTAGCACCTCCAAAGCCAACCACTCAAATAGACACAAACGAGCCACTCTACCATACTTATAAATATCTTTCTGCTTTACAGGCTGCTACTAAAAAAGAAGGTGTGAATTTTCTGGTCTATTATATACCTGCCCACTCTTCCATTGAGGAATACCAGAAATCAGGCACCATAGGGGTAGAAAATGCTTTGAATAACTATTGTTCGCAAAACCAAATTAAATTCTTTACATTCAGAGAAGAATTGATGCGTGCAAAGAATCCAATAGAAACCTATTATTTACCCGTTGATTTCCATTGGAATCAGAAAGGCCATGCACTTGCGGCAGAATATCTTTATCAGACACTACAAAGAGAAAACATTGTTCCTTAATCAGAATTTTGCCCTTAGCGCCCTTTGTTCAATGAGTTTCCATGAGGTGTAGGCAATAATTGTTACTGCCATAGCCATTACTATCAAATCCCAGATACTACCAAAGAAACGCAGACTAATCATGATATTAATAACCGGCAAATGATAAATATAGATGCCGTAAGAAATATCGTTTTCCTGCAGGAGGTTCTTACTCAGGTTAACAAACGAAAAGGCAAACGAAAGGGTTAATAAGGATAATAAAGTATTAGCTATAATACCCAATATAGAAACCGTATAAGGGTCTATATAGAGTTTCAGCCATGTTTGAAATAGTAGTACATAAGCTGCATATATCAATAACCAAATAAATACCTTTCCTTTTAAATATTTTTCAATCCACCGGAAATTCTTATAAATAGCTATACCGGTCAGAAAAAAATACAGATAGTAGAATACGGTATTGCCCAAAACCTTTGACAAAAGTTCGTGGGCATGAATCCATGAACTGGTGTTAATAAAGTAAGTAGTCAGAACAGCTAATACAAACAAGACAGCAATTCTTATATTTTTATGCAGTAGCCTTTTAGGTTGGTTGATAAAATATAAAAGTATGGGCAAAATCAGATAAAACTGTAATTCAACCGCCACACTCCACAAACTCCCATTCGGATGCCCTGCTCCCCAGGCCTTTAAAGAGGTCGGCACATAAAACTGCAAAAAGGTAATCTGCGCTACAAACCAGATAAACAAATCTTTAATGACGATAGGTTGAATAAAATAAATCAATAATAGACCCGTGAGAATAGTACACATCCACAAGGCAGGATATATACGTAAAGCCCGGTTTCTGAAATATTTTTTCAGATTAAAATTATTCCGTTCTAAAGAATGACTGATTAAAAAGCCACTGATAGTAAAGAAGATAGGTACGCCCGGAAAATGAAAAAGTATTGACAGGAAAGGGTCATTCGCATCAAAAATATTCAAATGTTCAGCACCATGCCAGATTAATACCTGAAAAGCAGCCATTAATCTTATCAAATCAAAATTGTTAGTTCTATTTATGTTCATACAATACTTTTTTAAAACCACTATACATCTCCTGAGCAACTTGCCCGGGCGAGTATTTTTTTATTACTTCTTTAGAAACATCACCAAAACTATTAATTTTCTGAGGCTCGTTTACAAATTTCAACAAGATTTGAGCCAGTTCTTCGGTATCGTATGGGTTAAAAGTATAACCATTTTCACCATTTTTCACCAAATCGTGTGAGGAACCACATTTATTTGACACAACAACGGGCATGCCACACACCATAGCTTCGTTTACCACCAATCCCCAGGGTTCTGAGTAGCTTGGTAGTACAAACACATCACCAATAGCCATAAACTTAGGTACATTATACCAGGCTTGCCCTTCTATGAATTTTACACCTTCAATTTGGTTATCGGCCACATAATTTCTTAAATTTTCTCCCTCAGCCCCATCTCCTAAGATAATTAATCCCCAATCTTTATTTTTAACCTTTGAAAAGGCAATTACTAAATTTTTAACATTCTTAATGGCCATTAACCGACCTGTATAGATAAAATTATAAGGTCTTAAAGCAAACTTTTGCTTTTCATTGTCTCTGTTTGGGTAAGCCTCCTGATAAATAGAGGCAATTTTCTCATTATCAACGGCATTATTTTCTAACAGAATCTGCTCAGGTTTTGCACCGAATTTAAGCATATACTCACTTGCTTTAGAACCATAGCAGAAAAAACCCTGAGCTCGGTTTACAACAAAACGTTTAATGGTTTCTTTCCACCAGATATTCGGTTTATCTTCTTCGGTAGAATCAACAGAAATAATCACTTTAATGCCAACCATCCGGCAATAAAATATAACCATATTCATGGCAGGCTCATAATAACCTGAGACATTGACCACATCTGGCTTGAATTTGCGTACCCAATACAACATTTTTCGGGCTCTTGTCGTATTAGGTATATTCTCGTAATAGTCGTCTACTAATACCTGATAGTTATATTGATGAATGCTTCTGTCAACCGGCCCTAAATTAGCCCTTGTAATTTCGTTTAAAGAAGTCTGAAGAACTAATAATTCATCATTTTTATGCGTATTAACAATTTTCTGGAGTTCTGAATAAATTTTGCCTTTATAATGAGACCAAAGGTATTGATGAATGATAAGTATCCTCATTCGCTGCCGATTTTTTCTTTTAATAACACTGGCTCAAAATTACGAAATTTTGGCCTTATAATAGAAAATTAGCTGATAATAAATGACAATTAAGCTGAGGTAAAGTATATTTGTAAAAAAAATAAAGATGATAATCTACATAGACTTATTACTCAATAAATTATTAAAATATAGGCAGAGTCTGGGATTGAGTTTTTTCTTTTTTGGGGCTCCTATTATCTATTTCCTGAGAGATGGGCTAAAATTAGCGCCCAACAGCACTGCTTTTACGGCTGTTTTAACCATTGGCAGCCTGTTATTAGCTTTTCCGCTTACCATCAAAAAACTATATCAGACCAATACTTTAGGCTATTTACTTTGCATAGCCTATTCAATTATTGCTATATTCTACTTGGCCACTTATGCACCCAACCGGGGCTGGTTTACCAATACTACTGTTGAGGCAGTATATCAGGCATTGATTTTATTATCGATGTTTATTTTTGCGGGAACTTCAATTAATACTCTCAAAAATAATTTCCTCCTGTTTTCACTCATTATCTGTCTCATTGGCGGTTTAAGTTTGCTCTATTACATACTTCGTAACCCACTATATGTAATTGGTATGCGGGCTTCTATTAGTTTTGGAGGCGACGATGCCGTATCATCAATGGGAAACCCCCACATTTATGCCAAAAGTGCTTATTGTGGCGTTGTAGCGGGCATCATCTTGCTGAAAGATGAAAAACGGTTATTATGGCGTTTATTTTATATAGGTAGTGTTCTGCTTTTACTATTGGTAGTTGCCCTTTGCCAAGCAATGGCCATCATACTTATCACCGGCTTATTTTTCTTTTTCTATTACCTTACAAACATTAATGCGCACAATATTTATAAGGGTCTGAAGTGGGTGTTTGGGTGGCAGGGCATACTCCTTTTCTTTTTAGCTTGTGGTGGTATTTATTACCTATGGGAACATACAAGATTTAACGAGTACTTTATCAATGTATCAAGTATCATTACAGACCGTATTGAGCGGATTGTAACGTCTTTGACAGATACAAAAACTGCTTCAACCGTAAAACTGGCAGGTGACGATTCAGCCTCTACCCGTGTAACCAACATTACCAATTTATTTAAGAGTATTAACGAAAGACTTGAAGACGGTGATTGGCTGACCGTAATTTTTGGCAACGGTTATCACCATAAATACATAGACTCCCCTATTTTTCAGACGCTCAACGATTTAGGGATTATTGGTTTTGTAGTTTTTACGCTCATTCACATTATATTACTCATCTGGGTATTTAAAGAAATCTTTAACCCTACCTGTAACTTTACCTTATTTACGGCTTATGTATTTCTGGTTACGGTAATACAGAACTTTACAATGGGTATGCCTTACGATTATCAGCGCTGGACAGCCATTATTTTTGTGGCCCGATTTGCCTTAAATTATAAGCGGGTTCCTGTTATAAAAGCACCCAAAGCGGCTTTAACTACTTAAATTTTCTTTTTCTCCGGCATGAAGTATCCTGTAATTGTACTCTGTTTGTTGATGTTTTCGTGTGAAAAAAAAGTTGATTCATATCAATTTGCAGAGAATATTACTATCTATCAATCAGAGCCTGTTGAAAAATCAGTGGTTAATACTCCGCCACAGAATCTTCCGGCTGACATGGTCTATGTGCCAGGCGGGGTTACACAAATTGGTGCTATTGATGGGGTAGATTGGGAAAAACCTACTTTCTGGACTCAGGTAAAGCCTTTTCTGATAGATGCTCATGAAGTAACCGTAGGCGATTTCAGAAAATTTGTTTTAGCTACAAATTACAAAACCCAGGCAGAAGAATTTGGTGATGGTGGCATTCTGAATGAACAAACCAAACAATGGGTATTGGAAAAAGGGGCTAACTGGGAATATCCGTATGGTAAAAACGCCCCCAAAGCTCCTGATAACTTCCCGGTTACACAGGTATCGTGGAATGATGCCAAAGCCTATGCACAATGGGCAGGAAAAAGATTACCCTACGAAATTGAATGGGAACATGCCGCAAGAAATGGCATTAATTCCAAACTTATTTACCCCTTCGGCAATGAACTGGTAGCTAACGGTAAATATCTGGCCAATACCTGGAATGGCACTTTCCCGAACTTTGATAAAACGCTTGATGGATTTCATTTTGCTGCCCCGGTAGCCTCATTTACTCAATCTCCTTTAGGTATTTATGATATGTGTGGCAATGTATGGGAATGGTGCGAGGATTGGAAAACCAACTATGCTGATTTAATAACAGGCATTGAAAGAGAAAACAACGATAAAAAAGAAAAGGTACAAAGAGGCGGGTCTTTTTTGTGCGAGCCATCGTGGTGTCATGGCTACCGTGTATCAGGACGGTCTTTTACCACCCCTGAAACAAGCCTGATGCATGTGGGTTTTCGTTGTGTAAAAGACATCTAAAAAAAATTAGCCCCCGCCAGTGGCAGAGGCTAATCTGAGCTATTGAGTGAATCTATACTATTACAATTGTTTAATTTTCAGTACTACGCCTATCTTCACAATATTGCTGGACAAATTATTTAATCTTCTTAAATCGTCCAATGTTACATTGTAGTTGACTGAAATTCTGAATAAAGTATCATCTTTCCTGACCGTATGGTAAAAAAAATTTCCTTGCTCAGTGGTTTTATCTTTTAAGGTATTAGTGCTTTGAGGCGCTATTGAAGGTGTGGTTTTACTCTCTGTTTCGTCTTTTTTCAAGACCGGAGATGAAGTGTTATTACTATCAACACTTTTTGGCAAATTTAAGTTCTTTGTTTCTTCTTTCCTAATTTCCTGAGTCAAAGGTGAAGAATTTAATTCTTTTTCTTTAGTTGCCAAAACCACTTCGTTTCCAGTAGCTTTTACACTTGTGCTCTCTTTAATGGCTGTTTTCTCTTTATCAACCAATACAATCGTATCAACTTTCATTGGGGTATTATTAAACAAATCCTCATTGAGTTCCGGATCGCTCTCGGCTCTTACCATCTCGTCTATAGCTTCCAGTTCGTCCGGCATATTAATATATTCCACCGGCTTGTTCTTTGGCCTGACAGATTGCAACCAGATAATTCTACCCCTTTGTAATCGTTGTACAGTTTCAAATCTGTTATTTTTTAACAGATTTTCTAATTTAACTCCGTAAGTCTGGGAGATACTCCATAAAGTTTCTCCGTTTCTTACTACATGAAATGGGACACTCGCTCTGGCACTCTTACTCTCTAAATAATATACCTGCCCTATCTGCAACAGGTCGTTTTCTTTAATATCGTTATACTCTACAAATTTCTTAATCGGAATATCGGCTTTATAGGCAAGTGTTACAGCATTGTCGCACATTTCTGCTTGTATTCCAGCCAGATTATTAATCTGATAGAATATCCCGCCTTTACCCTTATTGCCAGCCTGCCCTGTTTCTCTTTTTAAAAGAGGAAAACCTAATTCTTTGGTAGGTACTCCCGATTTTTTTGATAATTCGCTTAAAACTCTTATCTCATTGAATCGGTTAGCAGGTATTACTACCAATACCTGACATTCTGTATCAGGTACATTTTTTACGAGCAACCAAGGATTATATTCATTCAATACAGCAAGGTCAACTTTTAGCTCTGCCGAAATACGGTTCAGGCTTTTACCCTTACTATACGGGTATTCATATACGATTTTAGGAGCTTGCGACTTGAAAGCCGGAAATTCTTCTTCAATGACAAGCTTATAGGCCAGAAATTGCAACAGCGCCATATAAGCAGGGCTATCTAAAGCAATATACTCGTTGTTTGTGCCTGATGTATTCGCCCACTTGCGGTTGATCTCTAACTGATTAACAATTTTCTTGTGGGCAATTAAGGAATACAAGGTGGCACCCCAGTTATTATACAATATATTATTTCTCTTTAAGCAAAGTGCTGCTCCATGAGTAGCTCTTATCAGATGTTTTCGTTCGTCAATTTGAGCGTTCATCAGCAAATCAACTTCTTCTGCTTTTTGTCTGTCTAAACACCAAAAGACACCTGCCTCAGAAATACCGTTTTTTTCAACAGATGACTGATATTTATGATAATTAACTAAAAACTTGAAGTCATCAGGTACTCCCTGCTCTCTAAGAATTGGCTCAACAATAGGAAAGAACAAAGTTGCTTTTTCTAATGTATTTAAAAGCACCTGCCTGTTAGATTGAATGTCTTTCATTTCATTTATTACGAGATACTTCGTAACATCGTTGAGCTGAAAGGTAACATTCGCAAATTTAACCTCGTTTGGAACTACCGGGCTGTATGGGTTTATGCCTGATGCAAAAGAATTACTGTTTAGCCAACAACCCAGTAGTAAATTCAAATAAACAATATTTCTAAAAGCACGTAAGTCCATTTTTAGATTCACTGTTACTGTAAATGGGAGACACAGATTGCATCTCCCATACAGTTGATAACTTTACGTTGGGTTTGAGTTTGAACTTGCGTTCTCGCCATGGCCTACCTTTGTGTGCGGTTTAACCATTTTTTAATTTAATTAGGAAAGCTTATTTTTTAATTCTGATGCTAAAGTAAAATACGCATTTGATATTTCCAAATGTAAACGCTATTTTTTTTTATAATTTCTATTAAAATTATTTTTTCAAAAAATAATGAAAATATAAAACAAAAATATAACCTATTGATTTACAATAGGTTACAACAAAATAGCTTATTTTCTCCACTTTTTATATTGGTTAATTAAGCCATTAGTTGAAGTATCATGCGATGTAACAGGGGTATCACCTTGCAATTCGGGATAAATTTTATTAGCTAATTGTTTACCAAGTTCAACACCCCACTGGTCAAAACTGAAGATATTCCAGATAACTCCCTGTACAAAAATCTTGTGCTCATAGAGAGCAATCAGACTTCCTAATGTTTTAGGAGTAATTTTCCTGAGAAGAATAGAATTGGTAGGCTTATTACCCAGGAAAACTTTATAGGGAGCAATTTTATCAATTTCCTCCTGCGATTTTCCGGCTAATTCTTTCGTAACTTCTTCTAATGATTTTCCATTCATTAAAGCTTCTGTTTGTGCAAAGAAGTTAGACAACAGCATTTTATGATGCTCACCCAGTGGGTTATGCGATATAGCCGGAGCAATAAAATCGGCAGGTATCAGTTTGGTTCCCTGGTGTATCAACTGATAAAACGCATGCTGACCATTAGTACCCGGTTCACCCCAGATAATTGGGCCTGTCTGATAATCAACCTGATTCCCTTTTCTGTCCACATATTTACCGTTCGACTCCATATCTCCCTGTTGGAAATAAGCGGCAAAACGGTGCATATACTGGTCGTAAGGTAAAATAGCGTGCGATTCGGCTCCATAAAAATTGTTATACCAAATACCCAGCAAAGCCAATATAACCGGCGCATTTTTCTGAAAAGGTGTATTTCGGAAATGTATATCCATTTCATGCGCACCCGTCAGCAATGCCTCAAAATTTTCAAAACCGATATAACATGCGATAGAAAGACCAATGGCCGACCATAAAGAGTATCTCCCTCCTACCCAATCCCAGAATCCGAACATATTAACCGGGTCTATACCAAATTTCTCTACTTCTTTCTGGTTGGTAGAAATAGCCACAAAATGTTTTTTCACAAATGCTTCATCACTAGCAGTTGTCAAAAACCAGCTACGAGCCGAATGAGCATTAGCCATCGTCTCTTGTGTAGTAAAAGTTTTTGAGGCAATCATAAATAAGGTAGTTTCCGGCGAAAGATTCTTCAGCGTTTCGGCAATATGAGTGCCATCCACATTTGAAACAAAATGCACTTTCAGTTTTTTGGCATAGGGTTTCAATGCTTCGGTTGCCATTACAGGGCCGAGGTCTGAGCCACCGATACCTATATTCACAATATCAGTAATATTCTTATTGGTATAGCCTTTCCAGGAGCCTTTATTCACTCTTTCAGAAAAATCTTTCATTTTAGCCAATACTTCATTTACTTCTGGCATTACATCATTCCCGTCAACCAATATCGCACTATTGCTTCGGTTACGAAGTGCGGTATGCAATACGGCACGGTTTTCTGTCTGATTAATTTTTGCCCCTGAAAACATCTGTGCGATGGCATTAGAAAGATTACATTCCTGCGCCAGTTCAATCAGATAGCCCATTGTGCGGCCATTGATATTGTTTTTTGAATAATCAATTAAAATATCATTGAATTTCAGTGAATACTTCTTAAAGCGATTTTTGTCCTCTGCAAAAAGGTCTTTCAACTGTTTTTTGCTAATGGTTTTATGATGACTCTTGAGTTTTTTAAATGCTGTAGTCTGAGTAAAATTTGTAGTAGGTAGCATAGCATGAATACCTCCGTCCCCAATGGAGGTCTTGATTTGATTAGTATATATTTCCCTGTTGGGGGTAGGAATAAGTCTTATTTAACACAAATATCGGCTAAATGGCTTTTAGAAGCTACAAAAACATTAAAATCTACGTCTCCACTGATACCATCAAGGCGTCCGTTAGTGCTATGTTGCCACAACATCAGGTTCGAATTTTCAAATCCCTCTAATTTTCTGCTGTCATAATCAGAAATCCAAAGCGGATAATGGTCGAAATTACCTTTAATGTATTGCCGATAAATATGTTTGTTGGTGTAAATAATAGGGTCAACGCCATAATGGTTTTTCAGATGCTCAATAAAAGTGTTTACATTGGCAACCAGATTCTGTCTTACTTTTTTATTGAGCCCCTGTACTTCAAAATCAACCACCGGAACAAAGTCTCCTTCACTAAGCGACACAGAAGCGATAAAGTTTTTCGCCTGAAGAACAGGGTCCGCCCAGGGTACATAAAAATGATAAGCACCCCGCATTAAACCAACCTTTTTCGCTTCTCGCCAGTTATTCTGAAAATCCTGGTCTTTCAAATCAGTTCCCTCCGTTGCCTTGATGAAGCAAAAACTTACCCCCACATTATCATTACTATTTTTTACTTTATGCCAGTCGATTTTTTTATTGTGGTGCGATACATCAATGCCATGAATGGTATAGCGCAAAGGCACTTTTATACCAAAGCTATCGACATAAGTCCATTTCTGACCATCGCTCACATAAACAGGATAAAGAATGATAAGCGCAATCATAATAAAGGCATATAAAGTCTTCAGATTGAATATCCGCTTTACCAATGGTTTTTGCTGATTGGTTGGCCGTGTCAGGTTCTTTTTCTTTTTTCTCATTAGACGCAATAGCGAAATCTTTTCGATTATTCTAATGCTACTTACAACGCAAATATTGTGCAAAAATAATCAAAAAATAAAAACCGGAGGTTTTTGCCTCCGGTTTTCTCTGAAAAATCTATTGTTACAAATCTTATTTATTAGGCTGTGGTGTATATCTCAGGTAAGGCTTTACCACATTTACACCTTTAGGAAACTTATTGATTGCGTCTTCTGTAGATACAGCAGGTACTACTATCGTATCATCGCCATCTTTCCAGTCGGCTGGAGTAGCAACCTGATAGTTAGCCGTTAATTGCAACGAGTCTATCACTCTCAAAATCTCCTGGAAATTACGACCTGTTGAAGCAGGATAAGTAAGAGTTAATTTTATTTTTTTATCCGGCCCTATTACAAATACTGATCTTACAGTTGCTTTTTCGGACGCATTCGGATGAATCATATCGTATAACGTAGCTACTGTACGGTCTCCATCTGCAATAATCGGGAAGTTTACTTCAACGCCATTTACTTCCTGAATATCCGGCACCCATCTGTTATGAGAATCTAAATCATCTACTGACACAGCGATAACTTTTACATTTCTTTTTTCAAATTCACCTTTCAAAAGCGCGGTCTTTCCTAATTCTGTTGTACAAACCGGAGTAAAGTCTGCGGGATGTGAAAATAATAAACCCCATGAATTTCCGAGCCACTCATGAAAATGGATAGTACCTTGTGTGGTTTCTGCTGTAAAGTCAGGTGCGATATCTCCTAATCTTAATGACATAAGCTTTATATTTTTAAGATGAATAATATTGAATAGCAATCAATAATCTACTGATTTAATAGACAATGTTTTTGATTTTGTTTTAGTTCCAGATTCAGAAAAAAAGTCTGTTGGCAAGCGTTTAGGTCTTTAAATGAAAAAGGCTCCTTCCGAAGCCTTTCTTACAAGTCAACTATCATTGATTCTGCGCTAACGGAATTTTATTTTTATAATTCCAGAAAGCTGAAACGTTTACAATTTTCCATTGACCGTTTATTTTTTCCATCAGCCTTACTTCTTTGCTTTGCAAAAAGTATTTCTGGTCACGGTCGCTGTTATACTGGTCCCATGTAAGATGTGCAGCATTATTGCCGTAGAATTTATAACGGATGTTTTCACGTTTAACTACGGGATGGCTATTGCCTGCCTCCTCTTTTTCAGTGGGGTTTTCCTTAATAAATTTACCCAGGTTCTTATTGATGTTTTCCCAGCCTACACTGGCATCAAAAGTTCCATCGGCGTTACTCCAGGCCTGATAAGCGTAATCAGAGTGAGAAAATTGGTTTTGCCAACAATTATAATCCCGCTTGAAAAAACAATCAGTTTCGGTTTGAATTACAGCCATGATTTCTTTTTTTTCTGTTTCGAGGTCATTGAACCCCGTTGGAGAGGAATTGGCTGTCTGGCAGGCATAAGCAATTGCTGAAAGCAGCATTAGCGATAACAAATTCGTTTTCATAATTAGAAAAATTTTAAGAGTCTAAAAAATTTTATCCGAGAAAACTTTCTTTTAGAACTTGTCTAACATTTCAATTTAAACCTTTAAGTATCAGCGACTGAAGTCGCCGTCTAAGATAACAAAGGTACTTTTTATTTATATAAGCGGACTTAAGTCCGCATTGCATACTAAAATTGTTCCTTTGTTATTTTAGACACCGACCGCGACGGCGGCCGTTTCATTCGGTGAAAATAATGATAGACGAGTTCTTACTGTATCACCATTTAATTATATGCAATAAATATAAAATATTAATATGACATTTCCAAGTTTTTTTTGATTTATTTTAATAAAACAAAAAGGAGGATTAGTAACCCTAATCCTCTTCTGAATACACCCAATTATTTAATCACTATTATCTTCTTTTCTAAAACACCCTCCTGCAGATATATTTTTACGAAATATGTCCCGCTTGGAATTAATCTTGGTACAAAAAAACTCAGGGTTGATTCATTAAGGTTATTTTCCTGTACCAGCACACGCCCCATTGAATCAATCATTTCAAACCGCCAGGTATGACTTACCTCTCCGTTCAATTTAATAGTAATTCCTGCTTCGGTAGGATTTGGCGAAATCGTTACCACAATTCTTTCATCGGCATTCAACTCTAATCCGGTAATAGAAGTACCTCCGCCCGGCTCAACGACGATATTTTTTTTTCCTACAATTTTATCTGATAATTCGTTCAGGTAACATTCAAGGTTTGTATAACCCTCTATACCTGTAAATTTCTTCGATAGCTGGGTACCATTGTGGTCTTGTACAGCAGGATTCAGACCATTGGCTGTTTCCCAATCGTTAGGCATGCCGTCATTGTCCGTATCAATAGGGGCACTTTGAGCCGCATCAACCTGAAAGGCATCATTATAATAATCTGTTCCGTTGATGGGGTTTGAATCAATAACATTGTTTTTGAGTGGTGTCATTAAGCGCCTGTCCATCGGGTCTCTTGGAAATGCTCCTACATTTTCAACGGCATAGGTTACTAACTCATTAGAAGCCGTATAGCTGATGGTAGGAAAGTTATGACGGGTCGTTAAACGGGTAGCTGAGCCCAGATTTGTATTAGGCGCATTGGTATTAAAATCATTGCAACAATAAAACAACTGATAATCTGCTAAAGTGGGGTACTGATTCATGGTATTGCCATTGGCAAATAGTCGGTTACTGGCATTACCTAATATCTCAGCCGAAGCTAATGGCCCCGTATAACTGTTTCGTGCGACTGTTCGGTTATTCACAAAATTAAGATTCAGGTGAAAATCCCGGCAACCATCACCACCAGCAGTACACGGATTGTACCAGGTCTGAATCTGCTGGTCCCAGAAAAGATTATCAGATACCTCAAAATTTAAAGTTCTGTTTCGGCAATGAGGCGATTCACAGGAGAACTCCGGCATTCTGCCCCCTATCCTGTTCCATACATTATGATGAATACTGATATTATCCTGCTCGTGTCCGGCTTCACTGTAATTCATCAACATTCCCCCCAAAGGATAATGTTCTCCCAATGTTTCAGCCAACTGGCAATTCTGAATAGTGATATTATGAGAATTTGAAATCTGTACCGACTCATCTACTGCATTGGCAAACGAACAATGGTCAACAATTACATTCGAAGCTCCATCCAATCGCAACGCATCATCTAATATATAACCCTGATTAGGCAGGTTTGTGCCTAATTTAGGTCTTGACCGCAAATGTCTGATAATGACATTTTTAGAGTTGGTATTGGTTTCATAGATTTCGTCTAAGATAATGCCACGCACAACCACACCACTGGGTGAGGTCTGACCTGCAATATACACATCGCCCCTGAATACCTCTGCCGCACAGGGTATTACGCCGCTTACCTTAAAGAGAATATATTTTTTGCCTACCACCTGCAATGCAGCCGCTAAAGAGCCGGGGCCACTACAATTAAGATTGGTTACATAAATAACCTGTCCACCCCGTCCGCCTGTAGCAGATGCCCCGAATCCCTCGGCACCCGGAAAAGCCGGAATGGTTTGTGCTGACAGAGAATAAGTGATTAAAAAGACCAGCAGTGTTAAGATTCCTGATTTCATATCATTTTTTTGCTTGTAGTGTATTTTCAGAAAGCAGTTTTTCAATTCTATTCAATTTTTGTTCCAATAAATCATTTCTTTCTTTCAGTTCCTTAATGGCCTCTACCAGAACAGGAGTCAGGCGAGCATAATCAACCGATTTATAACCTTTCGCATCGGTAGAAACCAATTCCGGAAAAAGCTGTTCAACTTCCTGTGCAATAAATCCTATCTGGCGGTCGGTAGTAAACCCTTTTTCTTTAAATTCATCGGTTTTCCAGAAATAGTAAAGCCCTTGCATACGGGAAACCTTATCAAGGCTATTGGTAAGATTTTTGAAATTCTTTTTGTAACGGATATCAGAAGTACAAGCCGCTCCGGTGGTAACCAGATTTCCATTCAAGCAAGCCGAACCATTTCCTCTAATCTGAAAAATATCTCCTCTCCCATTCAGGTAAAAATTCAACTGGTCTCCTGCTGTAGAAGCTGCAAGTTCATCAACGGTTGCTGCTATGTCCCAATGCTGATTAGTAGTACTTGAGTATATATTTTTGAATCTCAATCGGGCATAGTCAAATTCATCCTCAAAAAGCTGTAACTGCGCATCTGTTAAATCTGAATTGTATCTGATATCTAATCTCGAAGCCGGACTGAAAGTGCCGATTCCAATTTTACCATTACTACTGATGGTCATTCGTTGAAGCCCCTCTGTATAAAAATTCATATTTCCCCCGGTAATCTGATTAATAAGGTAAGTGTCATTATTAACCAGATTCAAGTAAAAGCCTCTGTCGATACTACTGTTATTAAATAATCTGAAAGAAGCACTGGCAGGCGTGATAACGTCTGAATGAATATCCAGATTACCTACGGGGGCAGTTGTATTTATACCTATTTTCCCTGCGGGAGTAAAGTGCATAACACTATGATTATTAGCCCCTAAACTTAAAAGCCCTAAAGGCTGACCATTGAGGATATAAGCATTCTGACCACTTAAATCCAGACTAAGCCCTGCTGTACTTGTTACCACAGAATTGGTAATTCTGAAAGTAGTTGATTCAGAAAAACTGGTAACATGCAGATTGGCTGTCGGAGAATCGGTATTAATCCCGACTGTTTTGTTGGCAAAACTTCCTGCAATCAACCCATAATTGCTATCTCTACCTCTGATAATTAACAGATCATTGGCAAAATAACTATGACCCGCATTGTATCCGATAAATACATTGCCATTACCAACAGAATTAAAGCCCGCATTAAACCCGATGGCAGTATTATAGTTGCCTGAATTATTGCCAAATAATGCCCCGGTTCCAATGGCGGTATTATGATTGGTTACCAATGAAGTACGGCTTGCCCGTATGCTCTTGGGCAAAATTGTGATGCTATTGGTTGAGTCGATTACGGTTAACTCCTGTGCGCAGATTGAAAGGGAACAAGTAAGTAATACAAAAAGTATCAATGGTTTTTTCATAGCAATAAATGTTTCATTTATGCTACAAAACTCATCGAAAAAACGGCAGAAGGCATGGAAAATTACGCCAAAGAGTAGTAAAAAAGCGACCATAGGAAAAAGAAAAGCAAAGGGTGATTCCGGGAAACCATGAAATGACTATATTTGAAATATATTCGTAAAAAATTAGACATTTCAAATATCAACGCTCTCATGATGAAATGGCGACTACTTTACTTGATATTCATTTTTTTACCACATTTAATCTTTGCACAAGATAACGCATGGCATATCAAAGGCAAGGTTTTAGAAATGAATAGAACTCCGCTTGAATTTGTGAATGTGTATGTAAATAATACTTCTATTGGCACCGCTACCAAAGCCGACGGTAGTTTTACCTTAAAGGTTTCTAAGAGTATTCAGAAGATTGAATTGGTAGTTTCATTTATTGGTTATAATACTGTTAAAAAAGTATTAGCACCCAATGAAATGAACAAAACCATTGTGTTTTTATTGGAGAGTTCTACCATGTTGAAAGAGGTAAAAATTACGGCTAAACGAGATAAAGACTGGAAGAAAAAATGGAGAATATTTAAAGATGGCTTATTAGGTAATTCGCAATTTACAGCAGATTGTGAGATAATGAATCCGGAAGCTATCAAGTTGGAGTACGATAAAGATAAAAATGTAGTGGCAACTGCTAATGAACCTATTTTTATTCAGAATAATGGTTTAGGTTATAAGATTATGTTTCAGATGGAAAATTTTATTTCAAATGGCCAACTGACTTTTTTTGCCGGAGATAAATTTTTTGAAAACCTTAAACCCAAAGATGAAAAGCAGGAAAACAGATGGAGGAAATTCAGGAAAAGAGCTTACCACGACTCATTCAGAAATTTTCTCGTTTCGCTTAGCCAAAGTAAATTAGGGCAGAACGGCTTTGAGGTATTCAAAGAAGCGCAAATAAAAGACTCATACTTAGGTAGAACAAGTGTGGCAAGAGAACTAAAAGAGGAGTTACTATTCAAATGTACGCAGGATGCCATTTGCAGCTATGACAGCCTTACCAAGCGATTCACTCTTTATCTGGATAAGCCATTAATCGTTTTCTTGCTTAATCAGTTTAACCAAAGACCTTTGTTTACTGACTACCCCTATAAATTTTCACAGATTGTTTTAGGAAATGGCCCGATAGAATTTACGCCTAATGGTTGGGTAACCAAACCTAATGGAATGATATTAAGAGATTATTGGGGAAATGAGGGCTTTTCAAGTATTTTACCAGATGATTATCAAGATGAAAGCACTCTATCAGAAAACCCATCGCAGGAAGCTATCGCAAGTCTCTATACCGAGAATGAATCTAAATTCTGGTTTATTTATGGCAAAGTAACTGATGCAAATGGATTTCAGGTTGAGGCCGCAGATGTATTCATCAATCAAACCGAAAATGGGGTAAAAACTAATAAAGAAGGAAGATTTACGTTAAAAGTGCCTATAACCTTACAGCACCTCGAATTATTAACCTATCATCCGAAATTTTATTTGGTCAAAGAGGCCATCAATGCCAAAGAGAATTTAAGTACACATGAAATCATTTTGAAACCTGATAACTATGCGGTATCCAACGAAAAAGATAAAGACTTTCAGAAAAACTGGAAAATCTTTTCTAAAGCTTTGTTAGGTGACCCAAATGAATTAATGGGCAAAACACAATTTCCTGATAATTGTGTAATTGCTAAGCCTGAAGTAGTCAGTTTTGACTATGACGAATCAAAAAAACTAACAGCAAAAGCCAATAAACCTCTAATTGTTACCAATAATGCTTTGGGTTATGTAATGACTTACCAATTGGATCAGTTTGAACACGACGGCAAAGAAAGTACAATTAAAGGAGATAGGTTTTTTGAAAAATTGACTCCAATCGACGAAAAACAACAATTGCTCTGGAAAAAGAACCAACTTAAAATCTATCAGGAAAGTTTAAAGTATTTTCTGATTTCATTAAGCCAGAATAAGTTAGAGGAAAATGGTTTTGTGGTATTTAAAATGAGAAAAATACTTGACATTTATGATGCTTACGTAACAGTAAAATCACAATTAGAGGATAGCTCATTAGTAGCCGTAAAAGCAGCTGAATTGTGTAAATTTGACGCAATAACTAATCATTTTTATTTACATTCAGAGTTTCCTTTATTAGTATTCTTAACCAAAAGAACCGAAGCTTTAAGGCTTACTTTTAAAGATTATCCTTATAAGCGTTCGCAAATTGTGCTGCCAAATTTTTATCTTGAATTTGCCAAAGATGGAACAATTACTAATTATCAGAACGCTGAATTGAGAGATTTCTGGGATAATGAAGGTATTTCAGGTAGCTTACCCAATGATTTTACGCTTGATAATGAAAGCCTCAATAGAATTAGTTTTGAGAATGTTGAAGCATTAACTATTAAACCTTTAGGCATTGACACCACCAATCGGTTTGTTAATACAGGCATTCAGTTTAATAAGGCACAGATTGAGGTGCCGGAAGAAAAACCCTCAGGAATTATCTCAAACGATTTTAATGTTAAAATCCATGAGTCAGATATGGGCCTGACCATATTCGATTTACTAAGACGGATTCCGGGTTTAACAGTAAAATCAGATTTTATAGGTTTCAGGAGTTCAACAAGTTTTCAGGGTGGTTTGCAACCGGCAGCCATTTCAATAGATGGCAATTTTACTGATGACCCTAATACAATCATGTCCTTACTCAATAATATAAACGTAAGAGAAATTGCTACATTAGGTGCTATTAAATATGGTAATGGGGCAGTTTATGGGGCAAGAGGCGGCAATGGCGTAATTGTGATTACCACCAAAAAGTAAAATTAAAAATAGCATACCCAATCAATTTGCATGGGTAGATAATTTTTGTTTTTACTCTTCTTTGCCGTAAGAGTATATTTAAAATTAATTTTGCTGACCGAATAAAAATAAACCAGACAATATGAGAAAAATACTCTTGGCTCTTTGCATTTTTATCGGGCTATTTGCCTGTCAGTCAGGCAAAATGGCAGGTAGTAAAACAGCTAAACACAAACAAACCTGGGTGTTTCTTATGGCTGGTCAATCGAATATGGCCGGACGAGGAATAGTTGAGGTAGGAGATACAGTAACCAATAAAAGAATCCTGACGATTGATAAAGATTATCATATTATTAAAGCCTCAGAGCCGATTCACTTCTATGAACCCAATCTGAAAGGGCTTGATTGTGGCTTATCATTTGCTGAAACGCTATTAGAAAAAATTGATAAATCAATTGATATTCTGATAATTCCAACAGCCGTTGGCGGCAGTTCAACCAGACAATGGCTTGGCGACTCCTTACATAGGAATGTACGCTTATTAACAAATTTCCGTCAGAAAATAGAGTTTGCGAAAACAAAAGGAGAAATAAAAGGAATTTTATGGCATCAGGGCGAAAGTGATGCCAATGCAAAAGCCATTCCTTTATATCATGAGAATCTGAAAAAGTTATTTGGCATTTTCAGACGCTATGCGGGTAACTATACACTACCGATTCTGATGGGCGAATTAGGCACTTACTCTAAATCTCCTGATGAATGGAACAAGGTTAACGAGATACTCAGACAGTATGTAGCATCAGACCCTCAAGCGTATTTAATCAGTACGGGTGATTTAAAACACAAGGGTGATTTTATACATTTTGATTCAGAGGGTCAACGCCTGATGGGACAAAGATTTGCTGAAACCTATTTACAACACGTGAAGTAAGTTAAATCGTGGCTTCGTTTATTTTCTCCATCGGGTTCATCAGATACGTCAGTACATCATTATTTTTTTTCAATTCAACTATCCTGAATCCTCTGTAAGCTGTACCCCAGCTACCCCCTATATGTGAATCGAACAAATATGGGATACCATCTTTCATTTTTACCCCTTCCTGGTCGTGGTCATGCCCATTAAATACCCCTCTTACATTCTTGTATTGCTTCAATAAATCACGAAACTCTATACAATCAATGCCATTATCAGTCCATTTTACAGGGGTAATATGAATAAAGATAAATACGTTCTTTTTATCCTTATGCTCTTCTAATTTATTTCTGAACCAACTCACATTCGGGCATAGATACTCACCTTTGATATTAGAAGTAGTGCCAAACAAAAAAGCATTATCTTTTACAATCACATCATAATCAAAGGGCATTTTCCATGTTTGCTCCCAAACCTCCGGCGAAACTCTGTCGTGGTTGCCCTGCGTTACATAATAAGGCATTTTAAGGTTATCTAATGCTTTTTTTGAGTCTAGCAGAAAGTCAGGATTATCATGAATAACATCTCCGTTAAAAATACATAAATCCAATTTTTCTTGCTCGTGCTGCCGATTAATCTGACTGACCGCTGTAGCAAAATATTGCTCAAATTCGGTTTTTGCCTGTCCGTAATGTCCATCAGAGGCCACTACAAATCTTAATCTCGTTTTTCTGGCAAATGATTCTGAGCCAAAAGCAGGTATTATACTGCCATCGGCCAATAAGAGGGTAGCTAAAGAAATGTTTTTCAGAAATTCGCTACGTTTCATAGGTAGGAGTGATTAGTTTTAGATTTTCAAAACTACATAAAATATTATTCTTAATTTGGCGGGCTGTATTATTATTCAGTAAAAATTTGGAACATAACTGATGACAGAACTCGAACAATATATTAATTCCTATTTTGGAGTTGAACAGGAAGACCTGCTGTTCATCAGTTCAATGTTTAAACCTCAGACTTTGAAAAAAGGAGATTTCTTTCTCCGAACGGGCAGGTATTGTGAGAAACTAAGTTTTATTAAGTCAGGTTTAATGCGGATTTATGTAAGTACTGCTGACAGAGAAATAACTCAATGGATTTCAACAAAAGGTTACTTCATTACTGACCTATCAAGCCTGATTTTTGATACTCCTGCCCGATGGACAATTCAGGCTCTGACAGATGTAGAACTTTATACCATTAAAAAAGAAGACTATAACAGATTGGGCAAGACCATTGTTAAGTGGCACCTGCTTGAAAAACTATTTCTTGCCCGATGCTTTACTATTTTAGAAGACCGCATTTTTAGTCATTTATCTATGACTGCTGAGGAGCGATACAATTTTTTCTTCCAGCAAAACAAAGAATTATTTAATCAGGTACCTCTCCAATACATTGCTTCTATGTTGGGTATGACACCCGAAACCTTCAGCCGGATAAGAAGGAAGGCAATTTCTTGATATTTATCAAGCGCATGAATGCTTTTGTTGCCGAATTTTGTAACATCAAAAACAAACAAAAGACAATCATGCAAACGATACTTGGAGCCAATGGTGCTATTGGCGTTGAACTCGCAAAAAACCTGATAAATTATACCAATGACATTCGTCTGGTAAGTAGAAATCCAAAAAAAATCAATGAAACTGATACACTTTTTCCGGCCGATTTAACCAATCGGGAAGAAGTTTTCAAAGCCATCAAAGGGTCAACCATTGTTTATCTTACCGTTGGGTTTGAGTACAGATTAAGTGTCTGGCAAAAACAGTGGCCTGCGCTGATGCAGAACGTAATTGATGCCTGTATTGAGAACAAAAGCAAGTTGGTATTTTTTGACAATGTGTACATGATAGGCGGAGATAATGTCAAACATATTACCGAAGAATCACCTTTCAGCCCGACTAGTAAAAAAGGAGAAATCAGAGCCACTCTCGATAAAATGCTATTAGATGCCATTAAGGAGAGAAAACTACAAGCCATCATTGCCCGTGCTGCTGATTTTTATGGAGCAGTAAAAGACAGAAGCATACTGATGGAACTGGTACACAAAAATATGGCAGAAGGCAAAAAAGCACAATGGTTCTTCAATGCCAAAGTAAAACATTCGTTTACTTATATTCCTGATGCAGGCAAAGCCACTGCCATGTTGGGTAATACTCCTGAAGCGTATAATCAAATCTGGAATCTGCCAACGCATCAGGATTCTCTGACAGGTGAAGAATGGATACAGTTATTCGCCAAAGAGATGGGTAAAAGCGAAAAATATCAGCTATTTCCGGCTTTTATGGTAAAACTGGCAGGGTTCTTTGTCCCTTTTCTGAAAGAAATCTACGAAATGCGTTATCAGTACGATAGAACTTATTTTTTTGATAGCAGTAAGTTCGAAAAGTATTTTAATTTTAAACCTACTACTTATCAGCAAGGCATAAAAGAGATATTAAGTAATTATTCAGTGAGGTAAAGTCGGGCTAACTCCTTCTGTTCTGTGCGATGAATGCCCTGAAAAAGATTATCGCACCAGACAGAATAATACCATAGAGTATCAGAACAATCTGTTCTGTAACTACATAGGATATTGCGGCTATCAGTATTCCGCCAAACATCATGATTGCCCCTGCCAATAAACCCAAAGGGGCATCTTTTTCTCTTTTCTTAGGGTTTCAGTCTGAAAAAACGCAAAATCATCTCTAAATTTTTCAGCAAACTCTTCCATTTCTTCAGCATTGCCTCCTGCCTCGGCAATCATCGTTTTTACTTCTGCCTGCCCTCCCCCATTTACATAGATTTGAAAAGCCCTTTGTTGCAAAAAACGAATATCTCTTTTAGTAATCATAATTTTTGTTCAGGTAAAAAACTGATGCCGAAATGCTAACCTTACAGCAATAAGCAATCGTACCACAATTAATCTGAATTGCAAAATTCGCAAATAAAATTCATAGCAAATTGACAGCTCAAATACTCAAAAACCTGTACGGTATCGGACAAGACAACTGTACGATATCGGACACGTAAAAACCTGAAAATCATTAAAACAAGTCGGTTTTTATGCGTTTTGTGGCTTGGCATATCATTTGTTCAACCTATGCTGACGTGAATCTTGTTTAAATTTGTTTCTTTCCTCCCACATCACTTATTTCGTCAATTATTTAAACCAGATTCATCATAAACTCTTATGCGAAGAACCTATTTAGGGGAATTTGAAGAAATTGTTTTATTGACAGTTGCCATCTTAGGCAATAATGCTTACGGGGTAGCTATCACTGAAGAAATTGAACAACAAACCGGCAGGTTACTAAGTATCAGTGCAGTACACGCAGCCTTGCATCGTTTAGAAGAAAAAAGTATGTTGAGTTCCTACATGGGCGATGCTACTGCTGAACGAGGCGGGCGACGCAAGCGTTTGTTTTCGGTAACCGCTTTAGGGAATCGGACCCTTGATGAGATTCGCCTTTTACGCAACCGGATGTGGGATTCGATTCCACCCCAAGCTGCTATCAGTATTTAAAGTCATGAATTGATTAGCCAATACATAAATACCTTTATAACCCAAACTAAGTCCTTTATCCCACTCAGAATTATGATACGCAATTACTTTACAATCGCCTTTAGAAACCTTTTCAAAAACCGGGTTTCTTCCCTCATCAATATTGGTGGTCTTGCTGTGGGTATGGCTGTAGCCGTACTAATGTTGCTTTGGGTTCAGAATGAACTAAGTTTTGATACTTTTCACGAAAAATCTGACAGAATCAGGCAAATCATCACGCATAACAAAGTAAATAAAGAAGAAACCTGGCACTGGTCAACTACACCTATGCTTCTGGCCGAACAACTAAATCAACTTCCCGAAATAGAGAAAGTTACACGCACAGTAAGCCCATTCTGGAACGGAGCTTCGATGAAAATAGGTGATAAACTATCTATTGAAAAGAAAGTAGCCTGTGTAGATAACAACTGGTTTGAGGTATTTGATTACCCATTGGTGGACGGTAATTTTAGTGAGTTCGTAAAAAATCCCAGAAGTTTAGCAATTACCGAGTCAAAAGCGCTACAATTGTTTGGCGAAGCCAACGTAAGTGGCCGGATTATCAGAATTGATACTTTAGATTATATGGTCAGGGCTGTTTATAAAGACACTCCTACCAATTCAAGTTTTCAGTTTGACTTTCTGTTGCCAATGGCCGCACATCTTTCAAACCCCAAAACCTTTGAAAATGACAGTAACTGGGGTAATTTCAATTACCAGACTTTTATTCTCGTAAAATCAAACACTAATCTCTCAAAATTAGACCAGAAAGTAACACTAATACTGCAATTGGCCCGCAGAGACGAAAAAACAGGCGAAATTAATGAGGACATTACCCTTGAAACCGAGTCTATTGCCGCAATACATACAGATGGGATTCAGCGCTCTAATGATACCCCAAGAGGTGATGCCCGAACTACCTATATCTTCCTGGTTTTAGCCTTTGTTATTTTAGTTACGGCTTGCATTAATTATGTAAATCTGGCTACAGCACGGGCAAGCCTACGAGCAAAAGAAGTAAGCGTAAAAAAGATTATCGGAGCAGAGTACTCGCAATTGTTTATTCAGTTTATGGTCGAGTCAGTGCTGATGTGTTTGTTAGCCTTGGGTATTGCCGTATGCCTGGCCTACGGTTTACTGCCGGTTTTCAATGATTTAGCCGATAAAAACTTTACCCTGAGCCTGACAAATGCTACGCTTTGGCAGGTATTGTCGGGTACAACGTTATTAGCTATTCTGCTAACCGGAATTTACCCTGCTATACTGCTTTCTTCTTTTCAACCAATCAGGGCTTTAAGAGGCTTGAATATCCTGAAATCAAACAATAGTTCTTTTCGTAAAACATTGGTAGTTGTGCAATTTGTGGTTTCTTCAGTTTTCCTGATTGCGACCTTAGTGGTTTTTCAGCAGATAAAATTTATCAGAAACATTAATCTGGGTTATGAAAAAGCCAATATGTTTGAATTTACGATTCCCTGGAATATTAAATCTAAAGTAGATATTAATACGATCAAAAGTCGTCTGTTAACTGAATCAAGTATAGAAGCCATTACCAATGCCAGTCAGAATATTGTTGATATTGGTAGCACACATAGTGGTAGTCTGGATTGGGATGGCCGTCCCGAAGATTTCCACCCGACTGTTGCACAATTGTCGGTTGAGCACAATTACCAGAAAGTTTTTGATTTAAAAATGACAGGTGGTCGCTGGTTTGAAGAAAATAATATTGCCGATAAGAATAATGTAGTACTCAATGAGGCCGCCGTTAAAAAATTCGGTATCAAAAAACCGTTGGGTCAGCGCTTTGATTTTCATGGGAGAAAAGGCGTTATTGTGGGTATCGTTCGAGATTTTCACTTTAAGAGCCTGCATGAGAAAATAGGCCCGCTTGTTCTTTTTAATGATGATGGCTGGCGCAGTGGCGTATATATAAAACCTGTAAAGGGCAAAGAAAAAGAAGCTGTCAGAGCCGCTGAAAAACTATGGATAGAAGTTATGCCAAGCCGCCCTTTAGAATACCATTTCTTAAATGAAACCTACGATAGACTTTATAAGAGCGAACAGCGTACCGCAACTTTGTTTAATGCCTTTGCTGTGGTTGCTATTTTTGTTTCATGTCTCGGTTTATTTGGTTTGGCAGCTTTTGCCGCAGAACAACGGACCAAAGAAATTGGCATTCGCAAAGTGTTAGGAGCTTCGGTAACCAGCATTACAGTCTTGCTTTCAGGCGATTTTCTGAAACTGGTAGGTATTGCTTTTATTGTAGCTATCCCACTCTCCTACTATTTAATGGAAAAATGGCTACAGGATTTTGCCTATCATATCAGCATCGAATGGTGGTTCTATGCCATCATTGGGGTACTAATTATAGCAGTAGCCCTTGCTACTGTAGGCTTCCAGTCAATTAAAGCCGCATTGACCAATCCGGTAAAATCGCTAAAAGCGGAATAGTTGCAAAAAGGAACAAGTAGAAAGGAACAAGGAAATACATATTCCTTTCTACGTGTTTTGTTAACAGATAAAATCTGGTAAAGTCTTTAAAAGCAGAGAAAGGAACACGAAGAATGGAGTAAGTAGGAGTAATTAACAATTTCAATTCTGTTTTCCTTGTTCCGTTCTCCTTGTTCCATTAACCAAAACCATTTATGCTCAGCAACTACTTTAAAATCGCATTCAGAAGTCTTTTAAAAAACAGATTATACAGCACTCTCAATATATTCGGTTTGAGTGTAGGACTTGCAGTATCTTTAATTATTGCCTTTTGGGTAAATAACCAATTGAAGTTTAATACCTATAACCGAAGTTATGAACAAATCGGGCTTCTATGGAAAAACCTGCTATATAACGGCAATATCAATACTACTGAGTCAAACCCTATCCCGTTGGCGGAGGCATTGCGGTCTGAATACGGGCAATATTTTGATGAAGTGGTAGTTTCTTCCTTTGGAGGCGAACAATCCATCCGGTACAAAGAAACCTCTGTTATTAAAAGAGGATATTTTATGCAGAAAGGTGGGAACAATATTCTTGACTTACAGATAGTAAAAGGTTCTCCTACATTTCCGCTCGACCCTACTTCGGTCATTATCAGTCAGAAAACAGCTTCTGCCCTGTTTGGCACAGAAAACCCCATTAATCAAATAGTCAATTTCAATAATAAAGGTAATCTGAAAGTGGTAGGTGTTTATAAAAACTTCCCTGAAAACTCTACTTTCAGAAATGTTGACTTTTATGCTGACTTTGAAGCCTTCGCTACTATGGAAGAATGGGTAAGAAATTCAAAATCTCTATGGTCTGAAAATTCTTTCCCGATTTATGTAAAATTAGCCCCGAATACTGATTTTACTACTGTATCTAATACAATAGCCAAAGTTTTACAACCACGTATCAACGACCAATCAAAGCCTGAAATATTTATTCACCCAATGTCAGACTGGAATCTTTATCCCAGTTTTGAAAATGGCAAACCAGTTGGTTCGGGGCTTACCAACTTAATTATATTTGCCACCATCGGAATTTTTATTCTGCTATTGGGCATTATCAATTTTGTCAATTTAGTAACGGCACGTGCCTCTATTAAAGCCAAAGAAATAGGTGTCAGAAAAGCCATTGGGTCAACCCGTAAAGGCATTCTTCAAATGGTTTATGCCGAGGTTGCCCTACTGGTAGTTATTTCGGGTATTGTGGGACTAATTCTAACCTGGTTCTTTATAACCTGGTTAAATAGTCTGACATCTGTCAAGATTAACCCCAACCTTACCGACCAGTTCTTTTTGTTAAAATTTATTGTTGTGCTAATTGTTATCACATTATTGGCTGGTATATATCCTGCATTATACTTGTCTTCATTCAGCCCAATAAAAATATTAAAAGGCTTAACTATTGGCTCAGGTAAGGAAATTTTCCTGCGGAAATCGCTGGTCGTATTTCAGTTTACCATTTCTATAGTAATGCTTGTGGCCATGATGGTAGTAAGCCGACAACTTAAATATGGTATGAACCGTCCGTTAGGTTATGATAAAAACCGCCTGATTCAAATTCAGAAAAATACACCCGGATTAAGAGGGCATTTCTGGGCTATGCGAGAGCAACTATTAGCCTCAGGGGCAGTAGAAGAAATGGCTGAAATGAATACACCTCTGGCCGAAAACTGGCATAATCAATCTGGCATCAGTTGGCGTGGTAAACCGCAGAATAGTTCTGAAAGTTTTGGTGAAGTAATTGTTACCCCGGAATTTGGGAAAACGGTAAACTGGAAAATCATAGAAGGCAGAGATTTCAGCCGGAAGTTTAAAACTGATACGGCGGCTGTCATTCTGAATAAATCTGCAGCTAAACTTATTGGCTTCAAAAACCCACTTACAGAATCCATAGAATATAGTAACAATAAATATGCAATTGTAGGTATTGCTGAAGACATCATTTTTGACTCTCCTTACGACAATGCCAAACCCACCGTATTTTTTATGCGCTTGGCCAATGCACCTTTTATTACTTTAAAACTATCCAAGGACTTATCGTCCAATGAAGCTGTAAACCGGATTGAGAAAGTGATAAAAAGCTTCGACCCCGAAGCAAAACTCAATATCAAATTTGCTGATTATGAATTGGAATTAAAATTCTGGCGTGAAAAGAGAGCCTTAGAAATGATAAGCATTTTCACTTCGGTTGCTCTATTTATTTGTTGCTTGGGGTTATTCGGGCTGGCTACATTTACCGCCGAGCGCAGAACCAAAGAAATTGGCATCAGAAAGGTATTAGGGGCTTCGGTTATAGGAATCACAGGTTTATTATCAAAAGATTTTCTGAAATTAGTATTCATTGCCTTGCTGATTGCTACACCTTTCTCCTACTATTTTATGAATAACTGGCTGAAAGGATTTGTGTATCGTACCGAACTCGACTGGTGGATATTTGCCATAGCAGGAG
The DNA here is from genome assembly GCF_004168285.1 of Emticicia agri. Taxonomy (GTDB): domain Bacteria; phylum Bacteroidota; class Bacteroidia; order Cytophagales; family Spirosomataceae; genus Emticicia; species Emticicia agri. The sequence continues at coordinate 30,850 of NZ_SEWF01000009.1, read as the reverse complement.
TTCTGTCTATACTCGTTGCTTTTTTAACCGTAAGTTACCAGAGTATAAGAGCGGCATTAATGAATCCGGTGAAATCTTTAAAAACGGAATAAAGGAAGAATGGAAAAAGGAGCAAGTAGCAATAAATTACAATTCAAATCTATTTCCGTGCTCCTTTTAATTTGTTCCATTAATCAATACAGAATAAAGGGAGAAAGGAAAACGAAGAACGGAAAAAGCAGAAAAAAATTATCCTCGCTTTCGCTTTCCGTGTTCCTTTATCCTTGTTCCATTAACCAACAATATTATGATAAGCAATTACTTTAAAATCGCATTCAGAAACCTTTTGAAATACAAAGGGTATTCCTTTATTAACATCTTTGGATTAGCTACCGGAATGGCTGTGGCTATCCTGATTGGTCTCTGGATTTATGATGAATTGTCGTACGACAAATACCATCAGAACTACGACCGTATTGCACAGGTAATGCAAAACCAGACCTATAACGGGCAGGTGGCCACGCATACCTCTATGCCGCATAAAATGGCAGAAGAAATACGGAACAATTATGGCAGTGATTTTAAATATGTGCTGCAATCCTCATGGACGTCAAGCCATATTCTGTCAGTAGGTGAAAAGAAGTTTTCAAAGAGTGGTAATTTCTTTGAACCACAGGTAACAGAAATGCTTTCTCTGAAAATGCTGAAAGGCACACGGGCGGCTTTGAATGAGCCAAACTCAATTATTCTGTCAGAGTCTTATGCCAAAGCCTTTTTTGGTAATGCCGACCCTATGGATAAAATAATGAGACTAGATAATAAAACCGATGTAAAAGTTACAGGTGTGTACGAAGACCTCCCCTATAACTCCAGTTTCAGAGAAATGTATTATATACTTCCCTGGCAATTATATTTGAGTACCAATCCCTGGATTAAAAATATGGACGACCCCTGGGATAGCAATTTTACACAAGCCTTTGCCCAGATTGGCGACAATGCCGATATGGAAGCGGTTTCGAAGAAAATTGTTAATGTAAAGCTGAATAAAGTACAACAGGATGACAGAAGATACAATCCGCAGGTTTTCTTACATCCTTTATCGAAATGGCATTTATTTCCTGAATTTAAAGATGGTAAAAATATTGGTGGCCGTGTAGAGTTTGTCTGGCTTTTTGGCATAATTGGCATATTTGTATTGCTTTTAGCCTGTATCAATTTCATGAACCTGAGTACTGCACGCAGTGAAAAAAGAGCCAAAGAAGTCGGTATCCGAAAATCAATCGGGTCAGTTCGCAGTCAACTGATTGTGCAGTTTTTTAGCGAGTCTTTGTTGGTAGTGGCTTTGGCTTTTATATTTTCCTTGGTCTTCGTACAAGTGGCATTACCCTACTTCAACGAACTGGCAGATAAAAAAATGACTATCCTCTGGACAAATCCCATATTCTGGATAGTCAGCATTGCCTTTAGTATCATTACTGGGCTCATCGCCGGAAGCTACCCTGCCTTATATTTATCATCATTTCAACCAGTGAAAGTGCTGAAAGGCACATTTCGGGTTGGCCGATTTGCCTCAGTTCCCCGTAAAGTATTGGTTGTACTGCAATTTACGGTTTCGGTAACCTTAATTATCGGAACAATCATTGTCTTCCGGCAGATACAATATGCCAAAGACCGCCCGATAGGCTACAACAGAAACGGACTGATTAATATTTTTATGATGACTTCTGACCTTCATAAACATTTTGATGTGGTAAGAAATGAATTAATCAATTCGGGTGCCATTATAGAAATGACTGAATCGGGTAGTCCGACCACACAGGTATGGAATACCAATGGTGGATTTAACTGGGAGGGCAAAGACCCCGGGTTAGCGGTTGACTTCCCCAATAATGGAGTTTCTCATGGGTATGGCAAAACAATCAACTGGGAGATTGTGTCTGGTCGTGATTTTTCAAAAGAATTTGCTACAGATTCTACTGCATTTGTAGTAAATGAATCAGCTGTTAAGTTTATTGGTTTCAAAGACCCTATTGGTAAAATTATCAAGTGGAATGACAAACCCTATACCATTATAGGTGTCATTAAAGACATGGTAGTGCAATCTCCGTATGCGCCTACCAGAGGTTCTTTATACCATCTTTCTAAGGATTCTGAAAATGTGATGATTCTGAAACTGAATCCGAATAAAAGTTCAAGAGAATCTATCAGTAAAATTGAGGCCATTTTCAAAAAATATGACCCTGCCTCTCCTTTTGAATACAAATTTGTAGATGAAGAGTATGCACAGAAATTCGGTGATGAAGAGCGGGTTGGAAAACTGGCCACATTTTTTGCTATTCTTGCCGTTTTTATCTCCTGCCTGGGCTTATTTGGTTTAGCTTCTTTTGTAGCCGAACAAAGAACCAAAGAAATTGGGGTGAGAAAAGTATTGGGTGCCTCAGTGATGAATCTATGGCAATTGCTTTCAAAAGACTTTGTAATATTGGTGCTTATTTCTTGTTTTATTTCTATTCCGATAGCCTATTTTTATCTTAATGGCTGGCTACAACGCTACGAATACCGAACAGGTATTTCATGGTGGGTTTTCATCGTATCGGTTGCAGGTGCCTTACTCATTACATTGCTAACGGTTAGCTTTCAGGCCATTAAAGCAGCTACGGCCAACCCGGTAAAATCATTAAAAACAGAATAAACAAGAGGTGAGTTTAGTGAAATGGATTAAGAAAAAGATAACAAAAATATATAATATAAAGCGTTCCATATAATTCAAAGGCAGATATGACAAATCTGCCCTTTTTTTGTAAAAATTTTGTCACACTCGTAATTATTTCGTGTCTTATAGCTATCTCTTATTTCTATTTAGGGAAAACATCTTTTAATAATCACAAAATAAATTCCCCTTTAGGGGTCAGGGGCAATATGATAAGCAATTACTTTAAAATCGCATTCAGAAACCTTTTAAAACACAAAGGGTATTCTTTTATTAACATTTTTGGATTGGCCACCGGTATGAGTGTGGCTATACTCATTGGTCTTTGGATATATGACGAATTATCTTTCGATAAATATCATAAGAACTATGCGCGTGTGGCACAGGTCATGCAACACCAGACAGCAAACGGGCAAGTCTGGTCGCAGAACTCAATCCCTTTTCCGTTAGCCAAAGAACTACGAACAAATTATGGCAGTAATTTTAAATATTTAGCCAATTCGTCGTGGGTAGGAGAACATATTCTGACAATGGGTGAAACAAAATTATCCAAGACCGGAGTATATATGGATGTTGATGCCCCCAAGATATTTTCATTAGAAATGCTTAAAGGCTCTCACGACGGACTAAAAGAACCAAACTCAATTTTGCTGGCCGAATCAACCGCCCTGGCTTTTTTTGGCAATACAAATCCTTTGAATAAAACCCTTAAAATAGATAGCAAATTAGACGTAAAAGTAACAGGTGTATTTAAGGATTTACCCTATAATACTCGTTTTAAAAATATCACTTTTATTGCTCCCTGGGACTTATACGTGAGTTCTGAAGACTGGATCAAAAGAGCCCGTGATGAAAGTCAATGGGGCAATAACTCTTTTCAGTTGTTTGCACAGATTGCAGATAATACCGATTTTGCCTCGGTTGATAAAAGTATTCTGCATGCCAAACTTAACCGAGTTCCAGCCGATGAGAAGAAATTTAACGCAGAGATATTTCTAAATCCAATGGCAGACTGGCATCTGCGCTCTAACTGGGAAAATGGCGTTAAATCAGGAGGGTTAATAGAGTATGTCTGGTTATTTGGTATTGTAGGTGTTTTTGTTCTGCTTTTAGCTTGCATCAATTTCATGAACCTGAGTACGGCACGCTCGGAGAAAAGAGCGAAAGAAGTGGGTATCCGAAAAGCCATAGGGTCACTACGTTCGCAGTTAATCAGTCAATTCTTTAGTGAATCACTATTGATTGTATTCTTTGCTTTTCTTGTATCCCTGCTATTAGTACTGGTAAGCATACCCTGGTTCAATACCATTGCCGATAAGAGAATTGGCATTCTATGGGACAATCCTTTTTTCTGGCTTACCAGTATCGGATTTATATTAATTACAGGACTTGTTGCCGGAAGTTACCCTGCACTTTATTTATCGTCTTTCCAACCAGTAAAAGTATTAAAAGGAACTTTTAAGGTCGGACGCTTTGCTTCTATTCCCCGCAAGGTTCTGGTAGTCATACAATTTACAGTTTCGATTACATTAATTATTGGAACCATTATTATTTATTCACAGATACAGTTCACCAAAAATCGCCCAATCGGATACAACAGAAGTGGTTTGATGATGATTCAAAAGAAATCACCTGATTTTTATGGCAAATTTGAAGTACTTCAAAGAGAATTAAAGAATTCAGGTGCTGTTGTAGAAATGGCAGAATCTTCAAGTCCATTAACAGGAGTGTGGTCAAATAATGGTGGTTTTGACTGGGAGGGTAAAGATCCGAATCTTACGCCAGATTTTGCTACAATCTGGGTTACACATGATTTTGGCAAAACAGTTGGCTGGCAATTTAAAGAAGGACGTGATTTATCGAGAAGTTTTTCTACTGATTCTTCCTCAATAGTCGTGAATGAATCTGCCATTAAATTTATGGGTATCAAAGATCCCATTGGAAAAATGGTTAAATGGGGAAGCGATGAAAAAGCTCCAAGTTATAAAATTATTGGTATCATAAAGGATATGATAATGGAATCACCATTTGAGCCCGTTAAGCAAACGATTTATTTTCTGAGCGACGAAAATTCCAGCTGGATAAATCTTAAATTAAACCCCAATAAAAGTGCCAGTGAGGCAATTGCTACTATTGAAAAAGTATTCAAAAAAATTGTCCCATCTGCACCGTTTGATTACAAATTTGCTGACCAGGAGTTTGCCGCCAAATTTGCTACTGAAGAGAGAATCGGAACATTAGCCGCTGTTTTTGCTTCATTAGCTGTCTTTATTTCATGCCTTGGCTTATTTGGTTTAGCTTCTTTTGTAGCCGAACAAAGAACCAAAGAAATCGGGGTAAGAAAAGTATTAGGTGCCTCAGTAATGAATCTCTGGCAATTGCTCTCAAAAGATTTTGTGGTACTTGTGCTTATTTCATGTTTTATTTCTATTCCGATAGCCTATTTTTATCTCAATGGCTGGCTACAGCGCTACGAATACCGCACCGGTATTTCATGGTGGGTTTTTATTGTATCAGTAGCAGGTGCTTTACTTATTACTTTATTAACAGTCAGTTTTCAAGCCATTAAAGCAGCTACTACTAATCCTGTGAAGTCTTTGAAAACTGAATAAATCGGAGCAAAAAGATACACCCCTAGCCCCTAAAGGGGAACTTTAAAAAGCTTTTAATTCCCCTTTAGGGGTTAGGGGTGTGTTTTTTCTGATATTCTTTCGGACTTATACCAAAGTACTTCTTAAAAACTTTGGTAAAGTAGGCCGGGTCTGAAAAACCCACAGTATAGGCTACTTCTGAAATATTTTTTCCTTCTGCCCGTAATAGCAAGGCGGCGGCTTCCATTTTCAGGGTAGTAATAAAAGTATTAGGCGTAATGTCAAGCTCTTCCTTGAAAGTTCGCTGTAACTGCCGCAGGCTGAGACCTAATTCAGTGGCTAAATCGGTGGGAGTAATATCATTATCCAATTGTTGAATAACATATTGTCTGGCGTTTTTAACAAAAGTTTTTTCTGAATTGAAATCCTGTGCTTTTCGTCTATCAGGTTCTGTAAAAATTAAGGCTAATTTTCGGTCAACCTCATCGGATTTAGGATGAATCTGGCGCAGTTTGTTGTTAATGATGGATAAGTAAACGATAACAGGAATTAAAAACAGAACGATTATTACTGACAGTATCCACCAATAATGGCCATAAGTTTCGTTAAGTTTTTTCCACCATGAGGCATGGCCCACCAAGACAGTTTTTGTCCATTTATCGGGGTAACCGAAATCAGTATTTCCGGTTATACTTTCATAACTATAATCAGGAATCGGGTCGCTTTCAGGCAATGGTTTTATATCCAGAAACCTATCTGCATCATTAAAACATATATCCATTTTAAAAAACTCGCCTTCAACAGGCACTATTCCCAACGATGCCCAAGGTAACCGAAATTCGATGACGTATTCACTGTCGTTGTCATTAATGTTATTCAGGCTCCCTTCTTTGGTTGTTTTTGCCTCAATCACAAAGTTGGTCGTAATAGTATCTTTAGGCACTAAGGCCTCCTCTATCTGTACCAGAAACCTGTCTCCTCCCCTGAATACCGTCATATTCCCGTTCAAATCAATGATAATCTGATAATCAGAACCATCCATTCTGTTCCGGCTATTATTTTTAGCATCAATATAGAGTTCAATCCCATCATTAAAGGTCAGTCTGGGACTTCCGTTTTTATCTAAAGCCAAGTCTGTCAGATGCTTATCAGAAACCCTGAATAATCCATATAAATTTTGTTCATCATAGCCCAAGACATATTTTACATGATTGACTGAGGGCATATTGGTAGCCTTTGAAGTAAAAGCATTCGCTTTTTCCATATTCCAATCGCTTGGCAGGCCATCAATGGTAGGTGCATTATTCAGATAATGAATGAGGAGTTGTGCTTGTACAGATAAAGCAAGCAGCAGAAAAAGCATGGAAAGTAATGGCGCTTTTTTCAATGGTAAGCAGTAAATTAGGCTTAGGAAATTACTTGCAAGTAAATTATTTTTTCATAAAATCTTTCTAAATTTTTCTGAAAACCCATGAGCTTTGTAGTTTTGAGTTAAATTTATATAAACGCCACAAGAAACATTTGTGCAATATGGTTGCAAATATGTATCTTTGAACAAAAATACCCTAAATGCTTACTGTCTCCAACCTCAGATTTGCTTACAATAACCATAAAAAATTCAGTTTTCCGTCTTTTTCATGCGCAGAGGGTGATGCCTTGCTGATACTCGGAAACTCAGGCAGTGGCAAAACCACCCTGTTACATATTCTGGCATTACTTCTTCAACCTGAAAGCGGTTCAATTCAGATAAATAAACAAGAGTTTGTGGGTCTTACGCCAAGAGAAACTGCCAAAATGCGTGCCAGACATTTAGGCATTATTTATCAGAAATCTCATTTTGTAAGTTCTCTGACAGTCTTAGACAATCTGATTTTAGCCAATTATTTAGCAGATAAAGAATTATCTAAACAAAGGGCTTCTCAACTGGCTGAAAGTCTGGGTTTTCATGAATTATTAGAGAAAAAAACTACGCTCCTGAGCGGTGGAGAACAACAGAGAGTGAGCATAGCAAGGGCATTGATGAATAATCCGGAGGTAATTCTGGCAGATGAACCTACCTCAAATCTGGATGATGAAAACTGTGAAAAAGTAATAAATCTACTGGAAAACCAGGCAAAAAATATTGGTGCTTCGCTGGTGATAGTTACACACGACCAACGCCTGAAAGACAAATTCAGCCATAAAATTATATTAAGCTAAGTTTGTAGCTACCCAAACCGAACCCTGTACTAAATACTGAAAATAAAAAACCGATGCTTCTAAAAATCAGTTGGAAAAATATATTAGACAAAAAACTCAATAGTTTTTTATGTGTCTTGCTTATGACCCTGGGTATTGCTATAATATCTTTATTACTGCTTTTAGGCAAGCAATTACAGGACAAGTTTACCAAAAATATCAGTGGAATTGATATGGTAGTGGGTGCCAAAGGCAGCCCGTTACAATTAATTTTATCCAGTGTTTATCAGATTGATAATCCGACAGGCAATGTATATCTGAGTGATGTGCAGGAAATTGCACAGAATCCGCTTGTAAAAGAAATGATTCCATTGTCAATGGGAGATAATTATCAGGGTTATCGGATAGTAGGTACCAACAAAAAATATTTCGAACATTTCAAGGTAAAAGTTACCTCAGGCGCCATGTTTAAAAATGACTTGGATGTGGTGCTGGGGGCGCAGGTAGCTTTGAATACAGGCTTAAAGGCAGGCGATACGTTTTCGAGTTCTCATGGATTAGATGCAGCCGGAGAGGTACATGGAGACACAAAATATAAAGTTGTGGGTATTTTAGCATTTAACAACTCGGTGATTGATAACCTGATTTTAACAAGCCTCAATAGTGTCTGGAATATTCATGAACATAAAGAAGAGGCACATACAGAAGAAGAAGAGGCACATACAGAAGAAGAAGATGCACATGCAGAAGAAGCAGATATGAGTAAGCGTGAAATTACAAGTGCGCTCATAAAATTCCGCTCACCAATGGGCCTGATGAGTATGCCCCGCAACATTAACCAGAACTCAAAATTACAGGCCGCTTTACCTTCAATTGAGGTCAACCGTTTGTTTGAATTATTAGGAATCGGCATTGATGGACTGCAAATACTGGCGGCTGTAATTATGCTTATTTCAGGTATCAGCGTATTCGTTTCACTTTATAATTCTCTGAAAGAACGCAAATATGAAATGGCATTAATGCTTTCGATGGGTGCAAGCCGAACTCGTTTGTTTCTCATGTTGTTATTAGAGGGCATATTATTAGCTTTATTCGGGTTTATAGCAGGCGTAATAGTAAGTAGGGTTGGCATCATTCTTATATCAAACCAGCTCAATAAAAGATTTCATTTTGATGTAAATCAGATGAGTTTACAGACGGGAGAAATCTATCTTTTTATAGGCGCATTAGCTATTGGAATTTTAGCCGCAGCACTGCCATCGATTAATATTTACAGGCTGAATATTTCAAGAACACTTGCTGAAGAATAATTTATCTTGTAATTTTATACAATATTTTCAAACACGATGTGTTTAAACGACGATAACATCTATAAACTAAACGTTCCTTTTCTTTGAAAGGGGTATGAAAAAATGAAAAAACTATCAAAATACTTCATCATCAATCTTGCCTTTTTAGGTGCCATATCTTTCGGTTTTGTAGAAGAACCCACGAAAATAACATGGGAAACTTTACGTGATGTTACTTTCAAAAAGAAATGGAGTGCAGAAGAATCAATGTTCATTCTCTACCCTACTTTCGGCCCTAAAGTTGCCGGCTTACAAGGGAAAGATGTTGTTCTGACAGGATACATGATTCCGGTAGATGTAGATGCTAATATGTATGTTCTTTCGGCTAACCCGTATAGCTCATGCTTCTTCTGTGGTCAGGCTGGCCCCGAATCAGTTGTGCAGGTAAAATTCAAGAAAACAACCAAACGTTTCAATACCGACGACAGAATAACTGTAAAAGGAACTTTGAAACTTAATGCCGACGATATTAACGAGCTGAATTATATTTTATCTAATGCTGATTTAGTTCAACAATAATTTTGTTACAAAAATCTTTTTTTGCGTCTGAAAATAAATTCAGGCGCTTTTTTATTGAAGTTGCTTAGGATTTTAATTATCGTTAAAAATCCTAAGCAACTTCATTGAATAAATAGAGGACTTTATTCGTTAGAAAGTCATTATATTTGTCTGAGTATCCTTTCCCAATCGCATAAAATTTAACGCATGAAAAAATTACTATTTTTGGTTATTCCTGTACTTATTCTATCATCAATTTCCAATGCACAAGCGCAATATGATTACAATTGGGCTGTGGGTTTCAGGGTTGGAGAACCAGTAGGGTTTAACCTGAGAAAATATTTTCAGAATGGTGATAGAGCTTTTGATGTAAACATTGGTACGTATGGCTTATTGTATAACAATGACCGCAGGTATAACAATGGGGAATACAAAACTGTAGGATTGATGATTCAGGGTATTTATTTATTTCATCACTCTCTTTTCGGTAAAGATTGGGGCCATGTCTATTATGGTTTCGGAGGTCAGGTTAATTCAAGAAAGCATTTTCCTGATGCCTGGCGGAATGAAAGTATTAAATCGGTAAGTAAAATTTCTTTGGGGCCTACCGGAACAGCCGGGATAGAATTTAAGTTACCCAATAATCTCGCTTTTTTTCTCGATGGCGGAGTTTACCTCGAAGCACTCCCCTCCCCTTTCTTCTTAAACGGGCAGGTAAGTGGCGGCATAAGAATTAATTTGGTAAAATAATACCGTCAAAAAGCGATAGATTGATAAAAAGTCGCATATTTTTTATTTCTTTACATTAGCAAACGTTTCACTAATCAATAAAACCAATTACAGATAACCCGAATCTGTAAATTCTTATGATTGCTTATCTTGACGGTAAACTGGCCTACAAAGACCCAACCTATGTAATTATTGATGTTTCTGGCGTAGGTTATCAGGTAAAAATTTCTCTTCAGACTTATGCCGCCCTTCATAATACAGGTGAGAGATGTAAGTTGCATACTTTACTGATAGTAAGGGAAGATTCTCATACGCTTTTTGGTTTTTTTGAAGGCGCTGAAAAAGAACTGTTTGAAGACTTAATCAGTGTGTCGGGTATAGGCCCGAGTACTGCTATGGTTATGCTTTCATCGTTGTCATCAGGCGAAATTAAACAGGCTATTGTTTCAGATGATGTACGCACTATTCAGAGTATTAAGGGCATCGGGCTTAAAACAGCACAGCGGGCTATTATTGAACTAAAGGACAAACTCAAAAAAGAATCTCTATTGGGTGGCGTTACTCCCAATATTTTTGCTCCGGCTAATGCTGCATTACGCAACGAGGCACTTACGGCTCTCGTTACCCTGGGTATTCAGCGGGTGGCAGCAGAGAAAAGTATAGATACCATTCTGAAACGTGAAGGCAATGAAATTACGCTTGAACAATTGATTAAACTGGCGTTGAGATAAATTGTAATTATTAAAGAAGCATAAACAGATTGTTGGATTTTAATTGCAAAAATCCAAGATTTGCCTTGGTATCAAATGAATACTTAATCAATCAGTTATTCGTATTAAACCATTAAATAAAAAGCATACAATTTTTCGTATTTCTTACAGACTATTGGCAAGATATTAGTCGTTAAGTGTTAAAGTACCTATTGATACTCCCTAAAATTTTATGTTCGGACAGCTATTTGTAAAAAATTATACATTATTTTTTATTTTAATTTTCAGCTTTGGATTGCTCAGTGAGAATGCGGACGCTCAATTATTAGGCAGAAAAAAGAACAACACAACTAAGGCTGATACTACCCGCACCGATTCTTTAGCAGTTCCGGAAAAAGATACTATCATTGCCCGCACAGGCCGTGAACCCTCCTACCGTTGGCAAGATCGTTATCTTAATCGATATGCCAACGCAGTGCCACAGTCTCCTTTTTATTTAAAAGACCCGAATGCTATTACTACCGACTTTAGTCTTTCTCCTACTTCAAGCGATATTTCAATTACAGAAAAGGCAGGTAAAACACTCGATTACAAAATACCTCAGGCTTTAACATTCAATGAATATTCAAGTATTCAGAGTGCGTATGTAAGAAAAAGCATTCTGAGGGAATATGAAGAATTACAGGATGGTAAGAGTGCCACTACAGAAAAAGGATTGAAACCTTTATTGCAGAAAAATCCGATTGTTGATAGAATTTTCGGAGGCAATATGATTGATAAACTGAAGCCCAATGGTTTTGTTACGCTTGATTTCAGGCTGATTCATCAGTTTATTGATAATCCTCTCTTACCTATCATTCAAAGGCGGCAGACATTGTTCAATTTTGACGAACAGATTAACATCAATTTCAACGGGCAGATTGGTGAGAAGTTGGGTATGCTGACTAATTTAGATACCAAAGCGGCTTTTAATTTTGAAAACCAGTTAAAACTGAATTTTAAAAATCAACCGGAAGACATTCTGCAAAAAGTTGAAGCGGGTAATATCAGTATGCCTGTTAAAAGCCAGTTGATACCAGGCGTACAAAACCTGTTTGGTTTAAAGGCCGGATTCAAATTAGGTAAATTAGATATTACGCAAGTAGTAGCTCAACAACGCTCCAAAACTGAGTCAATTGTACTGAATGGTGGTACACAAAGCCGTACTTTTGAAATCAGAGTTGATAATTATGAAGAAAACCGACATTTCTTTCTCGCTCAGTTTTTCAGAAGCAATTATGAAAGAGCCTTGCGAAATCTACCATTGGTATTATCGGGTGTAAAAATCACCCGTCTTGAGGTTTATGTAACCAATCGTACCAATACCGTAGAGTCTATGAGAAATCTCATCGCTTTTACTGATTTAGGTGATTTAAAAACAGGTAATACGTATGCTCCAGTAAGAAATGAAGCTACTACGCTCTATAGCAGTCTTAATAATAATCAGAGTTTCAGACGTATTGACTCTACCACCTCATCAGCCGCTTTGGCTTCATTAAATCTGAAAAAAGGGATTGATTATGAAATCCTGCGAGGTGCCAAACGTCTGACAGAACGTGAGTTTAAATTTAACTCCGAATTAGGTTATATCTCCTTAATTACCCCACTTCGTAACGATGAAATTCTGGCAGTTGCTTATGAATATACCTACAACGGGCAGAATTATAAAGTGGGTGAGCTAACAGAAGACTATTCAATTCGTCCGGAGAATGAAGCAATTATGCTGAAATTGCTTAAATCTTCTACTATCCGTAATCGTACCAATGCCCCTATGTGGGATTTGATGATGAAAAACATCTATTCGTTGGGCGTGCCGGGCGTAGGAAAACAAGGGTTTCAGTTAAGAGTTATTTATAAAGACGACCGTACAGGTATCGATAACCCCAACTTACAGGAAGGAAGAACCTTGAAAGATGTACCTTTGGTAAGGGTCATGAATCTCGATAATCTGAACCCGAATAATGACCCTCAACCCGGTGGCGATGGGAATTTTGACTTTATAGAAGACATCACCATCGATGCCAAACTCGGAAAACTTATTTTCCCGGTACTTGAACCATTCGGTTCCCATTTAGCTTCCAAATTTGGTACAGACGAGCAGATACTCAAAGATAAATACGTATTCAATGAATTATACCGGACTACCTTGGCAGATGCCCAACAGGTAACTACCAAAAATAAGTTTTTTATCAGAGGTAGTTTGCAAGCCAGTAATTCATCTGAAATTATGCTACCATTAGGCGCATCAGGCCAGTCAGTCAGAATTTTTGCAGGTGGAGTACAGTTATCGGAAGGAGCCGATTATATCATTGACACACAATTAGGGAAAATCAAAATTATTAATCAGAGTGTGCTTAACTCAGCCCGTCAGATTAGAATTGAGTGGGAACGCCCCGATTTGTTTAACACGCAAATCAGAATGATGTTGGGAACAAGGTTAGACTATAACCTGAGCAAAGATATTCATATTGGTGCTACTGCCATGACCCTGCGAGAAAGTACTCCGGCATTTATGACCCGTATTGCCATCGGGCAGGAGCCTGTTAATAATACGATTGTCGGGTTGGATGTAAACTACCGCAAAGATGCCAGATTCCTGACACGAATGTTAGATGCACTTCCGTTGCTACAAACCAAAGAAATGTCATCAATCCAGTTTACTGCCGAGTATGCCAAACTTTTTCCTTCGGTAAATAACAAGCGTATAAATGGCAATGCCATGATTGATGATTTTGAAGCTACCCGGAACATTAACGACCTTACCCGTCAGCCAAACAGATGGCGCCCGGGTAGTGCTCCTGAATCTTTCCGTGGAACGGGTATAGGATACGATTACAATTTCAGAAGAGCTAAAATGTCGGTTTATACGGTTGACCAGACTACTTACTTTGATGGTGGGTTCGGTGGTGGCGAAGGGAATGTATTACCGCCGGAAGTACAGGAAGCAGCCAATAATAACCTGTACGAAAGAGCATTCAGCCCATTACAGATATTTCCCGGTCGTTCGATTCCTACTTTCAGCGAATCAGTCCCTGTCAATGTATTAGATGTGTCTTACTTCCCATCAGAAAGAGGGATGTATAACTATAACCCTAACCTGACCAATGATGGATATTTGAATAATAACCCGAGGCAAAACTTTGGTTCGATTATGCGCGGTATTACAGCCGATAATGATTTTGATAATGCCAATACCGAATACCTTACTTTCTGGATGCTTGACCCGTTTAAAGACGTGGTAAGAGACGGCTCTCCAAATGGGAATAAAGCTAACACCACCGGTGGTAAACTAAGATTCCAGTTAGGTGATATTTCAGAAGATTTTATCCCTGATGGCAGAAATAGTTTTGAAAATGGTCTTCCTGCCAATGAAGCAGTATCTGACCAGTCGAAACCAGACCAGACACAGTGGGGTTTGGTACCCAAAATACAGTTCATGACCGATGCTTTTGATAACCAGCCGGGCTCAAGAGAAAAGCAAGATGTAGGTTTGGACGGATTGAACAACGAGCAGGAAAGAAATTTCCCACACATCAAAAGATTTCTTGAAACAATTAGCCCAGCTGCAAGAACAAATGCAGAAAGAGACCCATCAGCCGATGATTTTAAATTCTTTACAGACCCCAGTTTTACCTCATCACAATCATTAGTTGAGCGTTTTAAAAACTATCTCGGTGTCGAAAATAACTCTCCGCAAAGTAATACCAGTTCAACCACCAGCCCTACACTGGCTAACTCGGTAACGCCTGATAAAGAAGACATTAATGCTGATAATACTATTAACGATGTAGAGAACTATTATGAGTATGAAATAGATTTACAACCAAACCGACTGGGAGTCGGCAATGGTTTTATAGTTGACCAGGTTACAGTTCCCGGTACACAAGCTACGTGGTATTTATTCCGTGTGCCTGTCAAACAGTTTACCCGTAAATTCGGTGATATTAATGGTTTCAAATCCATTCGTTTCATGCGTATGGTGCTGACCGAGTTCCAGCAGCCGGTTGTTTTGCGTTTTGCTTCACTCCAATTAGAATCGAACCAATACCGTATTTATGACAAAAGCCTGACACAAACCGGACTAACCGAAGTACCTGAGCCGTATGATGCCAAATTCAAAATGGGTGTGGTGAGTATAGAAGAAAACGGTTGCGCAGACGACGGTCAGAACTGTAATATCAAAGAAGGCAAAACCCCTTATAAAGTCCCTCCGGGATTCATCAGAGATCAGGATATTACCCAACAGCAATTCAACGTAAAATTCAACGAGCAATCCATGTCATTGGCAGTTACTAACCTGCGTGATGGCGATTCAAGAGGTGTTTTCCGCAACACACGGGTAGATATGATCAATTACAAGCGATTAAGATTATTTATCCATGCCGAAAATGAAGCGAATGATGAGAGAACTGTAGGGGGTGCATTTATCAGAATCGGCACCGATTTGAGCCAGCACTACTATGAAATTGAAATTCCGCAGTTAAAACTTACGCCGAATGGCTCAATAGATGAAAATGTAATCTGGCCTAAAGAGAACTTTATAGATGTTGCCCTGCAAGACCTTGTGGCGCTGAAAGGCGAAAGGAATCGCAAGGCTGTGAATATAACAGTTCCTTATTCGGGTACTGCCGTTGGTACTATGGAAGACGGAACCGATGGAAACAACTATAAGATAACAGTATTGGGGAATCCTGATTTAAGTGCGGTACTTACCGTTATGTTAGGGCTACGAAATCCTAAATCTCCTGATGAGCAACCCAATACTTATACGGTTTGGTTAGACGAATTCAGAGCCTATGGATTTGACCAGACATCAGGCGATGCGGGGCTTTTGGCAGCCAATATCAAACTGGCAGATATTGCCACAGTAGCCATAAATGCCAACCTGAAAACTTTTGGCTTTGGCGGAGTTCAGGACAAAATATCTGAAAGAGCCCGTGAGACAGGCAAAGGAATCGGCGTAGCTTCTAATATTGAGTTAGACAAGTTTTTCCCTGAAAACTGGGGGCTGAAAATTCCTTTCTTTGTCAACTTTGACCAGCAGACAGTTACGCCACACTTTAATCCGCTTGACCCGGATATGCCGCTTGAAAATGCACTCAATAATATTGAAGACCCCATCAGGCGAGAGGCTTACAGGCGCATGGTAATTGATAACAGCATACGCAAAGGGTTCAACTTCTCCAATGTCAGAAAAATAAAAACCAAGGAAGGCGCATTGCCGCATTTTTATGATATTGAAAACTTTTCGTTTACTTATGCACAGAATAATGTAAACCGCAGTAATATATTGATTGATGATTATTCACTCAATCAGTATAAAGGTGGCTTTACGTATCAATATCAACCCAAGCAAGTTATCTGGGAACCATTCAAGAACAACAAAAGTCTGGAGCGGCCATTTTTATATTGGCTCAAAGACTTCAATCTGTCACCGATACCGACAGTAATGGCATTCAGAACCGACTTTGATAAAAGTTTTGCCCGAACATTGTTAAGAAATTCAGATTTAACCACCGAAGGAGTTCTCCCCTATTTTGAGAAATATTTCTTAATGAACCGTCAGTACGACTTGCAATGGAACCTGACAAAAAGCATTCTGTTCAATTATACTGCCACTATGAATGCCATAGTTGATGAGCCTTATGGCGATATTAATACAGAAGACAAAGCAAAAGACCTTCGGAGAAATATCCTTAGTCTGGGTAGAGCGAAGAACTTCAATCAGGAAATGCGCTTTACCTATCGTTTGCCTTTAGATAAGTTTTTCTTGCTCGACTGGATTACGGCTGATGCTAAATATAACAACAATTTTGGGTATCAGGCCATTGCGTTGAATATCATGGACGAAGACTCAATTCCGTTTGGTAATACCATCAGAAACGGAAGAGACAGAGGTATCAGAGGGAAAATTGACTTTATAAAGTTATACAATAAAGTAAAGTACCTGAAATTTGCCAATAGTCCGAACGCTGAAAAGAAGAGATTTACCCGTAATCCGGGCGATGATGAAAATATTGAAATTCCCCCAAGTAATATTGCCAAAGCATTTACGAGATTCCTGATGGCTGTTCGAGGTATAGATTATGATTATTCTATTGTAGAAACAACCATTCTGCCCGGCTTTATGCCCTCTCCTAAGTTTTTTGGTCTGAGTCCTGAAGGTGCACCCGGGCTGGGTTTTGTGTTGGGTAACCAATATACAACCGAGGGTGATTTTAAACGGGTCAATGGTAACTTTCAGGAATATGCAGCAGCCAAGGGCTGGTTATCCAAGACAAAGGTTCAGACACAGCCGTTTGTACAAACCAAACAGAAAAAATTCAGCTACCGGACAACTATTGAGCCATTCAAGGATTTCAGGATGCAGATCAGTGGTAACTTTAGCAGAGGCGATAGTTATCAGGAATATTATCTCGTTGATTCGCTCGGCAGATACACCAGTTCAAGCCCGGTCAGAAATGGTAATTTCAGTACTTCATTCTGGTCGTTCAGAACTTTCTTTGCCCGAATGGACAAAGAGGATATCAAGAACAATTATCATTATGATATTTTTGAGAAAATGCGTGAGTATCGTCAGTTTTTTGTCAATAAGCTCACGGCCATGAATCCGAATAAAGAAGGGGTATATGATAAAAATTCTCAGGATGTGCTTGTACCGGCTTTTATTGCAGCGTATAGCGGCAAAGGAACCAGTTTAGACCTGAATAAATTCCCATTTTCAAAGAGCTTCCGTTTCCCGATGCCTAACTGGCGGATAGATTACAGTGGATTAGCTAATTTAGCACCATTCAACAAGATGTTCAGTTCAATCTCTATCAGCCATAGTTATACTTCAACCTATAGCGTTGGTAATTTTACCTCGTCATTAGATTATGGTGAAGCAATGGTTAATCTGATGATGCAGGGCTATCCTATAGCCAATTTAAGAAATAACCAGGCGCAGTTTATTCCGGTATTTGTGATGAGTACCATCACCTTAGAAGAAAAGTTCCAGCCTTTTATTGGGGTTCAGTTTACGACCAAAAGCAAAATTACTGGTAGATTTGACTGGAACAGAGAGCGCAGAGCAGGCTTAAACTTATCTAACTCTCAGGTAGCCGAATATAGCAGTTCTGACTTTGTATTTAATTTTGGTTTTAAGAAAAGTGGCGTAAAACTCCCCTTAAGAGGTCGTGATGGTAAAGTAATTACGCTTAAAAATGATTTGAATTTACAGTTTGCCTTTACTATTCGTGATGTAAAAGCCATTCAGCGACGTCTGGATGGAGACCCACAACCCACACAAGGGAATTATAACCTGCAATGGGGGCCAAGAATTACCTATCAGGTCAACAAAAGAGTATTGTTGAATTTCTATGTTGACCACATGAACAATACACCGTTTGTAACCAACTTCTCGTATCCGAGAAAAACCACCACCGGAGGTATCAACGTAAGATTCAGTTTATCAGATCAATAAGGTTTAAATTATTCCTTATATTAGAGGGTTAATGCAACAATGTGTTAACCCTCTGTTTTTTATCTCATTCAACTGATGAAAATTATTATTATAGGCGCTACCACAGGTATTGGTAAAGCCCTGGCTGAACTATACATCAGCCAAGGCCACGAAGTAACTGTTACCGGTAGAAGAACTGAACTTTTAGGAGAAATACAAAGATTATATCCTGATAAGAAAATACATACGAGTGCAATGGACGTAGCCGATATTGACAATGCGAGAAGAATTATACAGGACTTGGCAGATAAAAACGGAGGTTTCGACAAAGTTATCATCAATGCGGGTGTTGGCTTCGGAAAAGCAAGTTTTGAAGAAGAAATAAAAACCATTGACATTAATGTAAGAGGGTTTGTAGCCATTGCTCAATGGGCTTATCAGTATTTTAAAAGCAAGGGCGGTGGGCATATCATAGGTATCTCATCATTAGCTGCTTTGAAAGGTAGCGCCTATGCACCCGAATATCATGCCTCAAAAGCCTTTATTTCCAACTATATGCAGGGGCTCAGATTAAGGTCTGCCAAATATATACATCACATTCCGATTACAGATATTCGCCCCGGCTTTGTGGACACCGAAATGACCAAACAAAATAAAGGAATGTTCTGGGTAGCGACACCTGAAAAAGCCGCACAACAGATTGCCGATGCCATTGAGGCTAAAAAAAATGTGGCGTATATTACGAAAAGGTATTTTTTATTGGCAATTTTGATGAAATTATCTCCCGAATGGGTTTTCAAAAAAATTTTCTGATATGAAAAGCAGACTATTACCGTTTATTCTTCTGATTATACTCTCTTCGTGTCGGAAAAATGAAGAGATAGACACTTGTCGGTTGGAGAAATTTGTTCAGGAAAACCCCCTCAGTAAGAGTTTTCATTATGATTATCTGACACTGAAAGACGGCAGAATAGAAAAACTATTTAGTTTTGATATTACTGTCAATAAAGACACGCTTAACAAAGCCATCGTTTTTTTTGAATACAACTCAAACGGTCAGGTAAAAGCCGCAAGAGATGAAGCCAATCCCGCAAGAATCAAAAGATACGATGCCAGTTTTGACAACAAAGGCAATGCTACGAGAATTGTGCAGACAGTCAATGGAGGTATCGAAGACGAAGTTGAAGTAAAATATGACGACAGAAACCGACCCATTGAGATTATAAGCCGATATTTGTTAGGGGTAAACAGAAGCATTGAGTATGACAAGCAGGGTAATCCTTCTTATATCTATAGGTCTGACTTAGGCACTAATCCAACTATAACTTTACATACTTTTGACGATAAACGCAATTTCTTTGAAGGCGTGCAAGCCATTAAATTTTACTGGATTATCCGCCCGCTTAATACATTCCTCCCTTATGGCGACCATAATATTGTTTCTTCTAAAATTTATCAATTTGACCGGACTGAATTTAAAGAAGCGGAGAATCTTAGAACCAGAAGAGAACTGACCTATAATGAAAAAGGATTCCCTGAAACAATAAAAATCTTGCGGGAAGATTTGTCAAGTACGGTTACCAATATTTCAACTTTCGCTTACAATTGCCAGTAAAGTCTATTTGTTTTTCAAGAGAGCTTCGGCTATAATGAGGTCTTCAGACGTAGTTACTTTTATATTTTCGTAAGACCCATCAATCAGATTGATGGTATATCCTGCAAATTCAAGTACGCTGGCACAGTCAGTAAAAAAACCTTGTTCTTCTACGTTAAACGCCTTTTTTATGATGTCTGAACGAAAGGTTTGAGGGGTTTGCATCAACCGGAATCTGGTTCTTTCCACCGCATGATTCTGCTGGTTCTCTCCTACCTCACGAATTGAATCTTTTAGCTGAACACTGGTTACGGCATTGCCCATTTGCTCTGCCACTTTATACGACCGCTCAATTATTTCTTTGCTCACCAGAGGTCTTACCCCATCATGCACGGCTACGAGGCTATTTTCTTCCACATGGGCAAGTCCGTTTTTTACAGACAGAAACCTGCTCTTCCCACCTGTAACAATTGTAATAGATTGATGATAAGCAGTAGCAACAGATTGATTTGCTCCGATTTCCTGCCAGTAGGCAATGTCTTTTTCGGGCAATACCAAAATAATCTGAATGTTATCAATTTTCAGAAATTGCTCAATGGTATGTAATAAAATAGGTTTACCTGCCAAAGGAAGAAACTGTTTTGGCACCTCGCTACCCATCCGGCTACCGCTACCACCTGCAACCAACACTGCATATTTCTGTACTTCCATAAAATTGAAACAAGATTAGATTATAAACAAAACCGAGAAATGAAAACATTCATTTCCCGGTTTCTGAATAAAGATGATGCTATTTATCAGAGAATCAGCATTACATCACCGTATGTAAAGAATTTATATTTTTCTTTAATGGCTTCGTTGTAAGCATTCATGATTAATTCATAACCACCAAAAGCACAGGCCATCATGATAAGAATAGATTCTGGCAAATGGAAATTAGTTAATAAAGCATTTGTAATCTTAAATTCGTAAGGAGGAAAAATAAATTTATCGGTCCAGCCATTATCAATCGGTTTCAGATGATTGCTTGCCGAAACCGAAGATTCCAATGCTTTCAGCACTGTTGTTCCGATAGCACAGATTTTTCCTTCTTTATCAATTGAACTATTAACAATATCACAGGTTTTGGCAGGAATAAAGAAGTTTTCTGAGTCTGTCTTATGTTTAGTTAAATCTTCTACATCAACCTGACGGAAGGTTCCGATACCAATATGTAAGGTAACCGGGCAGAAGTTTACACCATTAATTTCCATACGGCGTTGCACATTTCTGGTAAAGTGCATTCCTGCGGTTGGTGCTGCCACTGCACCTTCTTTATCGGCAAAAATAGTCTGATATCTTTCTCTGTCCTGATCGGTTACTTTTCTTTTAATTACATCAATCGGTAGTGGAGTTTCACCCAATTCATGGATGGCTTTCATCATTTCTTCATGTGAACCATCAAATAAGAACCTGATGGTACGTCCACGTGAAGTAGTATTATCTATTACCTCTGCTACCAGGTCACTATCTCCAAAATACAATTTATTACCTACTCTGATTTTTCTTGCCGGGTCAACCAACACATCCCATAAACGCATTTCACGGTTGAGTTCACGTAACAAAAAAACTTCAATTTTTGCACCGGTTTTTTCCTTAGAACCATACAAGCGGGCAGGAAAAACCTTGGTATCATTTACTACTAAAGTATCGTTTTCTCCAAAATAGTCAACGATATCTTTAAACATTTTGTGTTCTATTTTTTTTGTTTTTCTATTTACCACCATCATACGAGCTCCGTCACGTTGTTCGTGAGGATACATGGCTACCAAGCTGTGAGGCAAATCAAATTTAAATTCTGAAAGTTTCATTTTATAGACTCCCCATTTCTGCCATAATCAAAGCAGAAAATTTTTGTGGTTTTCTTCATGTCTGGGGATGTTGTTTTTCCGTCATGAAGAAATATAGGTAAAAAAATATTAATTACCCCGTTTTTTTAGGTCGCAAAGGTAATAAATCGGTATAGGGGGTGTCAAGTGTTTTAGGAGAAATGTTTGAAAATGAGCTTAAACTGTAATTTTGCCCTTCATATAAACCTTGCCTTGTCCGGCAATTAATACCCTGTTGCCAAGTAATTCGCAATGTACGCTACCTTTTCTGGCAGAAATCTGTTCGGCATCAAATTTATTTTTACCTAATTTCTCAGCCCAGAGCGGTGCTAATTTAGTAAAGGCTGAACCTGTAACAGGGTCTTCGTCGATACCTGCCGCAGGAGCAAAAAACCGACAAACGAAATCTAATTTTTTTGACCTGGCTTTTGAGGTAACAATAGCACCACGCATCTCCACCTTTTTTAAAACACCGAAATCAGGAGAAATGTTTTCAATGTCATTCTGAGAGTCATAAACCAATAAATAATCTTCTCCGGCCTGATATACTTCCAAAGGTTTTTTACCTATACCCTCAACAAGCTCGTCAGGTGGGTCAGTTAGTGAAACATTTTGTACCGGAAAATCTAACTCTAATAATTTATCATATTTTTTCACTTTCAGAATCCCGCTTTTCGAGTCGAAACTGATGGTATCTGAGGGGTATTTAAGCAGATTGAAAACAACATAAGCCGCAGCTAAAGTAGCATGACCGCAAAGTGCAACTTCAACCGTCGGGGTAAACCAACGGATATGAAACCCATCAGGTTTTGGCACAAAAAAGGCTGTTTCAGACAGATTATTCTCTAACGCAATTTTTTGCATCAGAGCATCTGACAACCACTCTCTCAATGGAACAACAGCGGCAGGGTTACCGCCAAAAAGATTATTTGTAAAAGCATCAATCTGATAAATAGACAATTGCATAAGCAGGATGAATTCTAATTTTTCTTGGTTGATACCTGTATTTTCGTCAGATAAAACATCATGATAATGACACTCATAAAATAGACTAATGTCCGTGAGTCGATTAATCCCCTACCGATGGACTCATAATGATAACTTAAACCTATATAGTCAATCAGGTATTGAGTGGTGCCATTGAATAACTGTGCCAGTTGATGAAAACCATCGTAAAAAATGAAACAAGCCAATGCACCGATAATAAACGCCACTACCTGATTATCGGTAAGCGAAGAAGCCCATATACCAATGGCAGCAAAAACACCCCCTAAAAAGAATAATCCCACATAAGAACCTATAATGGCTGAGGTATCTACATTTCCTTTCGGATTACCTAATTCATATACAGAATAATAATACAGGCATGTAGGTAACAGTGCCACGATAATGAGTATAAACGACGCAAAAAATTTACCCAGAATAATCTGCCAGTCAGTAAGCGGTTTTGTAAAAAGTAATTCAATAGTTCCGGATTTAAACTCTTCCGAAAACAATCGCATAGTGATTGAGGGTATCAGAAAAATGAAAATATAAGGAGCCAGTTGAAAAAAACTATTCAAATCGGCATAGCCGTAGTCAAGCACATTTCCTTCAAATACCCATGTAAATAAACCTGCCAGTACGAGAAAAACACCAATAACAATGTAGGCAACCAGTGAATGGAGAAAACTATTGAGTTCTTTTCTAAAAATTGTAAGCATGTATTAAAAATTCATTTCAGGTTTATCTTTCTTAAAAATCGCTGAAACTATTAACGACCAGATGAAGCCAAAAAATATATAACCTAATACTCCAAATATAAATATTAAACCGGGGCTTGCGAATTTACTTGCCATCTCCATAGCCTGTTCAACCTGTTCCGCTGTCATTCCCCTTGATTCCAGTTGCTCTCTTTGCATATCAGCTATCTGCTGAGGGATGGTTGTATCAATAAACATGATATAAACGAAAGAAAAAATAGAAGAGATTAATCCTGTTACAGCACTGGTTAAAGTACCTACACCTAAACCTTCGCCAAAGCTCAGAAAATTATTATTTAACGTTTTGTATTCTTTTATAGCAAAAACAATTGCCCCTAGCAAAAAAACGAAAGATATATACCCTAAAGTAGGGTTTTTATGTAAGCTTGTCATATATAATACTACCGTATAAATAATGACAACGACCGAGGCTATTACACCCCATTTAAGAGCAATACGAGCTGTTGACGGGTTTTCCATATTGTTGATTAGATTAAGGTAATTAAAGAGAAATAAATTTATCAAAATTTCATGAAACTGTATAGGTATGTCTTCTAAAAATCAGCGAAATGATAGTTACGGCAATGATACAAATCTGTTTTTTACCTAATTCGTCCAGAAATACATATCCTGGAGTAGGCACTTGCTTTGCCTGTTCAAGCAGGCTGGAGAACTCTTCCAGACCAAAATTTTTGATATGGCTATCTTTTATTTTCATAATCGCTTCCACATTCTCCTTTACCCAAAGCAGTATTGCTTCATTTCCGGCAAATTTCAGAAACACATAATAAAAGGTAGCTGTAATAAAAGCAGCAAAAAAATTAGTAAGAAACCCTACCGAAAAACCTTCAGTAAAAGTAAGCGTACCTAAGTTGGTTGCCCTGTAAGTCCAGATGGCAATTAAAATAAACAATATATTGATACCAAAGGCCGGTAGTTTATACCGACCAAAAGGACTTTTATGAATGCCATAAAACTGAATCAAGGCTACTATGATACAAATCAGCGCAGCAATGCTTCCGTAATATAGCGAATGTCTGACTATTTTATTTTTTAGCATACAATTCTTTTTTCAATCAATCTCAGGCTAAACTAACTGGTTTTTATTGATAACGCCAATTACCTTTCCTTTAAGTGTATGACCAATAAACGGGGTATTTTTAGACTTTGAGCGGATATGTTTTTCTGTAAATGTCCATTCTGTATCAGGATTAAACAGGGTCAGGTTCGCATTGGCTCCCTCCTGAATTGTTTCCTGCGGCAAGCGTAATAATCTGGCAGGATTTACTGTCAGTTTATTAATTAATGCTTCAATCGTTAGCTTGCTATAGGTATTGCCAACGGCAAAGGCAGTTTCCAGACCAATTATGCCAAAATCAGCCATATCAAACTCTAAATTTTTAGACTCCTCGTCCTGCGGATTATGGTCTGATACAATTACATCAATGGTACCATCTGCTAATCCCGCCTGTAAAGCATCTATATCTGCTTTTGTTCTGAAAGGCGGATTTACCTTCAGGTTTGTATCAAACTCCTTCAGGTCTGCATCGGTAAAGGCTAACTGATGGGCGGCTATATCACAGCTCACTGGCAATCCGTTAGCTTTGGCTTCTCTGATTAGTTCTACGGCTACTTTAGTAGAAATGGTAGAAAAATGCAGAGCCGAATCTCTGCTTTTGTCTGAAACCTGACTGAAAGCGTAAGCTAATAGTTTCAAATCACGCATGACCGTTAATTCTTCAGCCGTAGATGGCAAACCTTTCATCCCCAATAAGGTACTTTCAATCCCCTCATGCATCTGCCCGAAAAGCGTCAGGGTCGTTTCTTCCGGACGGTTCATCAGAAATCCATTGATTGGGTATAGGTATTGCAGGGTTTTCAATAAAATATCTGCATTCCATAACGGGTGTTCTCCATCTGTAAAAGCGATAGCTCCGGCATGGTGCAGGTCAAGCATTTCAGTAAAATCTTTGCCTTCGCCATTTTTGGTAACTGCTGCCGCAGGTAAAATATCAACTACCTGAGCTTTTGAGAAGATTTTAAAGTAAGCGATTGACTCTTTAGTTTGAACAATAGGCTTTGTATTAGGAAGTGTAACAATTCTGGTAAAACCACCTGCTGCTGCTGCCCTGCACAAAGAACTTAAATCTTCTTTCGATTCGTATCCGGGGTCTTTTGGCGATACCCGCATATCAATCCATCCCGTTGACACATGTAGGTTTTCACTATCTACTACTTTATCAGCCTTCACTTCTATTTTATCAGCTATCCGGCTGATTTTCCCCTCCTCTATCAATATATCTTTTATCTGACCATTATAATCAGATTTTTTGTCAATTATCTTTACAGATTTAAGCAAAATTTTCATTTTTCTATAAAAATTCAAAAAAAATGCCCTTCGCAGGGCATTTCTATTTAAAATATCTTCGATTCGAATATCATGACCTTATTGCTTAGATGATGTTCTGATACGCTGCTGCATCTAACAAGCTATCTATATCGCTTGGTTCAGCCACTTCCAATTTTATCAGCCAACCTTCGCCGTATGGGTCTGAATTCAATAATTCAGGATTATTGTTCAGTGCAGGATTAACTTCTATCACTTTCCCGGCTACAGGCAAAAACAAATCTGACACTGTTTTAACAGCCTCTACTGTTCCGAAAATATCATTTGCCCCAAGTGTTTGCCCTACTGTTTCTATTTCAACAAAAACAATATCGCCCAGTTCGCCTTGTGCAAAATCGGTAATTCCTACCAGCGCAATATTGCCACTTTCAATCTTAATCCATTCATGTTCGTTGGTATAGCGTAAATCCGAAGGAAAATTCATTTTTTGTGAAGGGGTTTATTATTTCGACCGCAAGTTAGTAGATTTGTTGGAAACTTGAAAAAATCCTAATGAAAAAATAAAATTACAGTCAGAGCCTGTTTAAATATTGTCTTTCTGACCGAAAAGAGCAGAATTTTCAGATAGACAAGAAGTATTTTGCAGACGTAGCCAGCAGCTACGACGAAAAAATACGACGCAGTATAGCTGAAAAAGATGCCTTTGCAGGTCGAAAGACAATATTTAAACAGGCTCTAATACTCATTTAAAATCGTTTATGCTTCTTACCCATTAAACTCACTCACCGTATAAAGGTAGCTCGTTAGTCGACAAATCTGGCATATCCATACATTTCTTCAAGGCTTTTCAGCAAAAAAAACTAATTTTGAAACTTCATTCCTACTAATAGTTAAACCCAAAGTATGTTCTGGTATAATATTTCGAAAATCATTTTAAAAAATCGTAGAAGCTGGCTTGTGTTTTTAACTTTCATGACAGTCTTAATGGGCTATATGGCATCAAAAATTCAGATGTCTTATGAACTGGCAAGAATCTTACCTCAAACAGATGAAAATTATAAGCTATACGAAGATTTTAAAAAACGTTTCGGAGAAGATGGTAACGTGATGGTAATTGCCATTGAATCAGATAAAATTTATGAGTTAACTGTTTTTAATCAATGGTACGACCTCGCCAAATCGGTAAAAGGCATTGAAGGCATAAAAAATGTGGTTTCAAATACCAATCTTTTTGAGATTGTCAGAAATGACAGCCTGATGAAATTTGACCTCAAGCCCATTGTCCCTCAAAAACCTACCAATCAGGCCGAAGTTGATTCAATCAGAAAAAAAATTGAGACTTTCCCATTTTACAGGGGTTTTGTTTATAGCAAAGAGGGCAATGCTCACCTTATGGCTGTTACCTTTGACCAGGCCAAGCTAAACAGCAAAGGCAGAATTACCATAACTAAAGAAATTGAAGCAGCAGCCCGTGCCTTTGGTCAGAAAAACGGTATTGACGTACACTTTTCAGGAATGCCTTTTATCCGGACTAATTTCATATCGAAAGTAACAGCCGAAATGGTAAAATTTATGATTTTAGCATTTTTGGTTACAATAGGCATTCTTTTTCTGTTTTTCCGCTCAATCCGTACGGCCTTGTTTACGGCACTTTTAGTGATGGTTTCGGTGGTATGGTCGGTAGGCATTATTGTTTTGTTAGGTTATAAAATCACTATCCTATTGGGTTTGATTCCCCCTTTAATAATAGTAATAGGCATACCTAATACCATTTTTCTGGTCAACAAATACCAGGAAGAGTTTCTGAAACATGGTGATAAAATGAGGGCTTTGTCGGTAGCTATAGAGAAAATCGGCAAAACTACTTTTTTAGCTAATGTTACTACTTCTATTGGTTTCTTTGTTTTTTACTTTACAGGAAGTCCATTGCTATTGGAGTTTGGTCTGGTGGCAGCTATCTGTATCATGGCAACCTGGGCAGTATCCTTAGCGCTGATTGCCATCTTATTAAGTTACAGTGCCCCACCAAGTGCCAAAAATGTGCGACATCTCGAAAATAAATATATTACCTCATTTCTATTGTTTGTCAATAATCTGGTACATACCCGCCGCACTGCCCTTTATATATTTATTGGTGTATTGGTAGCCATTTCTGCTTTTGGTATGGCAAGGCTGCATGCGATTGGTTATATAGTTGACGATTTACCGCAAAACGACCCTATTTATGCTGATTTGAAATTTATTGAAAAACATTTTCATGGCATTGTACCTTTTGAGGTTATAATTGATACCAAAAAAGAAAACGGCGTGCTGAATCCTCAGATTCTGAATAAAATTAAACTCATGCAAAGAGAATTTGCCAAATATAAAGAGTTTACGAATCCGGTTTCAGTGGTTGAGGCCATTAAGTTTGTTTATCAGGGTTATAGAGGAGGCGACGAAAAATACTATCAACTGCCCGGTGCATTGGAGTTGCAGAAATTAGCCAACTACGCCGGAAGCATCAGAGGCAACGAAAATTTGTTTGCCTCGTTTATTGATAGAACCAAACAATCTACCCGTATCAGTTTTCAATGTGCTGATGCCGGAACTGTCCGAATCAAAGAATTAGTAGATACGCTTCAACCTAAGATTGATACCATTTTTAACTATGACCGTGAAGCCGGAAAATGGCTACCTAAAGAAGCACAGATAGATGCCCGAATAACAGGCAATGGCGTGGTATTTATGAAGGGCAATAATTATCTGCTGAAAAATCTGGTCGAAAGCACGGCTTTAGCCATTTTGTTGGTTTGCGTGGTAATGGCAACCCAGTTTTTTGATGTAAGAATGATAGTAATATCAACGCTCCCAAGTATTATCCCACTAATTATTACTGCCGGAGTAATGGGCTATTTAGGTATTCCTTTAAAACCTACCACTACTTTGGTTTTCAGCATTGCGTTTGGTATATCCTCCGATGGCACCATTTACTTCCTGACTAAATATAAGGACGAAATTGTGAATAGAAACATGACCGTTTCACAAGCCATTACCGAAACTATCATGTACACAGGTATCAGTATGTTCTACACAGGCATCATTCTGTTTTTTGGTTTTGGAATCTTTATTGCTTCCAATTTTAAGGGTACTGTATTTTTAGGTACTTTAGTTTCCATTACGCTGCTCATGGGGATGATTTCAAATCTGGTATTGTTACCTGCCTTTCTGATGACCTTAGATAAGCGCAAACCGTTGATTAAAAGTTAATGATTTGAATAATCAGTAAAAAACACAGAAAATGATTAGTTTTCATTCGGAAGATATAGCCATAAAAATTCAACAAAAACTGAAGTTAAAAAACTGGCTTAAAAATGTAATTGCGCATGAGGGCTTTAGCTTAGGCGAAGTAAATTACATATTTTGTTCAGACGATTACCTGTTAAAAATCAATATTGAGTACCTCGACCACGATTACCTGACAGATATTATCACATTTGATAACTCGGAGGAAGAAAAACTGATTGAAGGAGACATTTTCATCAGCATAGACCGTGTTGCAGACAATGCCAGGACATTTGAGGTGAGTTTTGAGCATGAACTAAAACGTGTACTGGTACACGGCATACTCCACCTTTGCGGGTATTTTGATAAAACAGACGAACAGGAAAAACTCATGCGTTTCAAGGAAAACCATTACATCGCATTATTCAACTAAAAAATTTTCCTTTGGCTGTTTTCCTTTTATTTTACTTATTTTTTAATCCCCAAAATATAGGCGTTTCGTAACAAACTCTTATTTTTGAAATAATTTTAGTACCTATTATTAATCATAATTTAACCACTACTCTAAACTAAATGGAAAACAGAATCGGCGGCTACCGTGCCGGAGCAATACCTGCTCATGTAAAAAAGAAAAAAGCAGGCAAATTTGATAAACTCCCCTCTAAAGTTGATTTAAGAGACCACCTTACCGAAGTAGAAATGCAGGTAGGTAATAGCTGTGTAGCCAATGCTTTTGCAGGTGCGTATGAGTATCTTGCCAAAAGAACATTAGGAGACGCAAGCGATGTGAGTCGATTATATATTTATTACAATGCCCGCTATTTAGATGATTCACAAGACCAGGATTGTGGCTCAATTATGTACAATGCCATTGAAGGGTTGAAAGAATATGGTGCCTGTGCTGAGGATTTATGGCCTAATGATAAAACCATGATTTTGTATGAACCGGACCAATCTGCTTATGACCACGGAGCTAATTTTAAAATTGTAGATGCCGAATACATAGAATTAGACCTTAACCTCTGGAAAAACACTTTAGCCGAGGGTTACCCTATTGCCTTCTGTTTAAATACCTTCCAATCGTTTGATGAGGCCAACAGAAATAAAGGACGTGTGCCTATGCCACGCAAATCAGATAATGTAAGAGAAACTCACGGTTGGCATGCCATGTTATGCGTAGGCTACTCTGATCCTGACCGTATGTTTATTGTGCGTAATTCGTGGGGAAAAAACTGGGGCGACAAAGGCTATTGCTACATTCCATATGAGTATGTAATTCATAATCAATACAATGGCAACGATTCCTGGATTATCCAATCAGTAGAAAATCTGGATTTCAGTGATGGTGTCTGGGACGAGAGTGATGAATCAAATTTTGCAGTTGAGGGAATGACTTACATTAATGAATTCTGGATTAATGTAGAAGATACTGAAAAATTTGCCTTTAAATTAGAAAAACTCTGCCTTAAGTATGTAGAAAGTGAAGAAGATTTTTACTTCGATTACTATACAGAAGAGGACGAGGAAAGTGGCATTGAATATACATACATCAGTAATTTTGAGATTCTGACCGAAGATTCTGATGGGTTTGTAGAGGAACTTGACAAACTTTGCACCAAAAATGCCATAGACGAAGATTATAGCTTCACCTATGGAGATGAACCAGAGGAAGAGGAATCTGACGAGGAGGAGGAAGAAGAGGAAGAATATGACGAGGAGGAGGAAGAAGAAGAGGACGAGGAGGAAGAAGAAGAAGAAGAGTACGACGAGGAGGAGGAAGAAGAAGAGGACGAGGAGGAAGAAGAAGAAGA